>CAZTKP010000068.1:0-13631 GCA_964614215.1 uncultured Spirochaetales bacterium | reverse complement strand
AAGATCTTTGAAATGCACTGGGTGGCAAAAAACCGTATTGATTATGGAAACACGATGGAGGTTTTTAAAGAGGCTGATGAGAGGAACGTTCCTGTCTTTGTCGCTCACAGTCACTTCGGAGCTTCTTACTTTGTCGGCATCAGCCTGATGATGAACGGGCTTGATATTGCTTCGGTAGGAAAATTCCCTGAACCAGTCGGATCAATAATAAAAGATAACTCCTTAAAGATCTCCGAAAAATTTGGAATTGGAAAAACAAAACTTATCAATATCGCAGACCCTGATGTCGATGTCCCGTGGGAAATGTTCAGCACACTTCTGCGTGGAGGAATTCTCTCAAATGTCTTTGATGAAAGCAATGAGTTTTCTAGTAAAGTTGAGCTGTTAGGCAAAAAGATCGTCGGCGGAAGCGGTATGGATCTCATCCTGAAAAAATATAACGATGAAAAGATAATCCTTGTCACTCCATTCGTTGTGAGAACCGGAGAAGATACGTTCAGATTTGAACTTGACAGACACTACATGAAAGACGGAAACATCATCCAGAGTTTCTATAATTCACTTGGAAAACGAGTCGAGAAATACCCTGAACAGTGGTATTTCATCCACGAACTTCATGAGGCGATGCCCTAAACGAGACCTCTTCCTCACTCCTTCCCCTAAAGGGAAAGGAAGCGGCTTCAATTTGGGAAAATCGGTTTTAAGTCCCTTGCCTTTAGGTAAGGGATTTAGGGAAAGGTCAAAAGAGACCTCTTCCTCACTCCTTCCCCTAAAGGGAAAGGAAGCAGTTTCAATTTGGGAAAATCGGTTTTAAGTCCCTTGCCTTTAGGTAAGGGATTTAGGGAAAGGTCAAAAGAGACCTCTTCCTCACTCCTTCCCCTAAAGGGAAAGGAAGCGGCTTCAATTTAATCGTAGGGGTTGATCCATGTATCAACCCGGGCGGATACGCAGATCCGCCCCTACATTTGGGATTTAGGGAAAGGTCAAAAAATCACTTTGCAATATATGAAAACCTGATAAAATAAATTCGATTATAGATTATTGATGAGACTCAAATGTCAAAGCACAATCCCAAAGTTATCTCAGCGGTAAAAAGTAAAGAGGTTTACCATGCTTTATATGAGGCTGCTCTTGAAATGAGAGAAAATCCTACGGAGGCAGAGAGGATTTTATGGGAAGAACTCCGAGCCGGGAAGTTGGGTGTGAAATTTAGGAGACAGCACATAATTGACCGTTTTATTGTTGATTTTTACTGTATAAAGAATGGGCTCGTCATAGAGTTGGATGGAGATATTCATAAATTTCAGAAAGAAAAGGACTTTGAAAGACAAAAAGCACTAGAAGGTTTAGGATGCAAGATTCTCAGATTTACAAATGAAGAAGTTGAAGGAGATGTCGATAAAGTCCTTGAAAAGATTGCAGAAATTATAGGAAGTTTGAATTGAAGTATTCCCCCTTGCCTTTAGGTGAGGGGATCAAGGGGAGAGGTCAAAAGAGACCTCTTCCTCACTCCTTCCCCTAAAGGGAAAGGAAGCGGTTTCAATTTAATCGTAGGGGTTGATCCATGTATCAACCCGGGCGGATACGCAGATCCGCCCCTGCATTTGGGATTTAGGGAAAGGTCAAAGGTCAGAAAAGACCTAAAACTCTTCCACAAGATTCCTGATCCACTTCCTTGAAATATATCTGTGTGTTCCGAGGATGAATTTGATGACTTCCTCAACTTTCGCCATGAGGTAGACGAGGTAGATTGGAAGTTCGAGGTAGTAGGCTCCGATTACTGCAAGAGGGACTCCGACTGCCCAGAGTGCTCCGATATCGATCCAGAGTGCTGCTTTCGTGTCGCCACCGCTTCGCAGAATTCCAACTATATTCAAACAGTTAAATGCTACAAGCGGTAATATGAACGCCCATGCATAGATAGTTTTTACAGCATAGTTGAAAACAGTCTCAGATATGCTGTAGATTGAAACTATTGTCGGAGCGAAAACGGCGAGTCCCAGAGACATGACTATTCCGATTCCGACAGCGAGGAAAGAGAATTTTCTGGAATCGTCCCAGACTTTATCCATTTTTCCTGCGCCAAGATCCTGTCCGAGCATTACTCCGCCCGCATGTGCAATTCCGATAAAGGCAGCAAAAGAGAGTCTTCCCACGCTATCCATGATGTTGATGGTTGCGATGGCCTGAGTTCCAAGTCTCGCAAAAACGATGTTAAGTGCAAGTATTCCGCTAGCCCATGTTATTTCGTTTATGAAAACGGGCAGTGATGTTTTCACCACTTTCCTGACAAGGTCAGCTTTGAAATCGAACATGTCCCTGAATTTTGCGGCGGCTTTTGAATCTGAGCTGTAGATAAGAACAAGCGTGATGATCGTCTCGATGCTCCTTGCGGTAAATGTCGCTATGGCTGCGCCTTTTATACCCAGCTGCGGAAATCCCAGGTTCCCGAAGATGAGTGCCCAGTTAAGAAAAATGTTGATGAGAAGCGTTGCAAAGGACGTATACATGGGAAAGTTCGGCCTGTCCGTGCTTCTGCACACCGTATTGAAAATAAAGGCAACAGCGGTCAGCGGATAGCTGAGACCCACGATCATAAGATAGGTTGCTGACTGATTTAATACAGTTTCATCGTTACTGAAGACGGACATTATGAGCTTTGGAAAGAGTGTTGCACCGATCATTGCGATAATTGAGATGGTAAGAGCGGGAAGCAGCATTATGCCGACAACTCTGTCCTGATTTGCCTTGTCCTTTTTACCGAAAAACTGTGCGACGAAGATCTGTCCGCCGCTTGATACTCCGAAAAGGAACAAAATGAGCATGAACATGAGCTGATTGCTGATGCCGAGAGCTGCGATCGAAGTTTCACCAAGCTGTCCGATCATAAAAACATCCGCCATGTTGATGGAGGAGATTATCAGACTGTGCATTGCTATAGGAAGTGCAAGTTTAAATGCGCGTTTATAGAAAGAGTTCATGTGAAGATTTTCCGTTAGTGAGCTGCCTTCTGTCCCGGTTTAGAGTTCCAGATCTTAAGTGAAAGTAAAAATCCGACAATGGCGAAAGGAAGAAGGAAAAGCGGCCACCAGTTCCAGTTCGTGGAAGTGATGTAACCAAGGGCGAAGGACTGAACGCCTGTGCCCAGATATACAAATCCGTCGATCATTCCGACTGCCGTTGCAGCACCTTTTCTGCCTCCGAAATCCATTGTCGCTGTGCCTGAAAGCATTCCGTGAGTACCGATCACACACAGACTGATAATGAACACGGAAACTCCAAGCAGAAGTGGATTGTCAAGCGAAAAGTACATGAGTATGACAGCAAAGATCATGACACCGTAAAGTCCGCCTGCTGTCGGTGCTCTTCTTGACTGGAAGATCATATCGCTGACCCAGCCTGCGACGTTTCCGCCGATGACTCCTGCAACCATGAGGATTCCTCCCCATCCGCCCATCATGAACGGAGCAAGGAACATCAGTCCGCCTGAAATGAAGAACCATACCTTCTTTTTGCCAGTTGCTTTTGAAGCAAGGATGAAGAAGATAACTGCAACTATGAAAAGTCCGATCACGATCTCGATATGTGACCATGAACCGTGTCTGAGCCAGCTGTCTTTGGGCAGCTTGAGTATTTCTTTCCCGTAGATCGGGAACCAGTGCATGACACCGTTTCTTAAAATTCCGGTACAGAACTCAATTAGAGCGATTGTGAGAATTATCGGGTTGGTGATAACTCTCTTCATAATTGTGAGAATAGGAACGTCGACTCCCTCTTCTCCGCTTGAAGCATCGCATGTGTCAAAATCTGTAAGGCCCGCCTTTGAAGGGCAGTCCTTAAGCAGAAAGAATTCAATTACGAACATTATTCCAAGCAGAATTGCAGGGGCGAAGAAAACCCATTTTGTCATTGCAAGATCGGTTGTTCCGGGCTCAACAAGCATTCCGAGCAGCCACGCATTCACAGTGAACGCGAAAAAGATACCACTTGAGATCATTGTTCCGAAAATACCGCCGAAACCTCCTCTTTCATTAACATGGAACCAGTGGGAATTGACCTTCACGATGGAAAGTGCTCCGTAACTCTGGAAGTACATGTTAAGCGAATAAAGGATAGCAAAGACAAGCCTTAAGTTATGCTCACCGGCATTTGCCGCATCAAAGGTGCTGATGTAGATACCCATAATGACGTTCATTATAGCCGCACCGCCGATACCTATCATCATTCCTTTCTTGCCGCCGATCTTGTCCGTCAGCGGTCCGTTAAGAAGAAATGAGAGGGCATAAGTCACAGTTCCCGCACCGAAAATGATGCCGAAATCTTCCTTTGACATCACCTTTCCGAGGGCCATCTTTGAAACCGTGAGGTTATATCGGCCCATGTAGAGAAATGCGTAACTTAAGCCAAGCGGAAACCAGTTAAGGAATCTTCTGAACCTGAAAGCTTTGGAGTGAGTAATTGCTCCAGCCATCAGAATCTTCCCTCAACGAGGAACATGATTCCGTGAATATTTTTGACTTCCTCTTTATCCCAGTCAGTTATGAGTTTGCCTGTTCCTTCACCATTTGAATTGGTTTCCTCAACAAGTAAAGATCTGTTATGGTCCTGTGTGAAAGTGTACTGAAGCATTGCTGAAACTGCATCACCGAATCTGTATTTAAGGTCTGCACGGATATACTGAATATTAAGTGCCGACTGTCCAGCGGGAAGAACTTCTCTTGTTCTGTCACAAGCGGTACTTACTGCATCTGAAGAAAGTCTTTCCTTAATTACTGTCACGTTTTTCTGACCGTTTGCGTCATAAACTGTGTAAGTTGCAGGAATTTTAAATCCGTAGCTGAGACCAATCCAGAAGTTTTGAATGTTGAAGTCAGTGTTAAGAACAAAGGTGTGTTCAGGTGACTGATCTGCTTCGCTTGAAATTGTCTGAAAAGGTTCAACCCCGGGAGCATCGAAGACCATGAACGGAAGATCTCTGTAAGTGTATGTAAACATTGCTCTTATCCAGCGGTAACGGAGCCCAAGCTCAACCATTGCTCCATGTGCCATGAAGTTGTCAGTGATGGGTGTTATGTTTCCCTGATTCTGAATTGACATGTAGTCAGCGTTCTCAAGTCTTTCATCCTGAAAAAGGTATTCAGCCCTTGCTCTGAAAGCGAGTTTAGTGGAGTAATCCGGAACTATCCATGCACCATCTGTGTAGTTTGAAATTCCGAGAGGATCTCCGAACTGGGAACCCCATACATATTCAGCAAAAACATCAATGCCGTAAGAAAGTATCCTGTCATCATCAGGGTCAGCAAGAATTGATTCAGGGACATTTACGTTGTCACCCTTATCAATAAAAGCACCCTGAAGATGAGTTCTCAGACCTATATCTTTATTATGATAGGTAACACCGCCGTAGTATGAGTACGTGGTTTCCATTTCAACAAGTTCGCCTGCAAGTTTATCAACATCTGCCTGAGCATGGGTTTTGAATCCAAAGTAAAAAGACAGATCACCGTATCCGTAAAGTGCCTGAAATCCCGGAACGAGTGCTTTTGTTGTTTGCTGAGGGTAGGCTTCCTGTCCGTAACCCCATCTAAGAGCTCTGAAAAATCCTATTGCGATACTGTTAGCACTGTATGGGTAGAACGTGAGTTTAAATCTGTTGGTCGAAGGATGTCTGTAGTCAAGTTCAAGATATGATCCGTACTCTTTGACAGTTGTGTCTACGGAATCATCTATTCCGGCCATTCTTGCTGCAATCTGGAAATTAAGAGCAGCTCTGGTTGTAAGATTCTCAATAAAGCTGTTGTTTTCATAAAGAAGAGACATCTTTGTCGCACTTTTTATATTGTTTGTATAACCGTATACTCTCTGACCGAAATTCTCATACTCGTAACGCTGGCCTACGTCAGTAGCCGGGGAGTACATGCTGTCGTCCCTGAGATTGTCATCTCCAAGTATAAATGTGATAGTATTTTTAAGATAGCTCGGTTCAATAAGACCGTCTCTTTTACGGATTGACTTCTTTTCTTCCTTTTTTTCTTCTTCAGCTGCTTTTTTTTCTTCTTCAGCCTTTTTCTGAGCATCTCTTTTTTCAAGCTCTTCATTAACCATAGACTGAACCATTTTCTGGATCTCTTCTTTGGTCATTGTGACTTTTTCAGGTTCAGGAGTTTGTTTTTCCTGAATTTCCTCAACTGTTTTAGGTTGAGTCGCTTCAGCAGGAGCTTCTTCTTCAGTTTCCTGAGCAGTTGCCTCTGTCTTTTCAGGTTGTTCCTGGTCAGTTTCCTTAGCGTTATCTTCAGCTTCCTGAGCTGAGAGGGAAATAGCAAGGAACAGGATCAGTAAAAATGTGATTCTTTTCATTTAACTCTCCAAATTTATTCAACTTCTTCAATATCATTGCTGTCTCTGGGCACCAGTATCCAGTTAGATGGTCTGGCACTTGTATGCTGCTTGAGAACCCCCGTGAAATTAAATCTCTTTTTGGTTTCTCTGTCTCTTTCACCCACAGGATTGAAGGAAGGCGCAGTATAAAGTGTTGTCACCATAATGTTCGCACCGGATTCGGTTGTTACCGGGAACTGTCCGTATTCAACGAAACTGTCATCGTTCTCGTTAAACCATTCAACATGAACATTTTTGACGCTCACGATAAGAGCTTCCTTCTTTTCCATCTCATCACTGGAGGAAAGAATGTCCGTAACGTCGTAAGGTTCAGGCACAAGTGATTTGTCCACAAGGATCGTAGTCTTACCGTTCTTTTCCACATATTTCGGTTTAAATGTCGGAAAACTCATTTCCGTGAAACCGAAAAACTCGTAGACCGAACCGTTGGCCTCCTCAATAACCGATCCTACCGGAAGCGTATAACCGACACTCGGGTCGTCAACATAGGGGGTGCTGTAGGTGTAAAGATAGATGGAGCTGTAGTCATCCACCCCGACTTCCTTGAGGTAGAATCCACCTTCAAGAACAGCGATAACGACCATTTCCTTTCCCTTTAAAGTAATGTTTCTGCCGTTATATTTCGAGTCGAAACCTTTGGATCCAGAGTTGTTGCTCTGGATCTCTGAAATAGTTGCAGGCTCTATAAAGATCTCCGGAGAAACGCCAAGTTTTCCCGTTCTTTTGTAAACAGTTGAAGTTTCGGTGCTGTTCTCCTCATCTACGACCAGTTCATGCACAACGATCCTTTCTTTATCAACGGAGTATTTCATTTCAACGGCAAAGTTTTCTGAAATACCGTTCTTAAATTCAATCCGTTTGACAGAATTCAGCTTTCCGAACTGGAGCTCTACTTCTCCTGTTTCGTTGTAGTCACTGACTATCTCACCATCATAATCAAGAGCTGTAACATTAATCGCCAGCTCAAAAGTTCCCTGAGCCTCAAGTCTGTTTTCGGAAGTTCCGGGATCGAAATCTCCGGCAAACTCCACTTTATATGAAGCAAAACCTGTGTTTTCAGGTTTGGGATTTCCCTTTACTCCAAGACATGAGCCTAGAAAAAATGATGCTGAGATAAGTAGTGTAGTAATTATTTTTTTCATTGTTACCTCAGTTAACCATTCTTATTCTTTTGCCCTGACCGCACTCGTTCTCATCCGTCTGACCTGAAAGATAATCCGTAGGATCTATTTCACCTTTCTCTTCAATATAGGACATCACAGCATCCCTGAGCGAAACGGATGTATCCAGCCTGGTCGTGTTGTACTCAAGCATGTAGAAACCTGAGCCTCCACGCCCCATGTAATCATTTGTAGCCATTTTAAAGATCATGTGAGGCTGAACAACTTCGTAATTATCAATGACAATGGTATCTCCGATCTGGAGACATTTTGTCAGAGCGTAGGAGTCATGTTTGTTCTGAAGTTCCTCACTTGGAGAGCAGTCAAGTTCGATACCTATTCCTGCCGCCTGGATCTGAGTTTTACAGCCTCTGGAGGCGGAACGTCTCGCAACGTAATCGAACATCGTTTTCAGCTCGTTTCCGCTGAGATACATAGTTGTGATTGTGTTCTCAAACGGGAAGACCTCGTAGAGTTTTTCAAGCGTGATGTCTCCGGTAGGAATATCGGCTCTGATTCCCATTGAGTTCGTAACACAGAACTGAGCTCTTGCAAGCTCATGCTGCATCATTGCATCTGTAACGATGTTCCCTAGAGGACTGTCACCACCCGAAGGGTCATTCCTTGTTATGGTGGAGGTGGCCCTTCCTACGATTTTTGTGATATATTGAGTATATTCAAGACCTTCAATGTAAGGTGCAAGCATATTCTCCATATCCGGATCATGCATGATGTCATCTGTAATAGCATGGGTTCTGTAGTCGTGCCATACAACTTTTCCGTTCTGAACGGCGATCTCTAGTTCCCCGAGAGCCTTGTAGTTTACTCCGCTATGCACAATAAGTACATCGCGTCCGTCAGGGCCTTCCATGATCTTGACCGGGTCGAGAATGACGTGATGATGTCCGCCAAGAATAATGTCAACACCGGGAACTTTTTCAGCAAGTTCATAGTCACCGTCAAGTCCCTGATGGCTCAGAAGAATGACTATATCGACTAAAGGTCTGACAATGTTGACATAATTTGTTGCCGCTGCTATCGGTTCCATAGCATTGAATCCCAGACTCCCGCCAAGCTGATAGATGGAGTTGAGGGATGAGTCGTTACCAATACCGATAATACCGATCTTCAGGGAACCTCTTGTCAGAATGATATACGGAGATGTAATATCCATAAGTCCTTTATGCGTGTCCCATTCGAAAAGGTAGTTAGAAGCAAGAAGTGGAAATCCGCCTGATTTGCCGTAAGCTGAGACCAGTGCAGAAGTCCCGTTATCAAATTCATGGTTTCCAATTGCCATTGCATCGATATTAAGCATCTGAAGAGATCTCATCTCGATCTCACCTTTATACAAATTGAACTGAGGTGCACCCTGAAAAGTGTCACCACTGTCAAGATGCATTACAGGTATATTTCCGTGCTCTTTTCTAATCTGATCTGCAATGGTCTTAACTCTTGCAACGCCACCGGTATTCACAAGTCCCGGACGGTAGTCACTGTAGTCACAGACACCATCCCGGTTTAGATCCTCACTGTTCTGTTTTGCAGTAACGATCCTTTGATTGTAACTACTTTCATCGGCGGAGTTTTCCAGAAGAATAGGCTGACCATTCTCGTCTTTCCATGTGAGGTTTATAGTATCGTAAGGGTAGTCGCACTTCTTATTGTGATTTTTATCGTAAACAGGAGCACAGTCATCATATCCGCAGACGTGATCGTGATTGATATCGTCGCTCTTGTCACATTTGCCGTTAGGTCCGCCATCATTTGCGCCGGTGGTGTCCCAGCACATGGCAACGGTCTGGATATCTTTCTGTGCTTCGCAGTCACCGGTATCGCAACCTGGAACTCCGTCAACGTCCTCATCGCTGTCACAGATGTTGTTGGAATTCTTGTCCCAGCATCTCTGACAGTCAAGAACATCGCATGCTCCGTCTTCATTGATATCCTCAATGACAAGTGACGGATTCTCCGGATCGTAATATCCTTTCTCTATTAATTCCGCTTTGTCGTAATACTCGTATCTTCCATTCTCATAAACACGGTATTTTCCGGTATTTACCTCGTAAGTTCCATTGCAGTATGATGCTCCTCCGCTGTAGTCGAGATCCCAGCATGGAGGATTTTTGGAACTTAATCCCATTTCTCTGTCAAACATGTTCGGTTCCATCCAGAAAGGAAGGTATTTGGAATGTGTGTCGGTAGAATGAAGAATAACAAGCTTCTGGGGAATACTCCTGTCAACGGGAGCTTCCCCATAGCTGTTCTCAATACATGAAGTTAAACTAAGCGCAAAAAAAAAGAGAGGAATGATAATTTTTAGATTTTTCATTTTTCCTCTATTTTAGTCTTTAACAACGTCACTTGCACTCTTCGGGAGAATTGATGGCTTATCAAAATTGACATCAAAGATTCCTGTAATCGAAGAAAAATTGTCTCCATTAGAGATGCCGGAAAAGTCGCTTTCTAAAAGGTATGGAGATAATCCAAGATTATCTGAAAGCACATAATTTCCATTTGAATCAGGTCCGGATAAAACAGTCAGGTTCTCAACTGTCACAAGAGATCCTCTGTATTTTCCATGCTTTGATTTATCCATAAGATCAGCAACTGTAACTGTTGTTGCAGCAGGAACTGTTCCAGGGGCATCAGCAAGTTTTTTAATTTCATTTGGTCCGACTTCATTTGATGCGTTCTGTATTTGATAGTGATCATAGTTTGATGAATATTCTCCAGCAGCTCCGGAGATTGATAACCAGTCACCTTCTGAGTAAGGGAAGGAGTTCCCTTCAACCATTTTAAACACCATGACGCCTGAGTAGTCGCCTGCTGAACCTGTTCCTACATAAAAAGACCATGTGGTGGGACTTCCTGAATGTTTATGAGCAGGGCTGAGAACCATAACTTTATCAAGACTTACAGCAGCTTTGTCTGCAACATTTCCCTGCTGTATATCGGCCACGGTTGTGTCACCTGTATCACCTGTGTCACCGGTATCACCTGTGTCGCCTGTGTCACCTGTATCGCCAGCATCTTCTTCAAGGTCGTCAGCTTCTCTCGGCGCAAGTCTGAAAGCATCGTATGAATAAACAAGAACACCTTTGATCTTTTTGAACTTAACGCCTTCGTTTCTATCACCTTCGTAATAGTACATCATCTTGTCTATTGCAAGATCGCCTGTTACGATCCATCCGCCGTGACCGATATCCTGATTTGTGACTTCAACGTCAGTAACTTTTACAAGAACACTCTCATAACTTTCAGCATCTGTTCCGTGGTTTGTTGTCGGTTCCCATTCAGATCCGTTAAGCTCGAAAGGAGTTGAAACGGTTGAAGGATCATCAATTTCAGCAGGTTTAGGAACGTCGGCGGTTCCAAGTTTTGAAATTCCGTCATTGTCGGTCTCGATCTGTGAACTTTCGAAGTATTCCTTGTATACACCTGTAATTTCAACATGATCCCCGATAGCAAAAGCATCCAGTTCCGCAGTTCCGTCTATAAAAACATAAATGCCTGTATAGGGAAGAGCTCTTTCAATTATCTCGGAAACATACATGCCTTTTATGCTTGTATTTTCGTAGCTGTCGTTCTGATAATAGACAATACCTACGACAACTGCTTCAAAAGTAACTTCCGTATCAAGTGCCACTTCTCCTTTCTGGATCTTTGAGATCATACCGTCGGTTCCTGTGTCACCGGTATTGCCGGTATCGCCTGTGTTTCCGGTATTTCCGGTGTCTCCTGTATTTCCCGTGTCACCGGTATCACCTGTGTCACCGGTATCACCGGTATTGCCGGAATCTGTGTCGTCGCCGGTATTACCCGTGTCGTCAGTATTCCCGGTATTGCCTGTATCGCCGTTATCGTTATTACTGGTTGTGTTACAACCGGAAAAAACAAGCAGCATTACAGCCAGCATTGTAATAATAGTTGTTAATGTTCCCTTTCTCATCATGACCTCCAATATGGATTAGTTTCTAAAGTCTAAAAAACGCAAACATTCTATTGTACTCCTTTAACTTAAATAGGCAATGTAAAATTGTCAGTTTTTGATTTAATTAAGAGTCAAAATCCACCATCTTGATCTTAGAGTCGGTGTTTTCTATCTTGGTGTCAATATTCTCTCTGAGTTTGTCGTCCATATTAAGCACAGAAAGTGCTTCAACATCGTTGGGAAGATGTTTTAATATCTTGTGATAGTAGATATTTCTGTATACAAGATTTCCCTGTTCCCCGTATAGATTTGCTATTACTCTGAAAGTTTTAATGTAACTTTTCATATCGTCCATGCTTTTATAAACGAAAGCCAGCCTTTTCAGAAGCGAAATGTTCTTTCTGTCTCCCGCAAGAAGTTTTTTTAAGAGAGCCAGAGCTCTTTCCCATTCCTGCATATCGATCCTGATCTCAACCAGATCAACAAGGATGGACACATCGTCTTTTTTTAAAGGATGAAGCATCATAAGGCATGCTTCAAGATCTTTCTGTGCGTTATCTTTTGCTTTAAGCTTTGCTCTTAGTGAATTGAGTATGTCCAGTGCTTCGCCGCTCATTTTCTGGTCAATTAGAAGTCCTGCGAGATTAAGCATGTCTTTATGTTCAGCCCGGTTCATATCCTTGATCTTTTTCAGTAGATAGATCCCGGTCATCTTATCATTTTTTGATATAAAGTACTTTACAGCTTTTCTATATTTCTCCGGAGCATCGGAGTATCTGCCCATTCTGAGATCCATATCGGCGCTGAGCATGTTAAGTGGTCCGTGTTCAGGAAAGATCTTAAGTCCCATGTTCAGGAAGTAGGTCGCCTGAGATGAGTTTTTGGTATCCATGTGTTTCTGGGCAAGACCTATGTATATATCCGCAGCCTTGTCCGGTTTTTTCAGTGCGGTGTATATTTCGGCAAGTTCAACATATGAGCTGAGTTTGTCAGGTCTTTTTTCTATTTCGCGCAGGAGTTTGGCAGCTTTTGCATCTCCCACGATGTCGCTTACATCTGTATTGACGAACTTTCCGATCTTTTTCATTGAATCAGCTGTAAGCACGGTCGAGACATCTCTTTTCAGAACATCTCCGAGTTTTTTAAGGAAACCGTCTCCCATGAGTTCTCCAAAACTTAAACATTCCCTGCCCTAATTATATTATAAAAAGTCTAGAAGTCAATCTAATGTTTATTCAATAATGATTAATAAAAACGAATAGTTATGTTTTTTTAAGAGGTCTCGTTGTAAGGTGAGGGAGTTTTTGTACCAGTTTAGTTTTTATACAATTCTTCAAATTTTATAACAACTGATCTTATTCCCAGACCTCCAGGTGAATAATACACAACCAGTATTCGGTTGTTATCAAGTTCAAGCATTCCCGGATATCCGCATTCAACTAGACCGCAGTCCTCTATCTCAATTAGATCTGACCATGTCTCACCTTTATCGGTCGAATACATCATTGACACGGCTTCACGTTTTATATCGGCTCCCTGATCAAGCCATTCAAGCCATCTGAAGGAACTTATAATAACACCGTTTTCAAGTTTCAGAAGCTCGGGAGCATGGGCAACAACGCCGAGATTTTTATAATCACTCCAGGTTTTTCCTCCGTCATTAGAAACTGTCTGCATTAGTTCTCCTCTGGCTGAAGGAGAAGCTCCCAATGCTGTTCTAACCTGAATTATCCATCTTTTCTCATCTATTTTAAGCAGTGCCGGTTCCTGAAGCCATGTGTTTTCAGGAGCCTCGGCATTGACAGGTTCCATCGTCCATGTTTGGCCGTCGTCTTCACTGATAAAAAATACTATAGGGCCTTTAGGTGTTTTTGACATAGCGCTGAAGTTGAGGCTGTTACCACCGTATGCGGGAATTATTATTCTGCCGTTATCTTCGACAATGCTGCTTGAGCATGCATAGCTTTTTATTTCATTACCCTCATCGTCTACCCAGATGCCGTTTTCGTTAAGTTCCGCCACATTTTTATAACTGAAAAGTCCCGGATCGACCTGAACGGGATCATCAAAATTAAGGCCGTTGCTTGTGGAGGTCGAGTACATGATGTGGTGCATCCATGGTTCAGAGTAGTCAACAG
>CAZTKP010000067.1:0-13790 GCA_964614215.1 uncultured Spirochaetales bacterium | reverse complement strand
CCAATATTGCAAAAATCCCTTCATAAGCTAAACTACCCATGTGTCAGAAAATTTTGAGGAGGGATTCATGAGGTTATTAATTACAATTTTTGTGATGCTTTTTTCTGCATCACTTTTTTCCACAGAACTTACTATCAATTTCAAGAAAATTCAGGCGGACTCGCTTAAAAAGAAGGTGACAATTCCTTATGGCGACAAGGATAACGAGGTCGGGATCTATATTGCAAAAGGTCAGGATGAGCAAAACTTCGGCGTTTCATCTTTCCTAGTTGATAAGGACAAGATCTACGTCATTGATAGTGTTAACAACGTGCTCAAAAGCTCAAAGTTAAGTAAAATTCAGCTCGCTCCTGAGATGAAGATCAAACCTCAGACCATAGATATTCTCAAAGATTCTTCGGGCATCTATCTTTACAATTTTTACAGTAGTGAACTCTTGAAAATAATGGGAACTAAAACTATTTCTGTACTTAAGAAAAAGATAACGGCACCGATATTTCGTGAGTCTGCAGACATCAAAAAGACTCTGAGTGCAAAGATCGACGATACTGTAACTGTCACAAAAAAGAGCATGGAAAAAGCAGTTGTAACTGTCACTGGAAAAAAACATTACTTCAATGTGAAAAACACCCGTCTAGGCTCTTTGCAGTTTATTTCAGAAGATGCATCGGGCAATTTACACTTTATTGTGGAAACTCTTGAAAGCATGAATCCTATCACTGTAAAGAGATACTGGTTAAGCACAGATAATGATTTGAATTTATTAAACATATCGAAACTTCCTATAAGTGACATCTTTCTTCCTTTCCGTGAAATACAGATAAACTCCGATGGCTCGATCTGGCTTATAAATGCAGCTTCAAAAGGACTTGAAGTGCTTTACGGAAAAGGAGGTGCAAAATGAGATATTTAGTTGCTATCCTTCTTTTTTCTATATCTCTCTCAGCTTTAGAAAGAGGTCCCGCAATTCTTATAGGAGACACCTACACCCGTGAACACTGGAGCTGCTCTGCCGCAAATACGACCGGAGCATCACAAAGCTGTCCTTCAGGATACTCAAGCTACTATTCAGTCGGAGATTATATCGGAGTTCCATATAAATGGGGCGGATTTGACTCAATTGACCAGTTCCGTGACAAGATATCTCAGGGATACGGAGCAGGATCATACTCCTCAGACGGAGTTCTTGCCTGTGTTACAGGAGTTGACTGCTCCGGCTACGTCTCAAGATGCTGGGAACAGACTTCAAAATACGGCACCTCAACAATTCAGGGGATTTCCTATGAACTCGGGTCAACTGCCGACATGAAAAAAGCCGACGCATTTAACAAAGCCGGCTCGCATATCGTGATGCTGACTTACTATCACAGAGACGGGTCACCGGTAATAATGGAAGCAGCCGGAGGTGACTACAGAAAAGCAGTTTTCAGAAAAACCACCTGGAGCTATCTTAACGGCTACAAACCTATCAGATACGACAATATTGAAGACGACACGAACGTTGAGGGAACTCTCTCCAACCCTATAGTGGTTGACTCGTTCCCCTACTACAGCAGCGGAAACACAAGAAATATGAACTCCCTTGAAATAGACACTTATTCAGTAAAACCTGAAACGAATGAAACTGGTCCTGAGGTGATCTATGAGTTTACTATTGAAACTCCCGGAACGATCGATCTCTCCGTTACCGACATACAGAGTGAAGACATTGATAACGACATTCATCTTCTTTCAGGACTTAACCTTGATGGCGATAAAATGGCTACAGAAGCTCTTGCAAGAGACGACCACAACATTATCATGCACATTGAAGCGGGAACTTATTATATTGTTGTCGATTCTTTTTCATCCTCAGGAAACGACAGACCCGGTGAATACACAATGAGCGCATCTTTTGAAGCAGATGCCGTTGTAGTTGATGAGGATAATGAAACACCTGATGAAACAGTTGATGAAGGTGAAACACCTGATAATGAAACAGTTGATCAAGCGACTCAACCTGACGAAAATACCCAGAATGATGAATCTCAAATAGTTGATGAAGAGATGACGGATGATAACTCAACAGTAACAGATACTTCTGAAACTGAAGACGAGGCGACTGATCAGAAAGAAATCGGTAATGATGATGAAGTTTCTGATGGAAATCCGGGGTGTTCAACACTGATTCTATAACTCACCCTAACCCTCTCTTTCAACCCAATCCCTAAATCCCTTTCCCTTTCAAAAAGGAAAGGGACTTGAAAACGCCCCTTCTTTTTTTTAAGAGAAGGGGATAGGGGATGAGTTAATTCAATCCGTCTGTGATCTTCCAGACATCGCCTTCTTTTTCGAGAGTGATGATCTCTTTCTGATCTTTAACTTCAGTAAGTTCTTTGGTGCCTTCAATTCTAAAACCGAGATCATAGAACTGAACAACTTTTGCAGTTTTGCGATCTTTTGAGATGCTTTCAAAATCTCTGGCTTTTAAATTATAGGTGATCTGGGAAAAAGCTTCCTGATTTTTCTTGAAGTTCTCGATCAACGTATCTCTTTCCTTATATTTTTCAGAAATAACCGTCTTAAAAAGTTCCGCATCTTTTGCCAGCAAAGCTGATTTCCGGGTATCAAGAGCAAAAAAAATCCCATAAACTGTATCAGGCTCTATCTTCGTTCCGGAGTCCTTAACTTCTTCCACATCGGCAATTCTCCAGCCTACATCATCCTTTTTAAAGGTCACATTCTCTATTCTATTTATAAAAGCTGTCGCAGCCTTGTCTTCAGGAGATCTGTAAGTGAGATTATACTCGATTCTGTATACACTTTTCTTACCCATAGACTCTGCTTCACCCGGCTTGATAGTCCTGATCCTGTAGGCGAAATCGGTAAAATAGAAATGCTGCATATTAAGCTGCTTGAGATAGTCGTTCTTTTTAGGAAAATCAGCAGTCAGAAACGCTCCGAGAGATTTTATATCCCCTTTATTTAAAAGCGATTCCCTTATTTCAATTACTTTCTGGATATTTTCACGATCTTCATCAGATATCGTACATGCTGAAAAAAACAGTGAGGAAAAAAGAACCGCCAAAAAAATCACAACTCTCCCTAACCCTCTCTTTCCAAAAGAGAGGGAACCTGAACTAGCCTCCCTCTTTTTTAAAGAGGGATCGAGGGAGTTATTCACTTTTTACCTCTTTCTCAGGCTCTACCTTCTTTTCAGGTTCTGCTTTCTTTTCAGGTTCTGCTTTTAAAGGGCAGTCTTCTATAAGTTCCGCAATTCTTTTGCGATTCTTTTCAGTCGTTATCTTAAAGTTATCGTTTATATGCTTTATTCTCATGTGAACACCCGGACAGTGGTCTTTTTTTGCATAGAATTCCGCGACTCGCAGATCCTTTTCAATAAGAATAAGTTCCGCTTCCTGAAGTCGTTTAATCCCCTCGTTCCTGTTCTCATCTTCCTGATATTTTTTAAGATAAAGTTCATAAGCGGCAACTGCTTTTTCCACTATTTCAATATCTCTTTCTGCGGGGTTAGGTAAGATGAAAAAGTCTGACGGTTTCTGCTCAAAATAACTGTTCGCTATCTGAAGAGTAGCCCACGGAGTCTTCTCGTGTTTTGGACGCATTTTCACAAATCTGCGGTAAACTTCCACAGCTGCAGGATAATCTTCCTTCTTAAAATAAGTGTCTCCAAGTCCGACGGTTGCATAAGGCTCATATTTACTGTAACTGAAGTCACTAATTACTTTCATGAACTTCTTTTCCGCCATCTCGTAGTCTTTATTTTCAAGATAGTGCATACCTTCAAGATAAATTCTCTGGGCATCTGATTCCGCGTTAGTTATCTTCGGAGGAGTTGAACAGGAAAACATCAAAAGCCCCGCCAATATGACAAATACCACTTTAATACGAATCATTTGTATCCTCTTGCAACTGCCTTGATCTTTTCAAATTTCACCCAGCCTTCAACATTATCCTGAAAACTTTTCACTTTATACCATGAACCGCTTGAAGATACCACATTTATTATCTCGCCTTCCTTCAGACTGCCGATTTCCTTTAACGACTCATCGGGTCCGCTTCTGAGAGCATCATCACTGACAACGACAGCCCAATTCTGCTCACTCTGACGGTTATATTCAATAAAGTAAAAAGCCGCTGAAACAGTCATAACGAGAAAAACTGGCAGAAGGGCCATTTTGATCTTCCAGTCAGGAACAAAAGTATAGAGAACAATAAGTCCCGCAAAAAGATAAAGAGTAATGAAAAACACTATCAGAACGGCATTTACGGCATTGTACGGTTCAAGCAGTTTTTTGGGAACAGTTATTCCTTTTTCCTTCACAAGCAGATCCAGATTAGACTTTGCCTCCTCTAGTTCCGGCGCTCTCTGAAGAGCCTGAATGTAGTAATATACCGCCTCTCCCGGCTTATTGAGAGCCTCGCTTGTAACACCCAGATTGTAGGACACCAGAGGCCCCATGTCTTCCTTAAAGTCTTTTGTAAAAAGTTCCTTCGCCTTTTTATAGTCCTTTTCGAGGTAACTGTTAAATCCGGAATTTTCAGCAATTAATGAAAAAGTCACAAATGAGAGTAGAAGAAATATCAGCTTTTTCATTTTCTTCCCCTGAACTTGATCAGTTCCACTGCTTTCTTTCTGTAGGGATCCAGCGACTGTTCAGAATCACCGCTGTATGAACTGTACTCTATCTCGCGGATAAGTTTCATAACTTCATCAACACTTTTTCCATACTTCTTTTCAAGATTTGCACTTCTTTCACCTTTTAACTCAATAGAGTACAGATCTCTTATTGCATCGTAGAAATTGTTAAGAAGCTCATTGGAAGACTCTGAGGTCTCTATCTTTTTTAGCCACTCGTTCGTCCTTGAGTTAAAAGAACGCGACCTTCTACCACGGGAGGATCTTACAAAAAGAAGTATCAGTGAGAAAAATGTAAGAACTATCGGAATAAGAAGAAGTATTCTGAACCATAATCTCTGTGTAATAGGTTTAAGACCGTAAACATCAATTTTTTCAGGCAGTTCCTTTAAAAGTTCAAAACTCTGTTTTTTCACTGAACGCTGATCCTCATCACCAGCTGAAACAGCTTTAATATCAACAGGAATATTTTGCGATCCCAGTTCGTACCATCCACGTTCTCTGCTGAAGACATTGAGCTTTTCAACAGCGATCTCCGTCTTTCCCCTACTGAGACCTTTTATCATGAACTTATACTTTTTCTGCCCGCAGTATCCGTTAGCAGTAGGCCCCGCCGCAGTCTCGATCTCAGGAGGAAATATCTTCAGTTTGGGATTATCTTTAAGCTTGATCCCAGCCGCCTGGAAGTTACCGCAGCCTGAAAGATTAAAAGTAACGGTCGTAAGCAGATTATCCTTATCAAGTGTGATCGACCTTTTATCACAGTCAAGTCTCAGATCACCGAAAAATCCATCCGGATGAGCTTGTGCTTCCGGAAGAGGTTTCAGCGGTATTCTCAGAGCAGGCGTCGAGATACTCTTTTTCCTTGAATTAAAGAAACCTCCTCTTATCACATCAACTATCATCTGGGTTCCGATAAGCTGTTCCTGATCTTTTTCCGGAATTAAAGTATAAGTATTTAAAACTGCATAATCATAAACTGTTCCATCAATCGATGCCCTTTTGAAATTTACTCTCTGCTGAGGTCTTTCCTCCTTCCAGCAGTTCTCAAAAGTAGGCTGCTTGTAGTAATTCAGATCAGATATCGAGTTAGGTTTTACGAACAGATAGTACGTTACCGTAATCGGTTCTCCCTGATAGATCTCTCCGGAAGGACTTACCACTGCCCGGAGGAATGAATCCTTTGTCCGCTTTTCCCACGAAGTTAACGGTGCAAAAAGTGAATTAGTTGTAGGCTCTTCAGTTCCGGAAACAGCACCAGTCTGATCATCAGAAACATTATTCTGCGGGCTATTCTGACCGGGAGCACCTGTAACTGTGATCTTAACTGTATTTGATGCCGTCTTCTTCTTTCCTTTCAAAACATAGGCCGGACCTATCTTAAAAACACCAGGCTTTTCGGCCCTTAACTGGTAAGTATAGTTTATCGTTTTGCTGGAAGTCATCTTTCCGTTAATGATACTGACCGAGTTTGACTGGGACTGGGACCTGTTCTCAACAGTGAACGTCTTAAAATCAGGCTCTGTTATACTGTCGAAATCTCCTTCGGCAGTAAGCATAAACCTGAAAACCTCACCTGTCGATACAAGCTGAGTGTCACCGGAAAGGGTTACAGAAGCTGCATAGATCAGACTTGTGGTAAAGAAAAGAATCAGTATTAAAGCTGTCTTAGCCAATCTTTTCATCCTTATCCTCTACCATGTCTGTCCACTATCCGATTCGCGTTCCTTTTGTAGCATGAAAGGGCTTATTTGCAAATTTTTCCTCTGCTTGAACTGCTTGAGGAGCTGCCCTTTTTCCTTATCCTCTTCTTCTTTATCTTCTTTATCTTCTTCCTTCTTCGCAGCAGCGGCCTGTTTTTCCTCCTGCTTTTTTTCCTGCTCCTCTTTCTGAGCCTGTTCCTGTTCTTTTTGCTGCTGCTCTTCATCTTCCTGTTTCTGCTGATCCTGAGATTTCTGCTCCTGATCTTCCTGCTTTTCCTGGTTTTCCTGCTGCTGACCGTCCTTTTTCTCTTCCTGTTCCTGGTCGTCCTTTTTCTGCTGATCCTGTTTCTGCTGCTGTTGCTGCTGCTGTTGCTGCTTTATCATTCTTCTTACTATCTCAAGATTTTCAGCACTTTCTCTGCTAGGCTCTTCGATCAGTGACTTAACGAACATTTTTTCGGCATCGTTAAGTTTTCCCATGCTCGCAAAGGTGTTCCCCATGTTGTGATAGATCCCTGAGCGCAGAGATCTGTCAGCCTTTCCTGTTTCCAACGATTTTCTGTAGGCATCGAGGGCTTCCTCGTTCTTTCCTGCCTTAAGTCTCGCATTGCCCAGATCGAAATATGCCTGAGGACTTTTTTTCAGTCTTTCCGAAGCTTTTTCAAACTGCTTCTGTGCACTTTCCATATCACCCTGTTCATACTTTTTTCTTCCTTCTTCGCTCTCCTTTGCCTCTTTTTCAAAAGGAGTGAACGAACAAAGCAGAAGCATCACTCCCAATAACACAGAAAGTATTCTCATCTTTCCTTCCTCGTCGTTGCGGACATCAGCTGATAAAGTATAAAAAGTATGATCCCCAGAAGCAGCGGGATCTGAAATCTCTCAGTATAAATATGGATAACCCTTTTTTCTGAAAGCACAGACTTCTTAAAATCCTTAACATAACTGCTGATAGTGCTTCCCCTTTCTATCTCAACTGCACTGAACTCTTTATAACATTTCTCAAAAAAACCTTTCTCAAGCTTTGAAACAACTGTCTCACCGCGTTCATCCTTAAGGTAACTCTCACCTATTCTGATCGGAGCCCCTTCCTGAGTCCCCAGCGGAAGAACAGCAACGTGAATGCTGTTATCTTTAAGAAGCTTACTGACTCCACCAAAATCAAGATCAGGATCCTCTCCGTCTGAAATAACAACTATCAGTTTATCTGAGTTCTGACCAGAAGATGTCAGAGTTTCAGCAGCCATTTCAAAAGCAGTCCCCAGAGCCGTTCCCTGTTTTCTTATCATTCCCGGCTCAAGAACAGAAACCACTGTCTGAACAGTTTCATAATCATCAGTCAGAGGAAGCTGCAGAAAAGCGGAACCCGCAAAAGGAATTATGGAAACTCTGTCGCCTTCAAGCGAATCGACTACATCGGCCAGCATCATCTTTCCTTTCTTATATCTGGCTCCATTTTCATCTTCAGCAAGCATACTCAGACTTACATCAAAGATAACGGCAATATCTATTCCCTCACTTTTCGTGTTAACTTCCTCACCACCGATCAGAGGTCTTGCAAGAGCAAGCGTAAAAAGAGAAAGCACTGTAAAAATAAGGATCCTTTTAACCCACATTTTCCGATTATCAAAGTTGAATATTTTCAGTTTCTGGGAATCGGAGAAAAGTTTATAGAACTCCAGTCTCTTTCTTGCGGCATAGATCACCCAGAAAACGAGGATCGGAAACCAGACAAGAGCCAATAGCAGATATCTCCACTCGTTGAACTTCATCTTTCCACCTCCGGATAAACCTTAAAAAGAAGTGAAAGAAGTCTTGCAAGAACTATCAGTATCATGGAAATACCGATGAAGATCACCGCATATTCGTTGTATATTTTAAGTTTTCTTGACGGCACGGGACTTTTTTCAAGCGAATCGATGTCGCGAAATGCCTTTTTCAGCTCTTCAGTACTTATGGAACGGTAGAATTTTCCTCCCGATGTCTCAGCCATTTTTTTAAGGAGGTCAGGATTCGTCTTCATCTGTATCGTCTGATAGGCCTGTCTGCCGAAAAAATCCTTTCCTGTCGGGAATTTTACAGGTTTATCTGTTCCTATAAGTATGGAATATATCTTTATCCCTTCTTTTTTTGCAATTTCAGAAGCAGTTTCGGGGCTTAGATTGCCTGCGTTGTTATCACCGTCGGTAAGAAGTATGACAACCCTGCTTTTTGCCTTGCTGCTCTCAAGCCTGCTTAAGGCAAGTCCAACCCCGTTTCCTATTGCAGTTCCATCTTCAATGACTCCTGTTTTGAGCCTTGAAAGCAATTCCTGATAAACATCGTAATCCGTTGTAAGCGGCACCTGAAGAAAACTGTCCTTTGCAAAGAAAACAAGCCCCAGTCTGTCGCTATGTCTGCCTTTAATAAAGTTCTTTATCACAAGTTTTGCAGCTTCGATCCTGTTCTTCGGCTGAAAATCAAGAGCTTCCATAGACCCTGAGACATCAAGAACGACCATTATGTCCTTCCCTTCAACAGGAGGAACGATCGTTTTTTCAAGACTTACAGGTCTGGCAAGAGCAACGATCAGCAGAATAAGTGCCGCCACATCAAAAAACTGAGGAAGAAAGTAAGCTGCAGATACCTGTGAGCGCATAGAGCGGAAATTCGTAAAGAATGTTCTGACAAATCCGCCTCCGGTCCTGACCTTCACAACAATAAGGATAAACGGAACAGCAAGCAGTATCAGTGCGTATGGATCAAGAAACTTCATCTACGATCTCCTTAAATCCATTGTACAGTTCATCAAAATCTTCTTCCTTAAGCATCTCGTCTGCGAACTTGAACCTGTCACCAAGCCTGAGCAGACCAATTATTTTATCGTTGAACTTGCTGAAGTTATTATCTTTTCTAAGCTTTCTCCTTACTTCGGAAGTTGTCATTTCCGCATAATTAATACTGGACTTGTGTGACATGTAGGCCCGTATCCCGACCGTAAGATGGTCGACATAACTTTCAAAATCACCACTTGCTTTTGCAGCTCTGGCCATTTTGAGATACTTATTCGCAATATCTAGCGATGTGACGACCACCGGAACCTCAACAGCCTTTTTCTGAAACTTTTTAATAAGAAAAACTATCAGCAGAACTATCAGGATGGCAAGGATCAGAACACCTGCGACATAAAGCAGCGTGTAATCCTTTTCCATTATTTTCACAGGTTTTTTTATATCCCGCAGATTCATATCCGATTCAGCTGTATTTTCCGTAACTGTCACTTTGAACGACTTGACTGTATGGATCTTTCCATCCACATTGAGCTCAATATCCGGGATCTCTGTCTCTCCTGACTTAAGTGCAACAAGGTTTACAACTGTTTTAAGTTTATCTTCAGATGGAACTGCCGACACAATAGCCACGGAATCACTTTTTGATGTAAGTGCTGCCGACAGTTTCTCCCCCGGCTTAATATCAACAGGGATCTGAAACTTCTGACCTATGGTGAAGTTCTTTTCAGTTAACTCAGGTTCAATAACTTCAGCAGAAAGAGTCGTAAAAATTATCAGAAAAAACAGTGCAACTATTCTTTTCATCTTTTTTTAACCCTGCTCATTTTTCTGAAACCGTTAACAAGATCGTCCATGAAATTTTCCCTGTTCCTTATCCAGATGGGCCGTAGTCCGAGTCTTTTGAAGGAATCTTCTTTTTCTTCAACAAATTCTGAGAATTTCCGATCATCCTGACGGCTGAAATCAAGAAGCTGTTTTTTTCCGGACTCAGGATCGACAACGTTGACAGCTCCTTTTATCATCGTGCCGTAGCTCTGGTCATTCATTACCCCTACCGGCACTATTTCATGTTTTGATGCGGCCACTCTAAGCGAATCAGGGAACTCGCCGAAAAACATATCGGAAAGAAAAAATGTCAGTGTTTTTCTTTTCATGACCTTATTCAGAAACCTGAATGGAACATCTGTATCTGTTTTATTTCCAACCGGTTTTGCTGTCATTAATGCTCTGATAACAGTAAGAAGATGATTCTTTCCGCGTCTTGGAGGAATGTACTCCTCCACCCTGTCTGAAAAAAGCAGAAGGCCCACCTTGTCGTTGTTCTTAATAGCACTGAAAGTGAGAGCCGCAGCAATTGTGGCCATAACTTCCTGAACGCTGTATGACATACCGAAAAGAGTGGAACCCGAAATATCGGCAACGATCATAACTGTGAGCTCTCTCTCCTCTCTGAAAAGCTTAATGAAAGGCTTGTTCATCCTTGCAGTAACGTTCCAGTCGATCATCCTTGCATCGTCACTGTCCGTATACTCTCGGACTTCCTGAAACTCTAAACCCTGCCCTTTAAAAAGAGTGTGATAGGAACCCTGAAGGTAGTTATCGACCTTTTTTCTTACGTTAAGCTCAATAAGTCTGATCTTTTTCAGCAGTTCTTCATTAAGCATGGCCTAAGGAACCTCTACCCTGTTAAGAAGTTCAGTGATTATCCTGTCTGTTGAGATCTTTTCAGCCTCGGCCTCAAATGAAGGTATAATTCTGTGCCTTAAGACCGGATAGGCAACTTCTTTAATATCTTCAGGAGTTACAAAATTTCTTCCTTCCATGAAAGCTCTGATACGTCCTGCAAGAACGAGGAAGAGACTAGCTCTCGGGCTTGCACCGACATCGATGAGCTGGGCAAGCTGCTTGTCTTTGGGCTCTCTTGTTTCAAAAACGATCGAGATAACATATTTTCTGATCCTTTCATCAGTATAGATCATCGAAACTGTTTCCTGCCACTCTTTTATATTATTCTTTTCAAGAATTCTGCTGAGTTTGCTTTCCAGCTCCTTTTTCTCAAATCTCTCAATGATCTTGAGCTCTTCATCCTGCGTAGGATAATCAATGAGAACTTTGAACATGAACCTGTCCACCTGAGCTTCAGGAAGCGGGTATGTTCCTTCCTGTTCAAGCGGATTCTGTGTCGCAAGAACGATAAACGGATCGGGAAGAGGGAATGTCTGATCGCCGATCGTCACATGTCTTTCCTGCATTGCCTCAAGAAGTGCGGACTGAACCTTTGCGGGAGCACGGTTTATCTCATCGGCAAGAACAACATTTGAAAAGATCACACCTTTTTTAACATCAAAGGTTCTTTCATTCATGTTGTAGATCCGGCTTCCAATAATATCAGCCGGCAGAAGATCAGGAGTAAATTGTATTCTTGTAAAATCAAGATTTGTAGCCTGAGCAAAAGCCTTTACAGCAGTCGTCTTTGCAAGACCGGGAACACCCTCAAGAAGAATATGTCCACCACCGATAATGCCCATTATCAGAGAATCGACCATGTCCTGCTGACCGACGATGATCTTTGATATCTCAGTCCTCAGAGCATTCACGCCCGTTGACTGCTGCCGGATCCTTTCGTTAATTTCAGAGAATTCCATTTTATTCCTCCGTTAAGTCCAAAAAACAGTTTTAAAAACAGAGCTGATAGTATATTTATTCCCGAAAAAATCAAAATAACTCAATCGACTTGTGATTCATCTAAGTCTGCTTATTTCACAACTGCAGTTAAGTGGCTGTCAAAGCGATCTCTTGTTTTCTGGACACTATTTGATGGGGTGTCGATTTTAATTATCATGTTGTGAACAGAGCTGGTGCCAATTGTTCTCATTCCGAAAAAGTACACTGCATCTGCATCAGACACTGAAGCTCTCACTCTTACGTCATTCTCTGAATAGCGAAGACCGTCCAGATCTTTATGATGAACTGTCTTGATCTCAGAACCATCAGTAATATCAAGCACTTTAAAAACCAGATCGTAATAAAAAGTGCTTTCAGTGTTGTTTTCAGGGTCATAATCGGCTCTTTTTATATTTTCCGGCATGATAATGGTATCTCCTGTAATAACATATGTTGTCGCAGGAATGTCAGGCATATGTGGATGATCAGCCAGGAGATGCCTGAAAGTAAAAGTCTGCGTGCTTAAATTATATGCACACAGTTCAACTTTCAGGTCGTGTCTGAATTTAAAATAGAGCGTATCTTTATATTTACTTATTTGCGACACATCGAAATAATTACCACCCAATGTGTTTCCATCTAAATATGTGATGCTTTTCAGAACTGAGCTTGTGTCATAATTTAAAAGGTACAAGTCGTTCATTGGAAAATCATCTGCATCGTCATAAGTAAGCGAAACAAATGCATAAATATCGTCTCCGTCAAGAACTAAGGGTGCAGTTTGTGAAATGTTGTAGTAATCGTTTGAACCGGTATATTTTTCTTTAAAACTGCTTAAGATATCAGTTTCTGAATATTTTGAATCTGTCATTGTATTTCTTCTTCCGTATTCAACTGAATCTGCGTCTGCTAAAAAACCGACATTATAAAAGTTGATCGTATCTGCAAAAAAGAAATTGGTATCATTTGCAACAGGCGGGATATTATCAGTATTGCTTGCACCCGCACCAAAATAATCGTACTTTCCATACTTATATGAAGAACCGTCTGAAACATCTACTGCTTTAACAATAGATCCTTCAACTATTCCCATGTATTTATTTGAGTCAAAAGGAACAAACCATCCGCGTGCCAGATCAAAAGTTGTATCCAGATTTTCTCCATTTACTGGATTTTCTTTCACATGATATGTTTCTGAACCGGAAACGATATCGTACTTTATGAACGAACTTTGACTCAGTGTCTCAGTGTCGGCCGGCAGTGTTGCAAAGTATAAGTTGTTATCCACTTCGGCAATATCATAATAACGCTGACTGAATTTAGCTGTCGTATAGTTTGGACCGACTTGTTCATATAGAATATTTGTCGGTAGATCATTGAGATTTGTGTCATTTTTAAATCCACTCACATCATATGAAGCAACTTTCATGGCAATTTCACCACTATCGAGGCCTTTATATTGACGCATATAAACTTTTGAGCCAATGAGTAAGGGACTTCCCATTATTTCAAAAATGTATTTCGTAGTTTCATCTGATTCTGCCACATAAATGCCTGTACTGCTTGTCTCTGTGTCAGCATCTGTATCAACACTGCCTGAGTCAGCGTCAATGTCGCTTGTTTCCGTATCGATATCACTTCCGTTAGCCTCTGTATCGCTATCGTTAGTGTCCGTATCACCGCCGTCCGTGCCACAACCAATAATCATAAATACTCCAAAGATCGCTACTGTCAGAAATGTCTTCATGGATTTTTTCTCCGAAACAATTTGCAAAGTGGTCATTGCTCCATTAGAACAATGTTTCAAGTTGTAAGAAAGGTTGTTGAATTCCTACCCCGACAGGTTTTATATGCAAAATATAGATGAAGTCAAGATGATTAACAACTAGAAAAACTGCGATGACCTGACCTTAATATCATAATCTGTAGTATTATCGCTTATGATCAGAAACACCTTTACCCTTGCTGTAACTGTTCCGCTTGTGACAACGGGAAATCCTTTATGATCTGAAT
>CAZTKP010000066.1:0-13922 GCA_964614215.1 uncultured Spirochaetales bacterium | reverse complement strand
CAGTTCTAGGCACAGTTATCTGATATTTCTTATCAAATTCACCACCTGACACAACAACCCTTTTACCTTTGCCAAAATCGATGCTATCTATCTTCAACTTTTTAAACCAGGAATATTCCAATTTCTCAGCCATATATGCAAATATCCTTTTTACTTTAACTGATTTGCAGTTCTCAAGAAGCTTTTGAAGTAAAGATGCTCTCAATGATGTAAGATTTTCCATTATGAGAAAAGACTCTTCAAAAGTATGTTCTCCCGGAACCAGATACAACATCTCCAATATTGCTCTTTCCGCAGATGATAATTCAACAGGATTATTCCCGTAACTATAACTTGAGAAACCAAAGGATTTTTCATAAGGCAGGAACTCTGTTCTATGCAACTGAAAAGCGACTTCCGTCTTTTCTTCCAGCATCCATTTTGGAAGTTTTTCTCCTCTTTGCGCATACAATGAAACTATGTTCATTGATTGTGATCCATAATGAGAAAAACCGGCAAGTGCAAGAGCTGTCTTTCCTCCAACATGAACCTGCTTCCCATCATTCTGAGCTGCTGCAAGTAAACCGGCCCAATCAACTTGATCATTATACAGTTTATACGCTCCTTTTTTCCCTATTTTATCAATCCATTTATTTTTTAAATATTTTGAGATCAACTGAGATGAATAGCCTTTTTCTCTCAACTGTCTTGCTGTTTTAACCTCGCCTTTGTTCCATTCAAGAACAAGTTGGTTTATATTTGCGCGCTTAACCAAACTCATGGTTTAGTTTATAGCATAGTTTTAAACTCAAGTCAATACCTTTTTAAGATCAAAGGCAAAGAATAATCTTTATGTTTTTCATATAATCGAGCAACCGCAACCTTCTGATCTTGAATCTTCCTGCGGGTATGGGCAATCACTATCATAGATAAATGTTTTTGACCTTATCGGAAGATCAACAACTTCCGTTTCCGGACTGGACAGATCAATCCCGTTCACAGGAATTTCAATTTTACCTTTCAGATAATCAACCATATTAAATTTTATGTTCACTACCAGATATTTTTCCTCTCCTTTCCGGTAGCTGACCGGCTCAATAAAATCCTCAAAAACGATCTGGTTTGTAACAGTGCTGAAAGATTTTTTTTCAGCAACTTTAATATCACCGGCTCCATCGTTACCTGAATCAATATAAAGTGAGGCAGCTTTAATTCCGTTTTTCTCACCGAATTTCACATAATCGCCATCAGAAGGAATATTTACTGCAAACTTTCTGATTATATTGTCTTTTTCCACAGACTTGGTCCTAAGCTGGAGAACAGGAATATCATCGTTCATTACATTAGATATAGGAATCGGGGGATCATTCGGTCCAATGGTTACAATAAAAAAATCACCAGTCGGCTCCAACATAAATGTAGCAAACTGAATTTCTCCGGGAGATATTGTTGCCGTTCCCTGACTACTTATGCTACTTATCTCAATTGATTTTTCTGATTCAATATAGAAATTAAAAGTCGTGCCCTGCGGAACCTCTTCAGCAACATAATCAACCATCGTTCGTACAATAAAATAGTTCATAACTGATCCCGGGAACTTTTTAAGAGCCAAAGATTCTATGTCTAGCGGAGGAATATAGAATTTAACATAATTTTCTGTAAGGGTTCCAGTTGAAATAACTGGTTCACCAGCCCCGACAACACCGTCAGCATCGACATCGTGAATAAGTTCCATATCACTGAAATTAATGTTTGTTTCATTATCAGTATCAACGTGAATTGTTACAGCATCAAAATTAAAAAATTCTTCAGGGAGACAGTTATCAACCTGAAGAGTGAACTGTCCGACAGTAAGCGGTTCTCCGTCATTATCTTCCGGAATAACGATCTTTCCACCTTCAGATGATGGTGAATTCTTTCCAAGTTCGAACTCTGCATTAGGATTAATGCAACCAGCCACCCATTTTTCATAACAATCACAGTCACAATAATAACCCTCCGGGCAGTCATCATCAGTCTCGCAGCTGCACCAGTCATAGTTAACCCCGCACATCTCTTTTGTAGGTGCAGGACACTGTGTGTCAGGCACACAGGTTGTCGGAGAAAGCTTCAAAGGATATGATCTGTTAGTTTCGTAAGAGTACTCGCTAGTATTATCAGAAATAGATGCAACGTTCTCAAACACATAGGTCTTTAAAGTGCCCGCTTTCGGTTTAACCTTATAAATGATCATTGTTGCGTCTGAACAAGTCCAGCTTTCCTGATCACAAGATCTCATCTTGGCGGCTATTTTAAATCCGTCACCGGAAAGCGGAAAAACTCCGCCCTCTTTGTCCGGGATAACTTCCCAATCGTAATAAGCATCCGATTCAGGGTTATATTGATTTGAATATTCTGTTGTTCCCGGGACATATTCAAGAAATTCGTCAAGTTCATCGGAAACAACAACGTTCTCTGCATCCATATCACCCCAGTTCTGGATTTTGATCATATAGTAAAATTCTCTGAAACCTGTCGTTTCCTCACAGTAGTAATCTTTAACTTTCCCGTCATCTGCTGAGGGACATGCACAGAAGTGTTTTTCCCTGTCATACGGAAAGTTCCATTTTGATTTTTCAGGATCACTTGCTTCAGGCGGAATATCATAGTTAGATCGATAATCTTTATGTACAGGTGAAACAACCATGAAATTTGTAAAAATTGAATCCTTATTGACTGAAAGGGTGAGCTCCATCGAAGTGTTACCCTTTTTCAGGTGTTCCTGAAGTTCAATGTTCTCTTCACTGTTTAATAGAAAAGTATCAACATCAATACCATAGTTCACGGCAGGATCTTCCGGTCCGGAAACACACTGAATATTATTGGATTCTTCCGCATCCGGATCCCAGTTAACAACTGATGATACTGAATTGAAAACTTCAGAATAGTCATCCTGCATCGGATTGCAGTCGTTATAAATTCTAAAAAGATCCGCAGCTCCTTCACCCTGAAGGAAAATTCCCTCCGGCGGAAAATCCAATACTACTTGTTCAATATCTCCCCCCGCAACCATCGTTGTCAAACGGACATCCGGATATTTGGGAAGTTCAAAGCCGCTTACTTCCGCGACGGATTTATCACCATGAACAAAAGACAACCCGTTGTAAAGATAGACTTTTCTGGGCCTTATGTCCTTTGAGCGATAGATGAAAAATACAGCCCAGGCACTGACCATGTTGGCTTTGCACCTATAGTTATCATGTTCTGTACAGTCCAGCCCGCTGAAAGTATAATCCCCAAAGTATATTTTTTCATAAAATTTCCCAGCTTCAGCACTATCTTCAGCGATCTTCCAGAAGAAATCAGTAATATCAACTCTGTATGTGAAATATCCCAACTCAGCCTGCTCTGTCGAACCTTTTGCCGTTTCAGAACACCCCACCTCAACATCGACAGGGAACTTAATTCCTTCAAATTCAAAAGAAGCTGCATCTGTCAAGAGTTTTCCATTACCTGAACCGTCATCCGCACCTGTAATTTCCTGCTCAATTATTATCGGAAATTCATCATCCTGCTGAAACTTAAGCGTAATAGTATTATCGGTCGGACTATCGATCTTTGAGGGATCAACGGCTCCCATCCACACAATATAGGCTTGTTCAATAACGGCATCATCAGGAATATGAAAATCTGTAAGTGTAAAAACACTTGAATCAAGACATGTGTCACCCTTTGGATTTAAAGGATCTTCTCCAAAAAGTGTCACGCTGTTACCAATATTGGAGTTGAACATGACAAAATAATCCAAGCCACCATCCTCCCAACTTTTATAAGGATCTCCGCCTATCATATTGCCCTGTATTTCCGCGCTTAATAACATACTGAAAAACACGGCAAAAATTAGAACAACTGTTTTTATTTTCATAACTTTTCCCTGCAAATATTTAAAACTGCATAAATTTTAACAAGTTGAACAGAAATTGCAAACTACTATTTTTATTTTATCAAAGGCCGAGAATAACCTTTGCAACATTGAAGTAGATTATCAGGCCGGTGAAATCTACGATAGTTGTAATTGCAGGCATTGCCACAACTGCCGGGTCGAGTTTGAACTTAGCGGCTATCATTGGGAGACTGGCTCCGATGAGTGTGGCTGAAATGACCTGAAAGGCCATTGCAAGAGAGACTGCGAGCGATATTTTCCACAGAGGAAAGTTTACGTCGTGGAATCCGAAAACATAAAAACTGATATACATTATTGTGAAAAGCACTGTTCCGACAAGAAGAGAGACAAGAAATTCCTTAAAGAAAGCTTTAATAAAATCAGAATCTTCCAAAGTATCAAGAGTCAGAGAACGCAGAACCATGCTTGCAGACTGAGCACCTGTGTTTCCACCGGTTCCATTTAGAAGAGGAAAGAAAAATGCCAGAATCACCACCTGACTCAAAACTTCTTCGTAGTGACCGATAACTTTTGATGAGACAATCCCCAGAAAAAAAAGAATAATGATCCAGGGAATTCTCTTTTTGAAGTGAACAAGCACCGGAACATCTAGATAATCCCTGTCCTCGACAACTCCGGAGATAGCCATCATTCTTTCAACGTCTTCGGTCTGCTCTTCCTTAATAATATCAATAACATCATCGTATGTGATAATACCTTTGAGTATCCCTTTCTCATCAACGATCGGAATAGCCATGACATCGTATTCCTCAATGAGCTTGGCTACAACTTCCTGATCTTCATTGACATCAGCCGTTATAAGGTCAGTGCTCATTATATCCTTAATAAGATCGGCAGGTTTTGAAAGAACTGCTTCCTTAAGGGTGATCATTCCCTGCAGAGTCCCGTTCTCATCGACAACGTAAATATAGTAGATCGTCTCTTTCGATGAACCGTACTCTCTTAGGTAGAAAAAGAGATCTTCGACCGTCTGATCAATGTAGCAGTACATGTAGTCGGTACTCATCTCGGCACCGGCAGTACCCTCTTTATAAGAGATCAGATCCTCGACATCTTCCTTGTCCTCTTTGGTAAGAAGTGCTATCAGTCTGGAATAAGTTTCTTCATCAAGCGCTTTGAAAAGGTCGGCCCTGTCATCAGAAGAAAAACCCTCGAGAAGTTTTTTTACGGAGCTGTCATCCCCATACTGAAGAATCTTTACCTGATCTTCTATCTCAAAGTAGCTGAAAATAGACCCGGCTTCATCGACTTCAAGCAGTTTCAGAATGAACCAGACATCCTCTGAAGGCATCTCTTCTAAGAACTCAGCAGCCTGTTTGGGATGGTAGTCGGTAAAGAACTCTTTTAGAGTCTCAACATCCTTTTCGGCGATAAGTCTTTTAAATTCGGGTATTAAAATAATGTGGGACATACCGTTTCCCTCTGCCTGCTTAAAAACACTTAGATTATGTATAAAACACTGTTACGAGTCAAATCTATTTTTCAGTTCAAGCTGAATATTGCCTGAAGCGAGGATCTTTGATATCTCCTCTCTGAAGTTCGGACAACTCGCCGTCTGAGCAACTATCTTAAGGGCTTCCAGATGCTTCTGAGGATCATCAGCCGGTGTAACGATCAGAAAAATTATATCCACCAGATCCCTGCTCCGCTTACCCCACTTAAAAGGATGCCTCACAACTCCGGTGACAACAATAGTATCTTTCACATCAACACTTCTGCAGTGAGGAACGGCAACCCCGAAACCGATACATGTCGCCTCAAGTTTCTCCCTTTCCATTATCTGCTGCTGAAGATAGTTCACATCTTTTATCCTGCCGGTACGGTTAAGAAGCTGGCTCATCTCACTGATAGCCTCCTCCTTGGTTCTGCTCATCAGTTCCATAACTCTGTTACCCACAAGACTTGAAAATGTTGCAGAGACACTTTCATTTTCTGACCGGCTATGAAGTGCCTCCTCCTCACCTACGACCCAGGACTTCCATTTTAGAAGAGTTCTCTCTGAAAGCCAGGCTCCCGCCACCTCAAAAATAACTATACCGGGAATAACTATATTCCTGACCAGCTCTCCGCCATATCCTTTAAGAATAGATGCCGCCAGCAGTGTCTCAACAGCTGCAAGGCCTGCCTGAGGCAGCATAAGTTTTGGAAGAACAGCTGTTATCTTAGGATCCATTCCGGAAATTTTACAGCCGATCCAGCCGCCGGCAACCTTTCCTAAACTTCGAAAGAAAACATAAAGGAGAATTAAGGAAAGAACTGAAAGCGAAAACGTCTCCAGTTTCACATTGGCACCGATCAGTGCGAAGAAAAGGAGGTTAAATATGGGCATAAGATTACCGATCCGGAGCGAATCGAATATAACATGAGAGTGAAAGTTGGAGATAAGCATCCCCGCAAAAATAGCTGTGATCATAAACGGCAGATGAAAGTACATCGAGATCGCAATACTTAATGAAACTGTCGCCGTCATGATAATAAATATCTCAACTGAAGGAGTTGGATGATCTGAAAGTATCGTCGAGAGAAGACTTTCGTTTTCATAGCTTTTTTCCTCGTAGTCCTTGTGATTCACGTGTTTTATTGCGAATTTAAGCACCAGAAAAAGAACGAAACCTATAAAAACAGATGCGGCAAACTGAAAAACGAGACTCTTTGTCATGGAAATATAGCTTATCTCGTTTCCTTTCGCCGATCCTCTTGCAACTTCAATAAGGATCGAGAACAGTATCAGTCCGAAAATATCCTGAAGCACAAGAATGTTCGCCATAAGATTCCTGAGCTTTCCCTTTATCTCAAATTTGGCCATAAGTATAAAGGTAACAGCCGGTGCTGTTGCAACACCAATAGATCCCATCACTGCGGCAACTGAAAAAGAAACATCAGACATCAAATAAAATCCAAGTGTTACAGCAAAAAACGTCAATGCTGTCTGAATGACAGATACCATCAAAGTCCCGAAACCGAGACTTTTCAACCTGTCAAAATGAAGTTCCTCTCCGATAGAGAAAGCTATCAAACCCAGAAACATGAAAACAAAGAAGTGTTCATGCTCAAAAGCATCGTTGTAGATATGAAAGAACTTTGATCTAACTACCGACTGCACTGAAGGAAAGAACTTCCCCAGAACTATAAAAAGATGAGGCCCCGCAATTATCCCGCCGAATATCTGTCCCACAACCTCGCCCAGCTTAAATCTGTCTGCAAGTTTTCCGAAAAGGTAGGCTGACCCTATTAGAATAGAAAGACCGGCGATCTGGATAGAAATGTCATAAAGAGTCATAAACACTCCATTTAACAGGGAAATGAATCTGTAGTGCCTTTTAAAGTTTACGGGTTTAGAAATTATTGTAAAGAAACTGTCTGTTGTATATAATTTCCTGCAGTGACTTTAGAGGTATGATGACAGAAAAAGAAAAAAAGAAAAAAAATCCTTCAGAAGTATCCAGAACCGTTTCTCTTGATCTGAGCAATCTGGAGATCCCCGATAGAATTATAAACCAGGAAGAGACAGAAGGAGATGAATGGAAATATTCCATAGTTGATGAGATCGGGCGCGGAGGTATCGGAAGAGTTCTTGTCGCCTTTGACAGTAAGCTCGGTAGAGATATCGCACTTAAAGAACTTATTCAGACGGACAAACCGGGACAGAACAGGATCAAGCCGGCAGACAAGCTCAAAGCGGATGAGATAAGGTTCCTTCGTGAAGCAAAAGTCACCGGACAGCTTGAACATCCCGGAATAGTTCCGGTCTATGATATCGGCAGAAAACCGGACGGAAACCATTACTACACCATGAAACTTGTAAGAGGAATGACTCTTGCCAAGGCTATTCGAGATGCCGGAACTCTTGAAAAAAGACTGAGACTTCTCCCGCATTTCAGAGACATCTGCAACGCCATTGCGTACTCCCACAGCAGAGGTGTTATTCACCGTGATCTCAAACCCGAAAATATCATGATCGGAGAGTTCGGTGAAACAGTTGTACTTGACTGGGGACTTGCAAAAATAAAAGGCGAAGATGATGAAAGTGAGACAACTCTGCAGAAAGAGCTTAATGTCCTTAACGTAGAGAACCTCGGTGATACTACAAGAGGCAAAGCTATTGGAACACCCGCCTACATGCCGCCTGAACAGGCAAGAGGTGATGTCGAACAGATCGACGAGAGAAGTGACATCTATTCTTTAGGCGCGGTTCTTTACGAAATACTTACAGGGCATCCGCCATTCAAGGGAAGAAATATTAAGGAAACTCTGGAGATGGTCCAGAACAATACACCTGTCGACATTACAATACTTGAAAAAGATGCTCCGCCTGATCTATGCGCAGTAGTTTCAAAGACCCTGACCAGAAATAAAAATAACCGGTATGAGACAGCCCTGGAAGTTGCATGGGAAATAGAGAATTTCATGTCGGGAGGCAGGATCAGAGCATATGAATACAGTTCCTGGGAGCTTTTTAAACGGTTCACAAAAAAGAATAAGTCTCTCTCGGCCCTTCTTCTTATCTTTGTTATTCTTATTTTCGCGGGTTCCGCCACAATACTCTTTGCCTACCGGCAGGCAGTTGATAACGAAAAATTTGCACATCTTAACCTTTCGCGGGGATACCTGGAGTACGCAGAAAGGCTCATTGAGGAAAAGAAATATTCCAATGCTTCGATATTTTCTGCAGCTTCTCTGTACCATAATCCTTACAATCCCAAAAGCCCGTGGAGCTATCCCGGCAACTTTCTTGACAGCAGGAAGAACGAACTTTCCAACCATATGCTTTCAATTCAGTCAGCTCTATACCTTTCAACCGTTCACCAGAATGATTCTTTCCTGAAAAACCTCATAAAATTTGATTTCGAGGCCAGAGATTCCGCGGTCTCACCTGATGGCGAACTTATAGCTGTCGCCGGGAAGAACAGGGAAGTCTTCATCTACTCTCTGAAAGATGGAAGCATTAAAAAAACTCTCAGAGGGCACACAGACAACATCGTTACAATGGATTTCTCTCCTGATGGAAGATTTCTTATTTCCGGTGGCTGGGATAAAACTTTAAGGCTCTGGAATATAACCGAAAACAAGATCATAAAAACCTTCTCCTGCCCTAAATGTGAGATCTATGCGACAGGTTTTTCTCCCGATGGAAAAAAGATCGCCTTCGGTGGAACGGACAATACTCTCTGGGAGATCGATCTCTCGGAAAAAGAGCTCTCTGCGAAAAAGATCTTTGAAGCCATGAATACTGTAAGGGCCATTGACTGGTCTTTAGACGGAAAAATGATCCTTGTTTCAAACTCATCAGGAGACATTACGCTTCTTATGAACAACAAGCCTGTAAAAACGTTCAGACATCATAGAGAACCTGTTATCGCCGTAAAATTTCTCAAAGACAACAAACATTTTATAAGTACAGGGTACGACAAGCGGATCCTTCTGTGGAACATTGAAGAATCACGACCCAGGATACTTTTAAAACACTGGGATGCTTTCTTTGATCTTGACATATCAAGTGACGGATCTATGGCTGCTGCTGCATCAAGAGATGGAACTATCAAGATGATAGACCTGAAAACTTTTCATATAATGAACCTGCGGGGTCATGACGGACCGGTCTTTTCCGCTTCCTTTCTACCTATGGGTAACTCAATTATTTCAATAGGCGAGGACAGGATCCTGAAAAAGTGGAAAACAGATATCAGCAAGTCTGTCTATACCTACCGGGGACACACTACATATATTCCGTCCATGAGCTACTCACCTGACGGAAAACTTCTTGCCTCATCCAGCTGGGATACAACAGTCAAGTTATGGGACGTGAAAAGCGAATCCCTGTACTCATCTTTTTCTGACAGAGAAACTGTGGCATACAGCATCTCCTTTTCCCCCAACGGTCAGTTCCTTGCTATAGGCAACAATAAAGGTGAGATCTTCCTGTTTAATCCTTTAAACGGTAAGGTTATCTCGGAATTGAAGGGACATACGGACCAGATCTCATCAGTTCTGTTCTCGAATGATGGGAAGTTCCTTATTTCAGGGAGCAAGGACAGAACCGTTAAGATATGGGATACAGAGAAACACAATCTACTGAAAACATTAAAAAAACATTCTGCGGCCATTCAAACAGTAAAACTTTCTCCGGATGGAAAAATGATAGCTTCGGGAGGCAGGAACGGCGAACTTAACTTCTGGTCTTTTCCGGAAGGAGAGCATATAGGAAAAATGAGAAATTCCGATAAGACTATACTTTCTCTGGCCTTTTCCAGAGACAACAGTTTTGTCCTTACCGCAATTGAGGACGGAACGATACAGAAATGGAATATAAAAGAAGGCGTTATAACAAAAACAATGCGCGGACACACCGGCCCCATAAACATGATAACAGCTTCTCCGGAAGGCTCTCTTTTCGCATCTGTCGGGAAGGAACTTATCCTCTGGAACGCAGAAACATATGAAATGATCCAGACTATAGACCTTCAGTACACCGGATACAGCGTAGCATTTGAAAATGACGGAAAGCACTTTGCTGTAAGTGACGGAGCTGTCATAAAAAGATATCCCGTCATCCTTGAGATGTGGAAGCAGGATCCTCTGGAACTCCTTAAGAAATATCAGAAAAAAGCCGGCAAGAAACTTGAAGGCTTCAAACTTGTGTCAGATTAATATCACTCTACCGCAATCTTTTCTGGCTCTGAGACAATTTCAATTTCAGGTAGAAGATCTATCGCTGTGATCTCTGAAGTTGCTCCAAATCTGACGGGTGGTCCCCATGTTCCTGTTCCGCGGTTTACATGAAGGATGGAATCGCTTTTAAAGGTGTAGCTTCCGCTACAGTATTTAAACGCCATTCTGACGAATATCCCGAACGGGAATATCTGTCCTGCGTGTGTGTGTCCTGAAAGCATGAGATCGAACTTATCCGTGTCCTCTTTTTTTATGTGAGGCTGATGTTTAAGAAAGATAACATACTTGCCGTGATTTCCTTTTTTCAGTATTTCGATGTCTGTAACAGTTTTTTCACCAAACCTTGAAGCTGTTTTATCGGAGATTCCCAGAAGCTGAATGTTTCTACCTGGCAAAACAGATTTGTTATCAATAAACTCAAAGCCACTTTTCTCAATAAATTCAATAGACTGATCTATTTTGTTGATATATTCATGATTTCCTGAGATAGCATATTTTCCAAGCGGAGTCACTATATTTCTCATTGTCTTTGCAACTGCCTCCGGCTCAACTATTCCGTGATCAAGATAGTCACCAGTACAGATAAGAATATCGGGTTTAAGAGCATTTATCACCTCTGCGATCTCCTGCGCAAAATCAACTCCTGCAACCTGACTGAAATGAACATCCGATATCTGAACGATCTTTGTCTTTTCCTTTATCTTAGGACTTGTAACAGCTATCTTTTCAACAACAACATTTCCTGCCATAAACAATCCCGAAACAACACTGTGAAAAGACACAAGGAAGAGTACCATAAAAAGAAGTGTCTTTTTATTTTGAGGAAGTTTCTTTGAATAAAATTTCGGCATAAGTCGTCTTGAGGAGATTATCAATTCAACAAAAATACCGTAAAGAGCAAAGATAAAGATCACGGTAAAATAAAAGTAGAGAAAAAACGACACCCATGAATCAGTTTCAGTACCTTTAAGTTCATTGCCTGAAAAGATGTAGAAAGCTCCAAAAAGCGGCAGGTACATTACACGAAGATGTCTTCTATATTTTTTCAGTGCAGGAAATGCTTCACGCAGTCTGTAAAGGAAGTATTTCACCATCAGAACAATAATGGTGAACATCGTCGTTACAAATAGACCGAAAGTCAGAATTCTGGTCATGATCCCCCCGCAGAAAACAAAATTCTCAGAAGAATACAGGAATTAACCGAAACGGTCAAAAAAATGAATTTTAAGAGCATGAAAATTTGGATTTTCAGCCAGTTCTGATAAATTGCTTCCGAGATTACTGACTAACTTATGGAGAGAAAGATGACAGTTGTTCTTAACGGTGGAAAATTAACAGTTGAAGAACTTGTAAGAGTTGCAAGATTTAACGAAAAGGTCGAGCTTGATCCCGAAGCACTTGAAAGAATAAAAACATGCCGTGCTATGCTTGAAAGAAAGATCGATAATCACGAGATCATGTACGGTGTCAACACAGGTATCGGAGAGTTCAGCGAGACTGTTCTTGATGACGATCAGATCCAGGATTTCCAGAAGTATCTTATCTATAATCATTCAGCAGGTATCGGTGATCCCGCTCCTCTTGAATACGTCCGCGGAGCACTTGTTTCAAGAATCAATGTTCATGCTCATGGAAACAGCGGCTGCAGACCGGAGATAACTCAGACTTTTGTTGAACTTCTCAACAAGGGTGTTACTCCCTACGTCTGCCAGAAAGGATCAGTCGGAGCCTGCGGAGATCTTGCACCTATGAGTCAGATCGCTCTCACACTTCTCGGTGAAGGTCAGGCTTACTACCAGGGTGAACTTTATCCTGCAAAAGAGGCTTATGAAAAAGCAGGGATCCCTGTTCCCGGACTTCAGGCAAGAGACGGACTTGCTGCAATAAACGGCTCGAACATGCTTACAGCTATGAGCGCACTTCTTATCTACGATGTTGAAAGATGGCTCAAACAGGCTGAGATCGCAGCTGCAATGTCACTTGTTGCACTTAAGGCAAACCTTAAACCGTATCTGCCGGACATTCACATTGCAAGAGGATTTTCAGGAGCTATCAGATGCGCCGCATCAATAAGAAAACTCGTTGAAGAATGTGATCTCCTCACGGGAAAAGTTAAAGTTAAAGTTCAGGATGCATACTCAATGCGTTCAACTCCTCAGGTTATCGGGGCCGCTCACGATGCAGTGAAATGGGCAAAATCTCAGGTTGAAGTTGAGCTCAGCGGAGTTTGTGACAACCCTGTTTTCTTTCCTGATAAAGATCTTGCACTCAGCGGTGCGAACTTTCAGGGAACACCTGTTGCTCTTCCGATGGAAATAGTTGGTCAGGCAGTCACGATGGTGAGTATTTTAAGTGAAAGAAGAATGAACAGGCTCAACAACCCTGCTCTTTCAGTCGGTCTTCCGCCATTTCTCGCAACAAATCCCGGACTTTTCAGCGGACTCATGCTTTCCCAATACACTGCCGACACTCAGATAGTTGAGCAGAAAATTCTCTGCACACCAGCATCAGTCCAGTCAATTCCGGCAGCTGCAGATCAGGAAGACTTTGTTTCAATGGGAATGAATACAGCAATAAAGAACTTCCAAATCTATCACAACGCATGCGGAATTCTCGGAATTGAGTTCATGGCAGCTTCTCAGGCACTTGACATCAGAAAGTTCGAAAATGAAGGAACCGGCGTTTCAACAGCAAAGAAAAAGATCAGAGAACATGTTGATTTCCTTGAGATCGACAGACCACTCTACCCTGACCATACAGAAATGCAGAAACTTGTAAAATCTAATAAAATACTTGAAGCAGTTGAAGAAGCTATCGGGGCACTTGGCTGATTTTTAATAGTCTTTTAGAACAGATATATCTTTCAGTCAAGCCAAAATTAATCACTCTTTTTCAACAGAGCATCTGAAACGACTCCTATAAAAAATGAGTGGGTAAATAAAAACTGTTCGCTATACCAAAATTTTTTATTGATTTCAAAAAAAATTTATTGAAGTTCTTTTTTTATCTCTAAAACTTTTTCAAGAGGAAGTCCTGTAATCTCAGATACAGTTTTAGGAGAAATACCTGATTTAAGAGCATTCATACATGTTTTCTCTAGCCCTTTCTCTATCCCTTTCTCTATCCCTTTCTCTATTCCTTTCTTAAACCCCTTTTCCTCTCCTTCTTCGATCCATCGCTGTGCTAATGACGGCATGATTTCCTCCGCTTCATCACCTAACTCTTTTCTTATTATATCCACAACTTCTTTTTTGCCAACATCATTTGATTTAGCAAAGTATTCAAAAAGGGTTAAAACCACAACCTTATCTTTTATAAGTCCTGATCCGGA
>CAZTKP010000065.1:8167-14063 GCA_964614215.1 uncultured Spirochaetales bacterium | reverse complement strand
TGCTTGAAAATGAAGATATCGTCTATGCTTTCGCATACTCATTCTTCATGACAGGGAATTTCGATGACAGCGAAATGCTCCTCACAAGGATCACAAGAAACGACCTCTTCAGAAAAGCCGCAGAACTTAGAAAATCCATGGAAGTCTGCAAAGAAGATCCGAAAGGCTGTATTTAATCAGAATTGATTTTCTTCTCCCAGATTGTAAACTTATCCGCGTGATCTAACTTTCGGGGGAAATGATGCTTAAAGAGAACTTTGTCGGTGCAATTGAAAAATCATTTATTGAGAACTGGGATAGTTTATGTTTCGGTGATTACGGTGGTGAGTCAGTAAAATTCAGTGTGATAGCAAAAAGAGTTAAGGAGCTTCATGCAGTTTTTGAGGTTTGCGGACTTAAAAAGGACCAAACCTGATGGGTCGGACCATGGAATAAGCATTTAAGAACTGGCGCGTTATTTTCCCAAAATTGATTTTATTCCCCCAATTAAACTTGATTTTGCAAAGTCGACTTGACAAATAGTTGCTAATTTTGCAAAGTGAACTTGACAAAAAGAGCTTAAAGCTGTAAAGTAGACTTGTCAAAACTGCTGAAAAGGAGGGCTTTATGTTACAGAAAATGTTTGAAATACATGATTCTTTTATGGAAAAGAAAAGATTGCCACACAAAAGGTATCTTTATGATGAGATCAACTGGGATTTAAATGCTGTCTGCATTTTCGGCGCAAGAGGAACAGGAAAAACGACTTTGATAATACAGCATTGCAATGAAAAGTACGGTTCATCCAGAGAAGCTCTTTATATTCCGGCAGACCATATTTTTGTAAGTTCTACAGGTCTTTATGAAATTGCAGACACTTTTTTTAAAAACGGGGGACTTGCTCTTTATATTGATGAGGTTCACAAGTATTCGAACTGGACTATTGAGCTGAAGAATATAATTGATGTTTATCCGGAAAAAAAGGTTGTTGTTTCAGGAAGTTCCACGATAGAACTAAGAAAAAGTAAAGGTGATCTTTCAAGAAGAGTGGTTTACTATGAACTTAAAGGACTTTCGTTCAGAGAGTTTTTAAATGTAACAAAAGGTACTGAATACAAAGCTGTGAAATTAAATGAAATTATTAATGATCACAACGAATTATCATTGCATCTAAGATCGGAAAACGTAATTCTTAAGGAGTTTAAGGATTATATTGAATATGGTTACTATCCATTCTTTCTTGAAGGTAAAGACGAGTATTTTTTCAGACTGGGTAATGTTATTGAGAAAGTTGTATTTGAAGACATTATTGCAAGTTTTAATGTTTCTCAGCCGAAACTTCCCGCTTTAAAGAAACTTCTCTGGATAATTGCAACGTCTGATCCGTTTACTCCTAATGTTGACAGAATCAGCAAGGAGCTGAAAATTTCAAGAGAGTATGTTTATAACTATCTGGAGTATCTTGAAAAAGCGGGTTTTATAATAACAGCCAGAAAAGCAGGAAGTGGTTTCAGGTCTGCAAGAAAACCCGAGAAAATATTTATGCAGAACACAAGTCTTATAAAAACTCTTTCAGAAAGGACTTATCAGAACAGTGCCGGGACAATGAGAGAAACTTTCTTTGCAAATCAGGTTTCAGGCAGACATGAAATAACAATCCCGGAAAAAGGAGACTTCGAGGTTGATGGACTGATCTTTGAAGTTGGTGGAAAAAATAAAAAATCCAGGCAGTTGGAAGGACTGAAGAATGCTTTCTATGCCCTTGATGAAATTGAGTCAGGTTTTAAAACTGTAATTCCGTTATATCTTTTCGGGTTTTTGTATTGAAAATATCTTGTCACATTGTAAACTTACCCGCGTGATCTAACTTTCGGGGGAAATGATGCTTAAAGAGAACTTTGTCGGTGCAATTGAAAAGTCGTTTATTGAGAACTGGGATAGTCTATGTTTTGGTGATTACGGCGGTGAAGCTGTAACATTCAGCGTGATCGCAAAGAGGGTTAAGGAACTTCATGCAGTTTTTGAGGTTTGCGGACTTAAAAAGGGCGATAAGGTTGCCCTTGCGGGCAAGAACTCGACAAACTGGGGAACTGTCTATCTTGCGACTGTGAGTTACGGTGCGGTGATCGTTCCCATCCTGAGCGATTTTCAGACTGACGAGATACATCACATTGTCAACCATTCAGAGTCTAAGTTGTTCTTTGTTGCGGGTAACATCTATGACAGAATTGAAGATGTAAAGATGGAAAAGCTTGCCGGGATTTTCAGTCTTGATTCTTTTGAGATGCTTTACTGCCCTGATGATAGTTTAGGTGGTAAAGTGGTTGATAAAATTAAAGATTTCAGGGAAAGCGACTGTTGCGGCAGAGAGAATTTCAAGGTGGAAAAGGTTGATAACGGTGAAGTTGTCGCGATCGTCTATACTTCAGGGACTACAGGTTTTTCCAAGGGTGTAATGCTTTCAGGAAACTGTCTGATGGCAAATGTGAGATACTTCCTGGATACGTTACCGATAAAAAGGGAAAGTAAGGTTCTTTCCTTTCTTCCTCTGGCACATTGTTTTGGATGTGCTTTTGATTTTCTGAGTCCTTTTATCAAGGGTTGTCACATAACTTTTTTAGGAAAAATTCCGTCTCCCAAGATCATTCTCAAAGCTTTTAGTGAAGTTAAACCTGATGTTATTTTTGCTGTGCCGCTGATCCTTGAAAAGATCTACCGTGCAAAGATCATGCCTCTTCTTGAAACGACGAAGATGAAAATTCTCCTTAATACTCCCGGAATTAATAAACTTATCTACAAAAAAATTGGTAAAGGCATCAACGATGCTTTTGGCGGAACTCAGTATGAAATAGTTGTCGGTGGAGCTGCTTTTAACCCCGATATTGAGAAATTTTTCATGAAGGCGGGTGTGAAAGTGACTGTCGGTTACGGAATGACAGAGTGCGGACCGCTTATCACTTACACTGATTATCATGACGGCAGGCCGCTTGGAAGCTGCGGAAAGGTCATGAGCTATCTTGAGATGAAAATTGATTTGCCAAATGATAAGGGAATAGGCGAGATCTGTGTCAAAGGTGAGAACGTCATGGATGGGTACTACAAAATGGATGATGAGACAGCTGAAACAATTGATAGTGACGGCTGGCTTCACACCGGAGATCTGGGCTATGTCGACAAAGAAGGATTTGTTTTTATCAGCGGAAGAAGCAAAAATATGATCCTTTCCGGTTCAGGCCAGAACATCTATCCCGAAGAACTTGAAGCGAAACTCAACTACATGCCTTACGTCAGTGAATCCATCGTTCTTGATGCAGGAGAAGGAAGACTTGTCGCACTTGTTTATCCGGATAAGGAAAAAATGGATAAGAACAGCGTGAAAGAAGCCGACCTTGAAAAAATAATGGAAACAAACAGGAAGGAACTAAATGAAAAACTTCCAGCTTTTGCAAAGATCAAAAAGATAAAACTCTACCCGGAAGAGTTCGAGAAAACTTCCACGAAAAAGATAAAGAGAAGACTTTATACATCAATTGTAAAACCTGATTGATGTGTGCATGGAAGTTGTAAAGTAGTTTTCACACAAGTTCAATAACCCCAATTATTTAATTGACACATTTTTTTACATCTGTAAAATTCCTAGCATGAACGAAAAAGAAATGAAACAGTTCTACAAACGACTTCAGCTTTCAATGCTGGTCGATATTAACTCCGCTGAAGCAGTACGTAAAGAGATAACAAAAATATTCGGTTACTTTGACTGTGACAGCGAAGTTGTAGGCAGAATACAGGCTGTTTTTGATGATGTTGTGAAGCTTTTTGCCGGCAAGTATCCCGGTTATCTTTCATGCACGACGGAGTATCATGACCGTAAACACACCTTTGATGTGCTTATGGCTTCTTTACGGTTGGCGGATGCCGTAAATATCAGGGGTGGAAAGATCAGTCCGCGTGATGTGGAGATCCTTGTATGTTCTGCATTGATGCACGATGTCGGTTATATCCCTGAAAAAGGCGATGAAGTTGAAACAGGTGCGGTCTACACGGTCGATCATGTGAAAAGAGGAGCCGAGTTTGCAAAGGGATATCTTGCAGGAAAAGGCTATGACAAGTCTTTTATTGAAAGTGTCTCGCAGATAATAATGTGTACAGACCTTATGACCGATATAGAAAATACGAAGTTCGTCGATGATCAGACCGAAAATCTGGGAATTATTCTCGCGGCTGGCGATCTCCTGGGACAGATGGCCGACAGGGTCTATCTTGAGAAACTGCTTTTCCTTTATCAGGAGTTCCGTGCAGGCATGATCCCCGGTTTTGAGAAGGAAGTCGATATTCTCAAAAATACCGTTGAGTTCTATAAGAAAATGGAAAAGAGATTCTCTCACGAACTTCAGGGTGTTGACAGGAACATGGTCTATCATTTCAAGGAACGTTACGGAATAGACAAAGATCTGTACAGGATGGGAATTGAGAATAATATCGAATACCTGAAGTATATTCTCAACAATCATATTGACGGTTACAGAGATCATCTCAGAAGAGACGGACTCGTTGATAAACTTGATAACTGATCTGTTTTTACAATGAAACACACAAATCCGAAAATTGCCTTAATTGAAAAAGATCCTTTCGTCTCAAGAACTCTTGAAATGTTCCTTAAAGGTACACAGGTAGAAGATATCATTATCTGTGCGGATGAAACGGAATTCAGGTCGGTTTTGACAAACAGCAGGTTTGATATCGTTATTGCCGATATCAATGCCTTTTCAAAAGGTGAGGAAGGTTTTTTAAAAAAAGTTCATGAACACGATAGAAAGACGAGAGTTGTGTTCACGGTGGGCATTGACGATGTGGGAAGAGCAGTTGACAGCATTAAGCTCGGAGCAAGGGAATACATCGTTAAACCAGTAAGTCGCGAACGCTTCCTAAATGTGATAAACGAGGTCCTTCCGGAAGTTTCAGACAAAAAAGAAGAAGTCGCGGTAGTCCAGGATGAATTCAGCGACATAGTCACCGCCGATAAAAAGATCCGTTCTATTTTCAGATATATGAACGCCATAAAAAAGAGTCCCGAACCCGTTCTTGTCACGGGTGAGACCGGTGTGGGAAAAGACCTCATCGCCAGGGCTGTGCATAAGGTTTCCAAACTTGATGGTGAGTTCGTTGCTGTAAATGTCGCCGGACTTGATGATCACATGTTCACCGACACTCTTTTCGGGCATCTCCGCGGAGCTTTCACCGGTGCTGATAAAAAGAGAGCGGGATTAATTGAGAAAGCAAAAGGCGGAACACTTTTTCTTGATGAGATCGGTGATCTTAGCCACGCTTCTCAGGTTAAACTTCTTGAGCTTCTTCAAAGCGGAACCTACTATCCCATCGGATCAGATTCTCAAAAGACAAGCGACGCGAGAATAGTCGTCGCAACTAACCGTGATCTTTATGAAATGCAGTCAAAAGGCGAGTTCAGGAAAGATCTCTACTACAGGCTTTCTGTTCACCATATCGACATACCTCCGCTAAGAAAAAGAACTGACGATATTCCTGTGCTTTTTGAGCATTTTCTCGAAATGGCCGCAACTGCTCAGAGCATGAGGAAACCGACCTATGTCGCTGACCTTATTCCTGCGCTTAAAAAACACTCTTTTCCGGGAAATGTCAGAGAGCTTAGAGCAATGGTCTTTAATGCAGTCAGTTCAGCAGGCGGAAACGTCCTAAGTGCTGCATCATTCCCCGAACTCACTCAGAAAATTGAACCCTCGACAGTTACATTTGAAACAATAGATAAAAGCAAAACCCTCAAAAACCTCTTTGGAAAAGTCCCTTCAATGGCCGAACTTGAAATACAGGCGATAAAAGAAGCACTCGAAGAATGTAAGGGAAACAGAACCCACGCCGCCGCCATGCTCGGCATCACACG
>CAZTKP010000065.1:0-8067 GCA_964614215.1 uncultured Spirochaetales bacterium | reverse complement strand
TATAAATCCCGTATAAAAATATAGTAACTATACAGTATCTTGACAATGTATGTATGAACAAATAAACTGGTGGGCATTTTTTGGGTGACAAGATGTGGCGTGAAAAGTTTAAAGATCTTGAATGTGCGGTGATAATTCCGACATACAATAATGACAAAACTCTTGCATCTGTCATTGATAGGGTGCTCAACTTCACAGATCAGGTCATTGTTGTAAACGATGGCTGTACTGATTCGACTTCTGATATTCTCAGTAAATACGGGCAGATAGATGTTGTGACTCACGAGGTGAATCAGGGGAAGGGTGTTGCGTTAAAGAACGGTTTTAAAAAGGCGGTAGAACTTGGTTACAGATATGTGATCACAATTGACTCCGACGGTCAGCATAACGCTGATGAACTTCCCAACTTCATCAAAAAGATCGAAGAAGAGCCGGATTCTCTCATTGTCGGCGCAAGAAATATGGAGCAGTCAAGTGTTCCCGGAAAAAGCAGTTTCGGTCACAAGTTCTCGAATTTCTGGTACAGGGTCGAAACAGGTATCGATCTTCCTGACACTCAGTCGGGATACAGGCTTTATCCTGTGAGACTTCTTGACGGAATGAAGTTCATTACTCCCAAGTACGAATTTGAGATAGAAGTGATAGTGAGAGCTGCATGGAAGGGAATTAATGTAACTCACGTTCCTGTTACTGTCTACTACGCCCCCGAAGAAACGAGAGTGAGCCATTTTCGACCTTTTCAGGATTTTACCAGAGTCAGCATTCTGAACACCTTCCTTGTTTTTCTTGCTCTCACCATCTTCCGTCCGCTTATGTATTTTAGAAAACTCAAAAAGAAAAGCTTTGCAGAAATAAAAAGCGATATCTTAGGATCGAACGATCCTGTCCATAAGGTTGCATTTGCCGCGGCTCTTGGTGTTACTGTAGGAGTTTCACCTTTCTGGGGATATCAGATAGCGATAGGGATACTTGTCGCACATATTTTAAAGCTCAATAAAGCGATAGTTGTTGTAGCTTCACATGTTTCACTGCCTCCTCTTATCCCTTTTATCATCTACTGGAGCTATCTGCTGGGCGGATTGTTCTTTAAGTCTCCTGTAGAGCTTACTTTTGATGAAATTACACTTGAATCGGTTTCTGCAAACCTGCTTCAGTATGTGATAGGAAGCATGTTCCTCGGTGCAGTGCTTGCAGTCATAGCATTTTTTACAACGTATATTTTGGTTACAGCAAAAAGAAGAAAATAGATCATGGTCTCACTTTTCAGCACTTATTTTTCCTATCTCAAAAAAAGAAGGCTAGCCCTTCTGGTCTTTATGATCGTTCTTTCCGCAGTTCTTGGATACCTTGCGGTCAACATAAACCTTGAAGAAGATATAACAAAGGCTATTCCCTTCGGTGATCAGGGCGAGAAATATCAGAAGGTCCTTAAGAATTTCAAGTTCCTCGACAGGGTGGTATTCCGCGTCTATCACACAGGAGAAAAAGGAAAACCCGGTGATCTTGCGTCATTTGCGGATGAATTTACTGAAAAGCTTAAAAAATCGGATGTTTCCAGTCTCATAAGTTCATATTCGGTCGATCTTACAGAGATCGATACACAGAAAGTTCATGCTCACTTTCTGGACTATCTGCCGCTTTATATGGATGAAGAAAAATATGCCGGAATTGAAAAAAATCTTAACGAAAAAAGTGTTGCGAATATTCTCGGAATTCTGTACCGCAACATGATCAGTCCTGCGGGAATGATCTCTGGTCCAATGCTTCGAAAAGATCCGCTCGGGCTTTCGTTCCAGGCGATGAAGAAACTTGAGACACTCAATCCGGAAGACAACTTCACAGTAGTCGGAAGACATATTTTCACAAAGGACAAAAAGAATCTCATATTCTTTATTCAGCCTGACGGATCGGCCGTGGAAACAGGTAGAAATGCCGAGCTGGTCGATGATATCAGGAAAATAATCGCCGAACTTAGCGAAAAGTCGGGCGGAAAGATAAAAGCCGAGTTTGCAGGAGGACTTCCCATAGCTGTAGGAAGTGCCGACAGAATAAAGACAGATGTTGTTCTTTCCTCAATGATCGCAGTTCTGCTCGTCTTTTTTATTCTTCTCTTCCATTTCAGGAGGATCAGATTTATTCCGCTCATTTTTCTTCCTGCGATCTTCGGAGGTGTTACCGCCGTTGCCGCTGCCTGGCTCATTAAGACCGAAATTTCTGCAATTGCTCTGGGAATAACTTCAATTCTTCTCGGAATAACCGTTGACTATGCCATTCACACGGTCTCTCATATCCTGAAAACTAAAAATGCGGGAAAGGCTATCAGCGACATTTCCTTTCCGATGGTCCTGAGCTGTTTTACGACTGTATCAGCCTTTGCCTGTCTTCTTTTTCTTGATTCTCCGGCACTGAACGATCTTGGTCTGCTTTCTTCTGTAAGTGTGCTTACAGCCATGCTTTTTTCCATAACTGTTCTTCCTCATCTTGTTGAATTTTTCGGGATCCCTGAAGATGCAGAAGTTATGGAAAGAAAGGGTCTTGTCGGGTTTCTGGCTTCAAAGGAATATGAGAAAAACCGCTATCTTGTGATCGGTGTTGTAGTTGTGACCGCTGTCCTCTACTTTTTTTCCGATGATGTGCAGTTCGAGGACGATCTTAACAGTATAAACTACGTCAGACCGGAAGTTCAGAAAGCTCTGGATAATCTCGATGAGATAAGCAACGTCAACAAAAAGGCAGTCTATCTCGTTTTTGAAGGAAATGACCTTAACGAAGCACTTGAAAAGAGAGAAAAAGCTCAAAAAACATTGGAAAGGTATAAAAAAGAAGGCCGTATCGAAGCATTTAACGATGTTGGTGAGATCCTTCTTTCAAAAGAGAAACAGCACCGTAAGATAGAAAGATGGAACAGTTTCTGGGATGAAAAGAAAAAGGCAAAAATAAAGGAGCTCCTGATCTCTGAAGGTGCCAAGATCGGTTTTAAGGAAGAGACTTTCAGCGATTTTTATAAACTTCTGGATAGGAAATTCGAAGTTGTTGATCCTGTTGAACTGACAAAGTTCGCGCCGCATCTTTTCATGAACTGGATAACATCCGTTGACGATGTCATGGCGGCTACGCTTCTTAGGGTTGACAGCGATAAGAACCCTGATCTTTCGCAAAAAGCTGAAAGTGAAGTTGATGCGTTCTACTTTGACAGAGCAGGGCTTATGCATAAGTTCGTCAAGTTTCTCAAACATGATTTTGAAAAACTTCTGCTTTTTTCGATCATTACGGTATTCCTGCTTCTTTTCCTTCTTAGCGGCAGACTGGAGCTTGCCATCGCGGCGATGATCCCTGTTATCGTATCCTGGCTGTGGACACTCGGTTTTATGACGATCCTCGGGCTCAAGTTCAACATAGTCAACATCATTATAGTCACCTTCATTTTCGGTCTGGGGATAGATTACGTCGCCTTTGTGATGCGTGCAAAGATGCAGGAGTATATCTATGGTGACAAGGAAATGGCGGTTTCCTACAAAAGTTCCATTCTGGTGTCCTGTTTTACGACGGTTGCAGGAGTCGGAGCACTTTTGTCCGCTGTCCATCCGGCCCTGAGATCAATTGCTCTGATCGCGGTTCTGGGAATGCTTTCCACACTTATAAACTCTTTTGTACTTGCGCCGGCTATTTTTGACTGGATGCTTATTAAACAGAAGAAAAAGAAAGCTCCTCCCCACACTTTTCTTGTGGTTGCCTATACTTTTATCGCCTATGCGAACTATGTGGGATTCAGTCTCGGACTTTCCGGGCTGGGATTCGGAATTTTTACGACCATTCCTTTCAGAAGCGCAAAGAGAAAAAGAAAGTGGATGTACCATTTTCTCATCAGGATAGCTGCAAGAGCCGTCATCTTCTTCGCTCCGCATGTAAGGCTCAGGATGATAAACCGTCACAATGTGGATCTGAGCAAGCCGTCAGTCATCATTGCAAACCACCAGTCTTTTCTCGATATCCTGATGATGCTTTCTCTTAAAACGAAGATAGTTATGGTGACAAAAAGCTGGGTGTCTAATAACCCTATCTTTGGGAAACTTGTACAGTTCGCGGATTTTTTCACCGTTACTGAAGGCTTTGAAAAGATGGCTCCCAAACTGCAGGATGTTGTTGACGCAGGTTACTCGATCGTTGTCTTTCCTGAAGGAACAAGAGGTGACGGAAAGAATCTGAGGCGTTTTCATAAAGGTGCGTTCTTTCTTGCTGAAAAGCTGAAGCTCGACATCGTTCCAATCGTTCTTCACGGAAGCGGTCACAGTATTAAAAAGGGTGAGTTCTCAGTAAGACAGGCCTGGCTTTCATACTTCGTTCTTCCTGAAGTTAAGTACGGCTCGGGTGAATTCGGTGAGACCTATCAGGATGTCTGCAAAGGCGTTTCAAAGATGTTTAAAAAAGAGTATGCAAAAGTTTATGAAGAGCTTGGCGATGTTGATTTTTTCAGAGACAGGCTCATCAAGAACTACATCTACAAAGGTCCGGACATTGAGTGGTACGTAAGGATCAAGACGCGTCTTGAAAAGAACTACAGGTTTTTTGATGAGATCATTCCGCGCGATGCCGCTGTAACTGATCTCGGTTGCGGAATGGGTATGATGGTCTATATGCTTTCTCTTACTTCACATGACAGAAAATTTGTTGCTGTGGATTACGATAAAGACAAGATCGCAGTTGCAGAAAACTGCTTTTTAAATAGTGAGCGGACAAAGTTTGAAAGTGCAGATATTCTTGAGTATGAGCCCGAACCCAGCGATGTGTTCGTACTTAATGATGTCTTGCATTATGTGCCTGAAAAAACTCACGAATCTATTATTCTCAAGTGTGCTGAGAAACTTAATGAAGGAGGATTTATCATCATCCGAGACGGAGACACTCAGCTGAAGAAAAACCATAAGAATACTGAAATGACGGAAAAGTTCTCAACGGGGCTCGGATTTAATAAAACATCTTCTTCCCTTTCATTCATTTCAGGTGAAATGATAGAAAATATTGCATCAAGGCTTGGTTTTACCTATGAGATCGTAAAGACACAGGATAAAACTTCTAACAGGGTCTTTGTTTTGAAAAAAATGGAGAAAACTGATGTATGATGTGGCGATAGTGGGCTCAGGTCTCGGCGGTCTTATCTGTGCAGATATTCTTTCAAAAGAGGGAATGAAAGTATGCATGATTGAGCAGCACTCAGTTGCCGGCGGCAGTCTTCAGACCTTTAAAAGGGACGGAAGGATCTTTGATACCGGTGTTCACTACGTCGGCGGTCTTGAAGAAGGCCAGAATCTTCATACCTATTTCAAATATCTTGGTATTATGGATGATCTCAATATCAGGAGACTTGACGATGACGGGTTTGACAGGATCTGTTTTAAAGGACATAAGCATTTTTATCCTCTTGCAGCAGGTTACGATAATTTTATTGAGCAGCTTGCACAGTATTTTCCGCACGAAAGAGAAGGGCTTGAAAACTATGTCAGCTATATTAGAAAGACAGTTTCGTCCTTTCCGCTTTACAACATCAGTGTAAAAAGTGCTTCAATCCCTGAAGATTTTTTCTACCAGAAGAATGCGAAGGCGGTTATAGAAAGTTTTATCAGGGATCCGCTGCTTTCAAATGTTCTTGCCGGAAACAACGGTCTTTATGCCGGTGTTGCTTCAAAAACACCGATCCATGTTCATGCTCTGATAAACGATAATTTTATGAAAAGTTCATGGCGTTTTGTTGACGGCGGTTCACAGATATCTGACCTGCTTGTAAGAAATCTTAAAAATAACGGTGTTGATATTCTTACAGGGCATAAGGTCACGAAGTTCGTTGCCGAAAGGAGAACGCTCAAACATATTGAGGTTAACGGTAAGGAAAAGATCTTTGCCGAGAAGTTCATTTCCACCATGCATCCTGCCGATATGCTCGATATTCTTGAAGGTGACACACTGAATCCCGCTTATCGAGAGAAGATATATTCTCTTGAAGATACCATCGGAGTTTTCGGACTTTACATGAATCTTAAAAAGGAAACTTTCCCTTATATTAATTCAAATTACTACTGTCATGAAAGTGAAAATGTATGGAGAACTGAATGCGGCAGAAGTGGTAACAGTTTTAATTCGTTCATGTTCCTGACACCAGCGATATCCGCGTCAACTGAATATGCCGACTCTGCTATTGCTCTTGGTTACATGAAGTATGAGGAAGTGAAAAAATGGGAGAATACAAAGTATCTCAGACGTGGTAAGGACTACGAGGATTTTAAGACGGAAGTTGCTGAGATATTCATTGATCAGATAACGGAAAAGTTTCCTGACCTTAAGGGTTCAATAGAGAATTTTTATACCTCGACACCTCTTACTTTCAGAGATTATGTGGGAGCGAGGAACGGCGCTCTCTACGGAGTCCTGAGGAACTGTGACGAACCTCAGAATTCCTTTATTTCACCGAAAACAAGGATAAAGAACCTGTATCTGAGCGGTCAGAACATTATTCTTCATGGAGTTCTGGGTGTTACCATCGGATCTATCCTTACAGCGGGATCAATGCTGGGCTATGAATATCTGGTCGATAAGATCAGGGAGGTTCGGTGATTTGAGCAAAGTTCTTAAATTCCTTGCAGTTTTTTTCTTTCTGATCGTCCCGCTGGTTATAGTGATACTGATCGCTTTTAATCTCAGGGAAGGAGCTCCTGATTATCTTGATGATCTTAAAGAGCCTGAGGTGGAAGTAACTGTCATAGATGGAACACTTAAAGGTGCTGCCGGGAATCGTCTGAGACTTTCAGAAAGTGGTCTTTACGAGCTTTATGTGGAAGGAGAGCCTTTTGAAAGAGGGGTTTATGCAGGCAGACTGACGAAGGATCTTCTGAGAGATCAGGAAAAGATCTTTATTGATATGATAAACAAGATGGTTCCCAGTGATACCTACAGATTCATTCTTAAATCGGGTATCTACTTCTTCAATAGAAAGATCGCTTCTAATATTGCTCCGGAAAACATTAAGGAGATCTACGGGATTTCAAGGTCGGCATCTTCTGAATTTGATTCGATCGGTTCAGGTTACATGAGGATGCTTAACTACCACGCGGCTCATGATATCGGTCACATGCTTCAGAACTTAAATCTTGTTGCATGCACAGCTTTTTCAATGTGGGGGGATAAGACGATTGATAGCGATCTTCTTACGGGCAGGAACTTTGACTTCTATCTGGGCGAAAAGTTTGCAGAAAAGAAGATAGTGGAATTTGTAAAACCTGAAAAGGGGATACCTTTTGCAATGATAGTCTGGGGAGGAATGACAGGTGTCGTTTCAGGAATGAATATCGAGGGCTTAAGCGTTGTTATAAACGCTGCTGAAAGTGAGATCCCTGAAAAGAGTGCAACTCCTGTAACCCTTGTTGCAAGAGAGATCCTGCAGTATGCCAAAGACATAGATTCAGCACTGAAAATTGCGCGTTCAAGAGACATTTTTGTATCTCAGAATTTTCTTATCAGCTCAGCCAATGACGGAAAGAGCGTTGTTATTGAAAAGAGACCGGAAAAGACGGAGATCTTTGATAAAAATGAAAACAGTATTTCAGTTACGAACCACTTTCAGGGTCCGCTTAAAGGGGATTATCTTGAAAAAGGGTCTCTTCCGGCTCGTCATTCTCTGGGAAGACTGAACAGGGTGAACGAGCTGATAGAAAATGGTGAAAATTTTGATGCTCAGGCTGTCGTAAAGATTCTTCGTGACACAAAGCAATTCGGTGGGAAGGATGTTAAGCCGGGGAGCGAACTTGCAATAAATCAGTTTCTTGCTCATCATTCAGTGGTTTTTAACAACACGAAAAAGATAATGTACGTTTCAACCAAGCCGTGGCAGCTTGGAAAGTTCGTGGCTTACGATCTTAAAAAAGTGTTTGAGACTTTTCCCAAAATGGAAAAAGATCAGGAGATTTTTACTGAGGAAATGAATATAGAAAAAGACGAATTTCTTGAAACTGAGGAGTTTAAAAAGATAATAGAATCAAGAAGAAACGGAACTTTTAAAAGTGATGATATCCGTTTCAG
>CAZTKP010000064.1:0-14154 GCA_964614215.1 uncultured Spirochaetales bacterium | reverse complement strand
ATAACAAAAAATTGAATGTATTAGCTTTTTATGTAATATATTAAGCTGCTGTTATACTAATGGAGTTTGAGATGAAGATCAGAATGTTTTTTATACTTTTAGTCGTTACTCTTACAAGCCTTTCCTGTATTCAGGAAGCTGCCGACAAATACAGTAATCCAAGTTATCTGACCGATACGGAATCCTACTATCAGGAGTATCCCGACACTGAAGAAACTGTTGATGAGGATTTAGTGACAGAATCCTGGGATGTGATCTTTTCATTTTACGGCACGATAAATGATGGAAATGCGGCACAGGAGGATATGGAGCTCGGATCAGGTTATCTGACATATCTTAATCTGGAAGGAAAGTCTGTTACTGTAAACGACTCTGTGTGGGCAATAAAAAAGGACATCACGATCAGTTCAGGTCACAGTGTTCCTATGATCCAGGTGTTTTTTGCTGATAATCCGGAAAATGTTTCCGAAGAAGGTTATGTGACATATTACATTCTCCAGCTTGAAGGTGCTTCTCTTGCAAAGTCTGAGACATACTATCTTAACAACGACAAGCTTTTTAAAGCTAATGTGGAGCTCGAAGCGGGGGCTATCAAGGAGATTTGTTATATAGAGGAGCCTTATTCCAGCAGAGGCGGAGTGACCATTTTTACAAATAACATCCGTATTGGGGAAGAGCTTCGTATCGAAGGCGAAGCCGATATGCACGAGATGGAAGTTATAGAGTGCAAGACCCTTAACTGATGGAGCTTTTCAATGACAGATAGTAAAATTAAGAAACTAAGTAGAGAATTTTTCCATAAACTGCCCAAAACAGATCTGCACGTTCATCTTGACGGTTCGTTAAGGCTCGAAACCATTATGGATCTTGCAAAAAAAGACAAGATAGATCTTGGTGTGGAAAATATAGATGAGCTTAAAGAACTTATCGGTCCCGGAAAGGTCCACCCCTCGCTTGTTGAATATCTGAAGGGTTTTGAAATAACACTCAAAGTGCTGCAAACTCCGCATGGACTTTACAGAGCAGCCTATGAGCTTGCTGAGGACTGCGCAAAGGAAAATGTGGAATATATGGAAGTAAGATATTCGCCGGTTCTTCACACACAGAAGGGACTTGCTCTTACAACTATTGTGGAGTCGGTTGTCGAAGGTCTTCAGGCTGCGGAAAGGGATTTCGGAATAAAAAGTGAAGTTATCGTCTGCGGAATAAGAAACATCTCTCCCACTGTCAGTTTAAGAATGGCTGAACTTGCTGTAGCATTTAAAAACAGAGGCGTTGTGGGATTTGATCTGGCGGGTGCTGAATACAACTATCCGGCTAAGGATCATCTCGAAGCTTTCTCGCTTATTCTTTCAAACAATATTAATGTTACGATCCATGCCGGAGAGGCATACGGACCTGACAGCATACATCAGGCTCTTCACTACTGTGGTGCTCACAGGATCGGCCACGGTGTAAGGCTCAGAGAGGATGGTGATCTGCTCAACTATGTCAACGATCACAGAATTCCTCTTGAAATATGTCCTTCATCGAACATTCAGACAGGAACAGTAAAAAGCCTGGATGAGCATCCTTTCAAGTTCTATCTTGACCTTGGGATAAGAGTGACACTGAATACGGATAACAGACTTATTACAGATACTACGGTAACTGATGAGTATGTGAAAGCATATGCAGCTTATAACCTCACTGAGCAGAACATTCTTGACCTTGTTATAAACGGAATAAAAAGCTCCTTTATGCCTTTTGAACACAAGAAGTGGTATCTTAGAGATACGAAGAAAAAAGTTATTGAACTTATTAAGGAATACTCAGGAAGAGATCTGAGTTCCCGATAATCTATGACTAAAGATCAGCAGACATTTCTGGCTAAAAAGGCCGTAAAAGGTGATGTGCAGGCATTCGAGGAGTTGATAAAGCTTGAAGAAAATAAAATATTCTCCTTTGCCCTTTCAATTACCGGCGGAGACAGGCCTGTTGCTGAGGACATCTATCAGGAAGCACTGATAAAAGCATTCAGAAATATCGGGAGTTTTTCCTTTAAAAGCAGTTTTTCGACATGGTTGTGGAAAATAATAAGAAATGCCTACTTCGATTATCTTAAGGCTGAGAAAAAGAGTACAGGCATAAGCATTGACGATATCGTCGGTTATGAACCTTCTTTTGAAGACCGTAAGGACATGGAACTGATAAAGGACGATAGGGCGAAACTTGTCAGAAAACTTATTTCCTGTCTTCCGGTTTCATACAGTGAGGTTATCACTCTCATCGATATTCAGGAGCTGGATCATGATGAAGTTGCGGCAATGCTCGATATAGAGAAAAATCTTCTTAAGGTCAGACTGCACAGGGCAAGGAACAGGCTTAAGGAACTGATAGAAGAAAATATGGAGTTTTTTAAATGAGTGTAACCATTCCGGATCGGAGACGGTCTTACATAATGGTTGGTAAGGGGAAACGGTAATGAACGGCAATAACTCTGAAAAGATCCTGAACAGTCTTCTGGCTGAAGCTAGAAAGCAGGATATCGCTGTTTCAGAAGATCTTAGATCATCACTCAGAGAAAAACTTCACGAAGAAGTCAGGAAAAAGGAAAAGAACCGTTTTTTCAGATTTAGAATGAGGGCAATGATCGCTACGGCGGCATCACTTTTCATTCTTCTTTCGATCTTTGCGTTATACGAGAACTTTTCACAGCAGGATACCAGAAAACTCTATTATGAATCTACTGTATCACAGGGTAGACCTGTTACAGTTAAACTTGTCTATAATGCGGTACGTGACCTTAAGAATGTGAGTTTCTATATTGAGCTGGATAAGGGACTGACATTTCATTCCGATAACAGCAGAATAACCAAAATAAGATCTCATAACTGGACAGGTGATCTTAAAAGAGGCAAGAACATAATTCCTTTTGTCGTGAGAACTTCGAAGAAAGGAAAGATGAAGATAAGAGCTCATGCAGAGTATGAGAAATTCAGACATTCACAGGAGATAGTTCTTGATTCAAAAGAAAATCATATAAAAGTTTCAATGTACAGGCTTCCATCGGTTGCGCTATAATGAAAGGTTCCGTTTTCACATTATTTTTTTCCTTAATTTTTGCATTTACGCTTTACGGCAGTACTGAAGCTCCGCCTTTTTCTGTAAATGTGCTTGTTGAAGAAGGGGAAAATGTTTCAGGATGGGAAAAAGGTATTTTCGGGAAAGATGAAGACCTGAAGGAAAAAGAGAAAAAAGAAGAATCTGATGTTAATGATGAGCCCGAAAAGAAACCTGAGGAAAAGAAAGATCAGAAACCTGAAGAACAGAAAGAAGTCAGTGTAAAAGAAACTGAGACTGAAGATCAGGAACCTGAAGACAGTGTTCTTGAAGAAGAGCCCGATCCGGATATAGAAAAAGCGGAAGAAGAAAAGTTCGGCAGAAATGATCCCAAATGGGGAAGATATTACGGGGAGGCTCCGAAGATCGAAGGAAAATTTAAAGCAGAGAAACCTGAAAATACTGAAAAGAAAGATATTGAGACTGCTCAGATAATTAAGAACGAAGACGAAGAGTTCATGCCGATAGACCTTCTCCTGTGGAGTCACGGTGGAGATGGATATCTCGCCATGATAAACACAGGAATAAGAGTCAGTTATCTGAATATGTACTCAACACTTTCGGTAGGAACTGACTATAGCGATTCAATTGACAGACCAATGTCGCTCGGGCTTAAATTCGGCGGTTATTACAGAATGGATGACTTTCTTATTACTGCTGATCTGGGATATGAAAAGATCTGGGATTTCGGTGACAACCCTGAGCTTAACGACTATGCACTTGGTCTTAAAGCAGGCTTGAGCTACAGCATCTGGAGCTGGTTCGCAATTTCAGCCGGAGCCGGAGTTAACTATAACGTACTCAAGAATACCACCTTTGAGCAGGGCCGGTTTTCTCCAATGTTCTTCGGCGGTTTTGAGTTTAATCTCATGAAATGACACGATCTGTAACCTTTTTTTAATTTAACAGTCTTAACTAGGAACGCGATTTGGTTTTCAGAGCGGCGTCTCATATCTTGACGGGAAGATCACACACTTCGGCCGGCTTCTGCCGGCCGTTTTTTTTACTTGAAAGTTTTTTTTCATGTAATAGAATGCTTTGTTGATGTTTTTTTTTATGAGACTATGAGATATCGAATAATTGCAGAGGTTTCAGAACTTTCCAATGTGAATGCCCTCATGGGCAACTCTGCATTTGCATATTCCGACAAAGTTTAGTTCAAGTAAGTTTTTAATTTTTTTACAATAGTGAGGTAATTATGTCTGAATTTAAAAAAATGGTCGATTCCCCGGCAGGAAGCAGGTTTATACTGCAGGGAAATGCTGCTTTTGCTCTTGGAGTTGTTCATGCGGGATATCATGCCGCTGACGGTTATCCGGGAACTCCGAGTACTGAAGTTATTGATAAGAGTCTTAAACATGTTCAGGATAGAATTAAGGTCGGCTGGAGTGTTAACGAGGCGGTTGCAACGGCAGTCACAGTCGGTCACTCCGTTGCAGGAATGGATGCTGTCGTAACTTTAAAGATTCCCGGTCTCTTTCAGGCGGGTGACACGATCACAACTTCTGCTTTCTACACGGGAAAGGCTGGCGCTTTTGTTGTTTTTGCAGCGGCTGACTATGTTCCTTCAAGTACTCAGCACGTTATTGATGCAAGATATTTTTTAAGTGCCGCAAGAATTCCGGTGATCGAGCCGAGAGACCATCAGGAGATGTACGAAGCGGCGTTTATCGCTGCTGATATTTCAAGAAAGTTCAGAACTCAGGTCTGTGTTCTTGCAAATGGAATTCTTACTCATAGTGAAGGTCTTGTTACAACAAAGGAAGCGAGGACCATTACTCCTGGCGAACTTCCTGACAACTTAAGCGCATGGATGCTTATGCCGGGTATTGCCAGAAAGAACTACAATATTGCAACAACTGAAAGGATTCCCGGTGTGCTTGAATTTGCGGAAAACTGCGACTGTCTGATCGATGAGCATGAAGGAAAGGACGACTGGGGAATAGTTACTGTGGGTGAAAGTGATATAATCGTTAAAGAGGCACTTGCGGCACTGAAAGTTGATCCCTCCATTCTTTCAATGTCGATCGCAAACCCTGTGCCGATAAACAGGATCAAAGCTTTTGCCGAAAAAGTGAAAGGGAAGCTTTTCGTTTTTGAAGACGGTGACAGATTTCTTCAGGATAAAATGCTCGTTGAACGGATTGATGTTATAGGAAAAGAGCTTAATTCCACGATCACTATCTGGGAACCGGATATGGTGATCGACATGCTCAGGAAGGAGATGGGGCTTGCTCATGAAATAAAGAAGTTTCAGACGGATATCGTTCCTGTTATGAGACCTCCCTCAATTTGTCCCGGCTGTCCTTACAGAGCGTTCGGACTTGCTGCTGAAAAGCTCAGAAAACAGAAAAAACTCTATGCCGGTTTCGGTGAGATAGGCTGCTCTACGCTTCTTTTCTTTAACAAGGCAATTGACACGGTTCTCTGTATGGGTGGAAGTGATTCCATGCGTCAGGGATTCTGTATAAGTAGACCTGATATGGTTTCTAAGACGATAAGTGTTATCGGTGACAGTTGTGAAGCTCACAGCGGACTTGATGCAACCAGAAACGGTGTTTTCAGAAATGTGCCCGGTGTAAAAGTTGTTCTTGATAACAGAATTACGGCTATGACAGGCGGACAGCCTGCTCCTACAAGTGAAGCAAATCTTGCGGGTGTTCCCAACAAGTTCAATCTTAAGAAGGCGATAGCCGCTGAAGAATGTGCTGTTGAAGCTGTAAATTCATACGATCTTAAAGGTGTGGAAGAAGCACTTGAAAATGCTCTTAAAAGAGCTGATGAAGGTGAGTTCGTCAATCTTGTTCTTGAAGGTCCCTGCCAGCAGATAATGGATAGAAAAGATATGGTTAGAACCATAAAGATCGACAAGGATAAATGTAAGAAATGTAAAAGATGTAACATCTGTCCCGGAATTAAGATGGGTGAGGACGGCTATCCGGAATTCACAAGCCTGTGCATAAACTGCGGTGGAAATACTCAGGTCTGTATGCAGAGATGTCCTTTCGGTGCAATTGTTCCTATCGATGAAGAAGAAAGAAAGAAAAAAGCCGCACCGCCTAAACTTGAAGCTCCTGAAAAAGTTGAGACGAAAACTGTTGCAAAAGAGCTTCTTCCCGAGTCGCTGAGAATTGCAATCCGAGGAATCGGTGGCCAGGGAAATCTCTTTTTCGGCAAGGTTTTAAGTAAAGTAGCTCTGCGAACTCCATATGCTCAGTCTCATATTGTTAAAGGTGATACGCACGGAATGGCTCAGCTTGGCGGAAGCGTTATTTCAACTTTTGCATGCGGAAATGTTCACAGTCCTGTTCTTTCACCTGCAAGTGCCGATATCCTTGTTGCTATGGAGGTTTCAGAAGTTTTAAGAGACGGATTCCTTGAAATGATAAAACCGGGTGGAAAGATCATTCTTAACAGATTTGAAGCACTTCCTCCGACAGCAAAAAAGGAAGATTATCCGGATGCGGAGGAGATCGTTAAAGCTCTTAAAGATTACGATGTGATCGAGTTTGACGCACTCAAAGTTGTTCAGGCTCTCGGTGATAAGATGGGAAGAACAGCAAATGTCGCAGTTCTCGGACTTCTTTCGACAATAGAACCCTTTGACAAAATACCTAAAGAGATCTGGCTTGAAGCACTCATGGAACTCTCGCCGACCGATATGATCAAGTCAGCAAACACAATGTCATTTGAAGCGGGCAGAAAAAGCAGGTAAAGCAGGCATTGCAACTGCAAAGGAGATGATGAAAAACCAGCCGTAGCCGGTGACTTCGGCTGTCATTCCTCCTAATGTGTTCAAAATTGCTCCGCTTAGAGCCATAAATCCTGAACCGATGGCGTAATGAGCCGCTTTGAACTTTTTATCACAGAGTTTTATTAAAACTATCATGAGGAGTGCTGTTCCCATTCCGCTTGAAAAGCTTTCAATGGCGTTCACAACTGAAACAAGGACAACTCCAATGTTACCAGGATAGATGGAGTCAGGATTAAGGATGTTTTTAGCGATAGTTCCTGAATAGAAAAATGCGAGAGCAGCATAGAGAATATTTGTAAAATTCTGGAATAAAATTATAGGGATACCTGTCTTTTTGATCCCGTGTTTTGAGATAATGGATCCTCCTGCGATCGCTCCGAGAATTGAAAAGGGAATGGCGACAGCAGCTGAGATCCAGCCGATGTGTATTTTTATACCCAGATCGACCATAAATGGACCGCGCATCAGCCCGAGCATATACTCTCCGGCACGCAGAAAAACTATAAAGATTATAGCAGTAACTATCCTGTCATTTTTAAAGTAGCTTTTAAAAGCTTTGATAAGCGGATCAAAACCCCTGTCACTTTTTGGAGTTGAAGCTGGTTCAGGCAGAAAAAAACGGTGAATAAAGAAGAGCACGAACATCAGTGATGCGGCTGCTCCGTATGCGCATCTCCAGGAAAGCATAGTTCCGATACTAACAACAACACCAGAGCCTACAGCAAGAGCTATTCTGTATGCAAGAACCCTGAAGCCGATAGATGACTGCTGAGAATCGTCATCAAGAGCGTCCATGTAGAATCCGTCAACTGAAATATCGTGAGTTGCAGAAAAAAATGCGCCCAAACCAAGTAAAATCACTACAGGAATTCTTGCATCCTGAAAAAGCGTCAGTGCAATGAGAGAAAAGATCAGAGTGAGGATGAGCTCCATTGATACAAGCCACTTTCTTAATGAATGATAGGAGTCCACAAAGGGTGCCCACAGGAATTTTATTACCCACGGAATGCTTAAAAGAGAGAGAAATCCGATAAAAGAAAGGTCGGCTCTCATGTCTCTGAACATTATTGCTGGAATCGCCGCGATCAATGAGTAGGGTAAACCTTCTGCAAAATACGTTGAAAATACCCACCAGTTGCGGACTTTCGCTTTGTTCATAATTACCTTGAAATTAGCTGTTACACATAAATCTTAGAGCGAATCACCATTAATACAAGTTTTTGTGATGACAGTAATTACTAATGAAATCAGATAGATATTAAAAATATGCTTGACATAGCTCTCTCCACTCTTATTATTTGCATGTATTTATTCATCTCGCAATGAATTTACGGCGTTTAGAGGAGGTTAGAGAACATGTTTCCAAAGGCTAAGAAGAACGGAAAAAAGAAGGTTAAACCTTACACAGAGGTTATCGTTGAACAGCGAAGCGAACTTGAAAAAGATCCGATCTACAAAGACCTGATAGATATTACTTCCTATCAGAAGCCGAACACCAGGGCTGAATGTCTTAAGATGAAAAGACCTTGTCTTTTTGTTTCCTGTAAGTACCACCTTTTCCTTGATGTGAATCCTGAAACGAAATCGATCAAATTTAACTTTCCGGGCAAAGAGGTCTGGGAACTTAAAGAAACCTGTGCTCTTGATGTCGCCGATAAGGGCGGCGTTACTCTTGAAGAGGTCGGAGCGATCATGAATCTCACAAGAGAAAGGATCAGACAGGTTGAAATGAGAGCGTTGCAGAAACTCCGTCAGAACAGTGCGAAGTACAACATCAAGAACTTCAATCTTTTCGGTGGAAACTAGTCTTACAGACTGTTGTTGTAAATACTGATAATATCTTCCTTTGATAATTCTTTAAAACGACCTACTTTACTGTATTTTAAGGCATTTTGCGCCATTTCATCAAATTTTGAAGAATCAATGCCTATGTCTGAAAGTTTTGAAGGGATTCCGATATTTGTAAAGAATCCGGAAGTCTTTTCTATCGCCTCCGATGCCGCTTTTCTGTCGTCCTTTTCGGTGATATTCCATATATTTCTGCCGTAAGTCGCAAAAATATGATCGTTACTTTCATCAAGAACATGTCTCATCCAGTGCGGAGTGAGAATAGCAAGACCGATCCCATGAGTTATATCGTATTTCGCACTGAGTTCATGCTCAATGAGATGAGTTGCCCAGTCTCCGTCCTTACCCGTGCTTAAAAGTCCGTTGAGTCCAATAGTTCCCGCCCACATAATGTTGGCTCTTGCCTCGTAGTTCTGCGGCTCGTTAACAGCTGTGGGCCCGTATTGAAAAACAGTTTTCAGCACAGCTTCAGACATTCTGTCAACTGTCGGAAAGGAAGGATAGCTGAAATACTGCTCAAAAATATGACTTGTAATATCCGCAATTCCTGCAGCTGTCTGATCTTTAGGAACAGAAAAAGTATATTCAGGGTCCAGAATACTGAACTGAGGCTTGAGTTTCATGCTGCCTGTTGAAAGTTTTTCAGCAGTTTTCTCATTGCTGATAACCATTCCTGCGTTCATTTCACTACCTGTGGCTGCAAGTGTCAGAACTGTGCAGATGGGGATGGCCTTTTTTATGCTTGCCTTCCGTAAAAAGAAATCCCAGGGATCTCCGCTGTAGTATCTGGCAGCCGCAATAGCTTTACAGCAGTCGATAACGCTTCCCGCTCCTGCCGCAATAATGAAGTCAACATCTTCGTTCCTGCAGATATCGGCACCTTTACGTACAGAAGATATTCTGGGGTTTGGATCTATCCCTGAAAGCTCGACAAATTCTATCTTTGCAGCATTAAGTTCTCTGACAATATCATCATAAACGCCGTTTCTTTTTATGCTTCCGTGACCGTATGCAAGGAGGACTTTTTTAACACCTGCCCGTGTAAGGTTTTTTCCTAGAACGGAGATCTGTCCCTTTCCGAAAAAGATGTCGGTTTTAAGTGAAAGCCAGAAGTTATTCATGCTGAATCCTCCGTTAATATTTTCTGTTTGAATTTTATCTGGGATATAAAAAGACCGGTAATAACAATAATTATTCCGATGATCTTTATAAAAGTAAACTCTTCACCCATGATGAAAAAAGAAAAAACAGCTGTAATTACAGGGATCAGATTGGCGAATGCATTTGCCTTCGCGGCTCCGATCTTTGAAACTACGGGAATGAAAAGTGCAAAAGAGATAGTTGATGGAAAAACGCCTAATTTTATTACTGCCGCATAAGCCTCAGGAAGATGTTCCGTATTAAGAAAGTGCTGAAGATCAAGAGCAAGAAATAACGGCATGAACAGAAAAGAAGCAGTAACGTTCTGCCAGAAAACAATTGTTAAACTGTTGTAACTATTCCCGACCTTTTTTAAGAATATGGAAAAGAAAATTGCGCTGATCACTGCAACAAAAAGAAGAAGAACCCCGGCAACAGAGCTTTTAAAAGAAGCAGAGTCAGATGCGATTACAGCTATTATCCCTAAAAATGAAAGTAACATTCCCATTAGATTGAAAGAAGTGAGCTTTTCTTTCATCTTTAAAATAAAGAGACCAAGCGGTGTCAGTATCGGTATGGTTGATATAATTATCGCCCCCACTGTCGGAGATACATACTGCATTCCGTAAGCTTCTCCAATGAAGTAACAGAAGGGTTCAAAAAAAGCGATCAGAAAAATGAACTTTCTATCTGACTTTTTTATAAAGAATCCTCTTTTAAAAATGCTGATTATTATAAAAAGCAGAAAAGCAGACAAGACGAGTCTTCCAAATATGATGGTGACAGGTCTGTAGCTCAGATACGCATTTTTGTACCAGACAAAGGAAAGTGCCCAGAATGTCATTGCTATTGTTGCAGATACATATATTCTCAGCTGGTTCAAGATGTCCCCGGGAATGGGTTTTTATTTGTTGATCTTTTCCTTAAGGTCTTTGCCTGCTTTAAATGCAGGAAGTTTTTTCGCAGGAATTGTAATTGCGCTTCCGTTCTGTGGATGAACGCCTTTTCTTTTGGCATATTCCTTTACTATAAAACTGCCGAAACCTCTGATCTCGACCCTTTCTCCGCTTTCCATTGCTTCGGCAATGCTTTCCATAATAATATCAACATTTTTCAGAGCATCTTTTTTTGATATGCCGAGCTTTTCCGCGATCTTCTGTGAAAGTTCTGTTCTATTCATTTTTTTCTCCTAGAATTGTCCTGTTTTGTTAACACTGTAACCCTGATCCTCTTTCCATCCTTTCAGTCTTTTGATGTCTTTAAGAGCATCTGCTTTTGCGGCTTCTTCTGATTTCGAACTAAATCCGAAAGCATAACTTTTCTTTAACACACCTTTTACCCAATATGCCGTGTAAAGGACAGCGAAATATCCTTTGTTAAGAGCTGTGCCTTTTGCCGCTTTTACTTTAGCATGACCCTGGCTTTTAAGCTGTTTTACAGCTCCTCTTTTTGCCGCACCTACATTTTTCCCCTCAATGAATGAAAACGTCCATGTGATAGCGTTGCCATCCTTATCAATAGCCTGCGCGAAAGCTGCAGCACCGAAAACCTGAAAGGAAAAAAGTAAAAGAACTGTAAAAATAAAGAAATTCCTCATAGAAACCTCCATGTAAAGAAGTTAGCATACCTCAGAATGATGCCATTTTTTTAAATAATGTCAAAAGTATTTAAAGGAATTAAGTAATATTAAAGTTTTTTAAGGAGTTTTTTAGCCTTTTTGCTGTATTTGCTTGAAGAAGGTGCTCCGTCAATGATCTGTTTGAGAACATCACGGGCCTTGTCAGGATTTTCCTTTCTGAGACTTCTTGCTTTCATATAAAGCTTCTTAGCCTCTTTTTCGCTCATTGATCCGCCGCCGCTACTGCCGCCGCTATCTCCGCCGGCAAAAGGATCAGCAGTTCCTCCGGAACCCTTAAGAGAGTTTATTTCACTCTTCATTTTGCCGCCTGAAATGCTCTTATCGTATTTAATAAGTCTTGCTATATATTTTTTCTGTTTGCTTCCGGAAGAACTCTGAGCCCTTTCCCAGGTCCTTTTAAATTTGATGACGTTAAGTTTCATTAAGGAAGCTTTCTTTGAGACGGCTCCGCTACTACCGTCAGCGATCTTATCAAGAAGATCTACAGCACTGTCGTAATCTTTTGAAAGATAAAGATCTGTAGCCCTGTCAATATCGCCTCCGTCATAACTTGATGAAGCAGTCTTTTTCGGTTGTGGTTTCGGGCTGCTTCTTTTTGTAGCTCTTCTTTTTGCAGCTCTGGCTTTTCTTTTCTTAGCAGCTGCAGCTTTTTTCTCTGCACGTGCTTTTGCTTCTGCGATCTTCCTTTTCTTTTCTTCCTCAGCTTTTTTCTGAAGGTCTTTAGCTTTTTCCGCACCGACTTTTGAAGTAAGCTGTTCCTGAAGAGCTTTAGCATCAGCGTTATCCGGCTGTTCAAGAAGCAGAGCATAGATAAGCTTCAAAGCATCGTCTTCTTTCTTTGCTTCAATAAGTTTTTTAATACTATCTATCTTCCAGGAAGTGATAACTTCATCTCCAACAAGTTTCTTTATCTCAGGGTAAAAAGCTGAATCTTCAGGGATCTGCTGTAAGATTTTTCCCGCCTCAGCAATCTTTTTCTGCTCAAAGAGGACTTTTCCCTCGTTAAATTTAGGCTCAAAAGCCTTTTCCTTGTTAATTACAGCAAGACGTTCATTAAGAAGTTTCTGGTCCTGAGGTTTCTTTGTCTGTGAAAGAAAGAACTGAACATTTTTTTCCGCTTTCTTGAAATCAAGTTTTTCGATCAGCTCGTCAACTTTATCTATATCTTCAAACCCGAGCTTGAAAGCAGCCTGCTGGATCTGTTTAGACTGCTGAGTTAAAAAGTAGTATCCGGCGGCGGCTGCTGCAACTACAAGAAATATTGCAACCCATGAAACAAGGGAACTTTTCTGCTTGACAGGAGCGTCTGAACTTTCAGATATGGCTTCTTTTCTTGAATAGGTCGCTTTCATTTCCTCGTTAAGGATCTCAAAACGGATCTGTCTGGCACCTGCAATAATAACGTCGTTATGGTAAAGAGTCGTTGATGATGTTTTCGTTCCGTTAACTCTGATACCGTTTCCGCTGCCCATATCCTGAGCGAGGTAGTGGTCGCCTTCTCTTTTGATCTTGAAATGTTTTCTGGAAACAGAGATGTCACTGATAACAAAATCGTTATCTAAACTTCTTCCTGCAAAAGTTTCCTCTCTTGTTATCTCGATACTTTTCCCTTCATCTTTACCGTCCATTATTGTCATTCTGGCGTCTGCAGACTGTCCGGAAAGCGAGGCAAGATCGATGATCGCTGTTTTTTCAGCAGCCATATCCTCGTCTTCATCATCATCGTCAAGGAGTGTTGGAGGAATCGAGGACATAGGAGGCGGAGGCGGAGTTCCTTCATCTTTCTTCTGACTCATTGCCTCTTTCCTGGCTTTTTCCGCTTTGATCTTTTCCGCAAGCTTTTTCAGATATTCCTTATCGATAGATGGTTTCGGTTTTCCCTGTTTGTTCTCTTCCATGAAGTAAGCTCCCAATAATGAACTGAAAAGTTAAAAAAAATACACATATAAATATTGTAAAAAAAAAATAAAAGTCAACTATTTGTCCTGCTTATTTCCGCGCGTATAAAAATTTATGTATTAATTTTTGCAAATCGGTATAATACATGCGCGATAGATAGCTTAACTTTTGCTGGTTTTGAGTTATGGATGCTTTCGAGCTTTTAAAAGGAAAGAACATACTGCTGGGAGTAACTGGCGGAATAGCTGCATATAAGGCGGTCAGTATTTTAAGGTTCTTTACAAAAGCGGGTGCCGATGTTCAGGTTGTGGGTACGGCAAATTCCTTAAATTTTATAGGGGCTTCCACCTGGAGGGCTTTGTCGGGAAAGGAACCTCTTTTTGAAACGTTTCAATGTGCCGATTCCTCAAAAATATCCCATATCTCTCTTGCTCAGGATATTGATGTCATAGTTGTTGCTCCGGCAACCTCTAACATTATCGCCAAGTGCGCAAACGGGGTCTGTGATGATCTTCTGTCCACAATACTTAACGCCAGAACCGTTCCTGTTGTCTTTGCTCCGGGGATGAATACGGCAATGTATGAGAATTCTGCCACTCAGAGGAATCTGGAGTTTCTTAAAGGACTTACGGATGTTCATTTTGCCGATCCGGGAGAGGGCGAGCTTGCCTGTAACACCTCAGGTAAAGGCAGGATGGCGGAACCGGAGGATATTTTCAACCTTACAGCGAAGATTTTTGATGTCTCGGATAAAAAAGGACTTAAATGGCTT
>CAZTKP010000063.1:0-14519 GCA_964614215.1 uncultured Spirochaetales bacterium | reverse complement strand
GAGAGCGATCCAAGAAGGTAGTTCGTTTTGACCATGAAGAACTTCCAGACCATCCACAGAAGGGCGGTGATTGTCATGATAAGCATGAAAACGGTGGCCCAGAGCGTATATTTTACGGGTTTTTTCCTGCTGTATAGATAACTTGTAACAATTATAAAGACAAGTGCGGCTACAAGCTGATTCGCTGCACCGAAAACAGGCCAGATGGCTGCCCAGGAATCGGTAACTCCCAGAATATATGCAGGAATTACAGGGATCAGAGTTATTATGAACTTGTTCTTAAGCGGTTTAGGAAGTTTTTTCCCGATCATTTCATCTGAGAGGAACCTTGAAAGTCTCACGCTCGTGTCAAGTGTTGTCATGATGAAGATGTTGACGATGGTAATTCCTATCACACTTCCAAGTTTTGAGCCGAAAATGAAGGAAGTAAGCTTGCCGAAGCCGTTTCCGTAAACTGCTAGAGCGCCTGAAGTTTTAAAAATATGCTGAAGTTCTCCTTCACCTGTTCCCCAGACAATAGCTCCGCCGGCTATTATTACGCAGATAATGCCGATAATGGTTTCCATGAGCATTCCGCCGTATCCGATGGGAAGTGCATCCTTTTCCGTATTAAGCTGTTTAGAAGATGTGCCTGAAGCAATTAGACTGTGAAAGCCTGAAACTGCACCACAGGCGATAATTATGAAAAGAAAGGGGATAATAGGGCCCTTGCTCTGATCATAAAGCGTTGCGACAACAGGTGCGTTCATGTCCGGATGAACGACAAAAATGCCGATGAATGCTAAAGTTACACCGATTATAAGCACCCAGCTTGAAATATAGTCCCTTGGCTGAAGAAGGATCCAGACAGGAGTGACAGAAGCTGCAAAACCGTAAAGCATCAGAAGTGTAAACCAGATAACATAGGCGTTTTTCGGATCAATTCCCAGATCTACCGGATAGATAAATCCAAGCCAGATCAGACCGATAAGACCCGCGATCGCGATCAGAGTGTTTGCCCAGAGCGGAAGCATCTGTTTTTTATTTAAAATTCCAAATACCATTGCAAGAGGAATAAGAAGAAACGTGGGAAGAACAAGTTCAGGCTTTGTTATCATCGCTTTAGCTGCAAGATTGCCGAAAACTGCAACGACTAAAAGAATGGTAAGCCATACGAAAATGAGGAAGAGAATTCTCGCTTTAGAACTGACATATTTTTCAGCAGTATCCGGAATGCTTACGCCACCGTGTCTTACAGAAATGATGAGAGAAAGGTAGTCATGAACAGCTCCGATGAGAACACCTGCGACCAGAAGCCAGAGAACTGCAGGACCCCAACCGAAAAAAGTTACTGCGACTATTGGTCCGACTATCGGGCCCGCTCCCGCAATAGAAGAGAAATGATGTCCGAAAAGAACCATCGTAGGAGCAGGATAGTAGTCAGTTCCGTCGTTAACTGTGTGGGAAGGGCACTTTATCTCATCAATAGGTTCGACCAGTTTTTTCTGCAGTATTCTTTTACCGTACCAGAAGTATGCAACTATCAGCCACAGAGCTGAAAAAACGAGAATGTAAATGCTGTTCATGAGTTATCTCCGCAAAAAATGTCATCCGAATCAGGATTATACTCTCAGGATGTCAGTTTTCAACGATATTTGGAAAATAAGAGAATTACTTGATGGTGTCTGCAGGAATAATTATCTGGATCTCTCTCATACTCAGGAATGCGCCGTCACCGACAACGATTATTTTTGCGGTGTAGAGTTTATGATCGGTAGTCTTGTTCTCACAGAAAGTGTTCTCAAAACGAACATCGAAAGTAACAGTCGTGCCCGGATCGACCTTGTAGAACTTTTCATCGTCAAAACTTTCAACAGCTTCTTCGGGATCAGCTTTGATCGGTTTTGAAAAAAGAACGAACTCGGAAGCGTTATGTCCGTCACACTCCTCTTCGGAGCTGTACTCTGTCCATACATCCATCTGAATAAAGCTTGTTAGCTCAACAACTGCATCCTTTATCTTTGCGCTCATGTCAACTGAGCCGTCTGAAGGGATTGTGAAATTGAAGTTGTTGCCGTTCTTATCAAGAGAAGTTGTTCTCTGGCTCACAATAGCGTAATCGTCCATTACAACAGCAAAAGATTCTCCTGAAGTATCAACACCAATGAATTTTGCGTTTATTTTGTTCATTCCCTCAAAAGCTTCTTCGCTGAGAATCCTTTCAGGAACAGATTTTGCGACAGTATAATCCTGCATCTCTTCATCCGTTATCATTATGAAAATAGGCATAGCAAGCTCTCTGAAGCAGAGTCCGCCGATACTTCCTTCATGAAAAGAACAGTCAGGAGGCATAATGTTGACAGCATAACCGAAAGGTGCTGAATCTCCGACTTCCTTGAGATTTGCCACAAGACCGTCGCCTCTTGCCGCCTGATGAAGAACAAGGTAGTGAGGCTCAGATGCTCCAGTTGTATCGGGAAGATTTCCTACAGCTGTTTTTACAGCTTCGGCATCTGTGGAAATAAAGCTGTCAATTCCATAATATTTGTTTAGTCCTGATGCAGGGCTGAGATCCATAAAGTGTATGAGTCCGAACCCGCTGTCTTCGATAACTTCCTTGATTCCGCCGATGATCTGGGTCTGAATATTGTCAATAAGGTTCTGTCTTTCTTCACCCATCGAACCGGAAAGATCTATCATGATAGCTGCGTCGACCTTTTCGATCTTTGTGCTGAAATCAAGAGTTCTTGTAACTTCTTCAGGAGCCTGATAGGGGAGAACTACATAGAAAATGTTTGCAGGAATTGTCTTTTCGGGATCAAGAGGATCAGCTTCTCCCGGATGATTCTCATTGTAAACAATTTCAGCAAGGTCATCAGTTCCATCATCATCAGTATCTTTATCTTTCGGATCGGTTCCGTAGGTCATTTCATCCTTGTCGGAAAGACCATCGTTATCACTATCACGGTCAAGCCAGTCAGGAGTTTCATCCATATCGCTGTTAACTGGTTCTTCACCTGATCCGTATTCAATTTCGTCATAGATAGAGTCTCCGTCACTGTCAACATCAAGACAGTTGGGGAGATCATCTCCATCCATATCTTCACAACCTTCTTCTCCATTAGATATTCCGTCACCATCGTCATCTGCATCATCTGCACCGCAAGGGCATGTAGGCTCAGTGTCACCGGTGTTCCCTGTATTGCCGGTATCTCCGGTATTTCCTGTGTTTCCTGCATCTGTGTCGTCAGCAGTATTACCTGAATCTCCGGTGTCACCTGTGTTCCCCGTGTCACCAGTGTTCCCTGTATCTCCGGTGTTACCTGTGTCTCCGGTATCACCATCATCTCCGCAGGAAATGAAAAGTGCAAAGGAAATTAAAATAATGAAAAAAAGTTTCTTCATGGATATCTCCACTAATTATTATCCGCTATCTAAATGACTTTTTATTTATTGTCAGATTTCGGTACAATTACATTAACTTCACGTTTTGAAAGATATGCGCCTTCACCGAGAACCATTGCCTGGGCAACAAAGAGAAGAGGACCTTCAGTCATATTCTGACAGAAAGTATTCTGAAACTGAACATCAAAAGTAACGATCGTTCCGGGGTTTACATCTGTGAATTTCATATTTGCTGTATCAATTCCGGCTCCGTCAGCAGGGTCAGCTTTGATGGGTATTCCGCCGATGATGAATTCAGCAGCATTTGTTTCTCCGCACATCATATCGGAGTCTCCATCCACCCACACGTCCATCTGGACGAAAGCTGTAAGAGATTCAATAGCTTCGCCTATCTTTTCACTCATAGGAGATCCGTCTCCTGCAACAGCATCAGATCCAACTGTAAAGTTAAAACTGTTTCCGTTCTTATCAAGAGTTCCTGTAAGCTGTGCAACTGCTTCATAACTGTCTTTAATTGAACTGCTGCCGCTAGTGCTTGATGAGTCAATTCCTATAAATTTTGCATTCTGAGCGATAAGTGACTGCTGAGCCATGTTCGAAGCTGTATCGTTAACCGGAGGAAGTTTGTTATCTCCGAAAGATTCATCTGTAACCATGATCAGGATAGGCATTGCCTTTTCTCTGAAACAAAGTCCTCCGCGATTTCCTTCTTTTCCTGAACAATCAGGAGAAGGAATATTGCATGTGACGTTCGAGAAAGGAACAGCCGGGATCTCGGAACATGGTCCGTTGATGTCATCATCTGTCGTTGCTGCGTAAAGAGCAAGCCAGTGACATTCTGTTCCGCCGTAAGGCTCAGGAGTTGTGTCAAGAGCTGTTTTCATAGCATCTTCATCAGTAGTTACATACTGATCGACATAGTAAACTTTGCTCATATCGTTATCAAAGTCCATGAAGTGAACCAGAGAATATGCGGCATCAAGAGTTCCTTCATTAAGAGTCTTCACTTTTGCGATAACATCGGTCTTGATCTTTTCACGAAGGTTTGCCTGCTCCTCTCCCATCGATCCTGAAAGGTCAATAAGGAAGGCAACGTCAATTTTTGAAATATCTGTATCGAATTCCCATATCCTGCTTACAGTCCATGGAGCCTGATAGGGAAGTACAACGTAGAAAAGTCCTGCAGGGATCTTATCGGAATCATTGAGGGGATCAGAGCCGTAAACGATCTCTGCCAGATCATCACTCCCGTCTCCATCAGTATCTTTAAGAAGAGGATCGGTGCCGCCATCCTTTTCTTCCTTATCTGTCAGACCGTCATTATCACTGTCTTTGTCAAGATAATCCGGAAGAGAATCCTCATCCGTATCTACGCATGGATTTTCAGGACACTCTAATGAATCAGATATTCCGTCACCGTCACTGTCTACGTCAAGACAATCAGGAAGTTCATCTCCATCTGAATCCTGACAAGGAAAATCCGGACATTCAAACTCGTTGGAAAGTCCGTCGCCATCTGCATCGCCTGTTCTTTCGTAGCAGGCATGATCTTCCCAGTTCTCTCCGGTATCCCCGGTATTTCCAGTGTTGCCGGTATCTCCGGTATCACCGGTATTTCCAGTGTTGCCGGTATTTCCAGTGTTACCTGTGTCGCCAGTGTTTCCAGTATCGCCTGTGTCGCCAGTGTTTCCAGTGTCACCTGTGTTTCCAGTGTTGCCTGTATCTCCTTCTTCATCGTCCACTCCACATGAAACAATTAAAAGAGATAGCAGGATAAGAGTAATAAAAATAAGTTTTTTCATGGATACCTCTCCAGAACAAATAAATTTTAAAAACCAACACTGGAAAGATTATATTCCTCAAAGGAATAAAATCAACAGCATTTACCTAGGTTTTGTTACATAAACTAAGAGTCTTTATTATTTTAATAGGAATTTAGCAAGATCTTAGGTCTGGTCGCCGGCCGGTATAATTATCTGGATCTTCTTTGAGCTTAAGAATGCACCATCACCGAGAACTCTTATAATAGCTTCATATACAATGGGGTTTTGAGTGTTGTTGAGACAGAACTCGTTTTTGAAGTATACGTCAAAAGACACCATGGTTCCAGGCTCAACCTGATAGAAAGTTGTGTCATCTTTTGATGCGATACCTTCGGGAGGAGTTGCCTCAAAAGGTACAGATTCTACAACGAACTCAGCTGCATTATGACCGTCACATTCTTCATCGGAAGAAGTTGATGTCGTAACATCCATCTGAACATAGGTTGTAAGCGAAACGACAGCATCGGCGATCTGATCTGACATTCCTGAACCGTCGGCATTTTCAGTGTGATATAGGAAAGGATTTCCATCTTTATCAAGTGAAGCGGTTCCCTGAGCAACTGTGTTGTAGTCATCTTCAGCATAGTTAGCTTCCTGCTCAGTTCCCGGCACACAGTTGTAATTTGCATCGACTTCACACGTGAAACTGCTGTCAATGCCGATAAATTTTGCGTTAATTCCGTTCATGGCAAGAATCGCATCTTCAATGGTGTGTCCCGGAGCATTTTCGTCCCAGTACTCTTCTCCGAATCCCTGCTGTCCAACCGGAATATGTGAGAAATCTTCGTCTGTGATCATAATGAAAATAGGCATTGCGAGTTCCCTGAAGCACATTCCGCCGATGTTTCCTTCTTTTCCTGTGCAGTCAACAGGAGGCAGATTAAAGTAGGAAGCACCGAAAGGAGGCTGATACATTGTTGCCATCAATCCTTCTCCTGATGCAGCCTGATAGAGTGTTTCCTCGTGTGGCTCAGTTCCGCCTGAAGTGCCGGGCATATTGTCAAGAGATGTCTGAGCTTCTGCAGCGTCTGTTGTAACATACTGATCGACGCTGTATACTTCTGACTGATCCTGTTTATTCCAGTCCATAAAATGAGCGATCGAGAATCCGACTGTCATTCCCGGAATTTCCTGTGGAAGTTCTTCTATGATCTTGGTTTTTATCTCTGCTTTAAGGTTATCAAGCTCCTCTCCCATAGATCCTGAAAGATCAAGAAGAATGGCTACGTCAACCTTCGTAATGTTGGTGTTGAAATCAAGAGCTCTGTGAACTCTGTCAGGAGCTCCGTAGGGGAGAACGACATAAAAAAGTCCGTCAGGTATCTTGCTGTTAGGGTCGTTAGGGTCAGAGCCGTAAACTATTTCAGCCAGATCGTCACTGTTGTCTCCGTCAGTATCTTTACTCAGATGATCAGTTCCTATTTCCTGCTCTTTTTTGTCGTTAAGACCATCGTTGTCGCTGTCTCTATCGATAAAATCGGGCATTCCGTCCTTGTCTGTATCCTCACATGGTTCGGCTGAGCACTCAGTAGAGTCGCTTATTGAATCTCCGTCAGAGTCTGCATCAAGACAGTCGGGAAGTTCATCTCCATCAAGATCCTGACATGGAAAATCAGGACATTCAGTTTTGTTAGATATTCCGTCACCATCAGCATCACCGTTTCTGTCGTAACAGGGGTGGTCGGAAAATTCAACATCGTCTGTTACTTCAGTATCTGAATCCGAATCAGTATCACCTGTATTGCCCGTGTTCCCTGTATCGCCAGTGTCACCTGTATTTCCGGTATTTCCAGTATTTCCGGTGTTTCCAGTGTCACCGTTGCCATCATCAACTGTGCAGGAGGCAAAAGTAAGGGAAATTCCAGCGATAAAGATAAGAAAACAGACTTTTTTCATTTTCATTCTCCAAAATAAAGTGTTTTTTTCTAAACAACACAACAGGCGGATTATATTTTTTCAGGATCTAAAATCAAGCACTATTTTTTAAAGATCATGTAGATTCCTATGGTCAGAAGGACAAATCCGAAAACTTTCTGAAGTATCTCCCTGGGAAGGTTTACCGCAAATTTTGCCCCGATAAGGCCTCCTATAACAAATCCTGCACAGATAAATGCCGCAGCCTTAATGTCAACGTGCCCGGCCTTGAAATAAGTGTATGCCGCAAAAATTCCGATAGGGGGGACCATCAGTGCCAGAGTGGTTCCCTGTGCCTGGTGCTGCGAAAATTCAAAGATCAGAACAAGTGCCGGAACAAGTATAATTCCTCCGCCTATCCCTATTGTTCCGCTAAGCGATCCTGCCACCAGGCCTAAAGCCAGATATTGAAAAATCTTTACCATATTTTCTATCCTCAGTTCTTGTCTTTACAACATCTGAATCCGGCAAAAAGGGCTGTCCAGCCTGCATTGAAGGTACATGCAAGTCTGTCAACGGCTCCTGCACAGTTAAAAGCACCTCCGCGAGTCATATATCCTGAACCAGTATCTGTGATCTCCCAGACGTTTCCGTTTATGTCATATGCTCCTGCGGAATTCATGCAGTTCTCAAATGATCCGGTTGGTACTTCAGTATAACAACTGTAAGTGTAGCCGCAGTTCGCGGAAGTTGAACATTCCTCTGAAGGAATAGAGTTGTCTGCGCAGTAATCATCGCAGAAGGTGTCAACATTATTGCATATTTCACGATCCCAGGAACCTCCCCAGGAGTATTTTGTTTCATCAGGTCCTTTGCAACTGGTGACCCATTCATCGTCTAGGCAGAGCCTCTTTCCGACAGCTTCGCAGGCGGCTTTAAATTCAGCCAGATGTGTGTCGTTCATAGGGTTTACCATCCAGGGAAGAACTCCCTTTTTTGAGTAGGCCTTGTCTGTTTTTTCTCCCTGTTCAGTTTCACTTGCATCACTTCGGGAAGCCTCGTATCTGTCAATGCAGATCTCGCCGCTTTCAACCATATCAGGAGGGCATGGACCGTCAGAATCATCCACTTCAGGATCGTCGAAAGTCTCGGAATCATCGGACACCTCGGACTGGTCGGACACCTCGGACTGGTCGGACACCTCGGACTGGTCGGACATCTCGGACTGATCGGACATCTCGGACTGGTCGGACACCTCGGACTGGTCGGACAACTCGGAGTCGTCGGACAACTCGGACTGGTCGGACACCTCGGACTGGTCGGACACCTCGGACTGATCCTTTCCCGGTCCGCAACCGCCTTCGTCCTCAGTTTCACTACTATCAGTGGTGTTGTCAGAATCGTTTACGCTGTCGTAAATGTTTTCTTCCTTATCTCCGCATCCGATAAAGAACAGACTGATGATAAAGAAATAAATGATCTTTCTCATGGTTCACCTCATCTATCTTTGCAGCATCGGAATCCTGCATATAATTTCGTCCATCCTGCGCTGTAGGTGCATTTCAGTCGTTCCTGAGCGTTAGCGCAGTTAAAAGCTCCTCCCTTAACGGAATAGCCTTCACCGTTGTCGGTTATTTCCCAGACATTTCCGCTGATGTCGTATATATCGGCAAAGTTTCTGCAGTTCTCAAAAGATCCGGTAGGAACCACTTTAAAGCAGTAATAGTCGTAACCGCAGTCCGGAAAGGTATTACATTCAGCTTGGGAGATGTCATTTTCTGCGCAGTGTTCATCACAGTAGGTATCGACATTGTTACATATCTTTCTGTCGTAATCATTTCCCCATGAGTAGGTGAGTTCTTCCGGGCCCTGACATGTTGCGGTCCATTCTTCGTTTCTGCATAGTCTTTTTCCTGAAGCGATGCATGCCTTTTTAAAAGTTTCAAAATGTTCGTCCGTCATCGGATTCACCATCCAGGGCAGCACTCCTTTTTTAGATACGGCCTTTTCTTCGCTTGTCCCCTGTTCATCAGCTGTTGCATCGACTCTTGAGGCCTCATATATATCCATGCAGATGTTTCCTACGGCAACCATCTCTTCAGGACATTCCGACAATTCGTTATCGTTATCATTGAAGAATTCCGAGTCCTTATAAATTACCTCGGTTTCAGCGCAGCCAATAAAAATAAGAGTAAAAATAAGCACATATCTGAACATTGTCACCTCAATTAAAAGTTATAGTTGAGCATCAGCCTTACATTATGCCTGATGAAATTCTCGTCGGAATAATCATTTTCATTAAGGGTTGAAAAGTTTTTCTCAAAAGCATAGAAAACATAGATCGTAAAATTTTCAGAGACATTCCAGCCCGGTTCAATTTCAATAGCCAGCATGTGGTCGACTCTTCTTTTTTTTACGATCCGGTCAATATATTCCCATTCATCACGATCGAACATAGTCATATTTCTGTAATAAGGCGAGGCGGAAAGATAGATGTCTCCGGCAAAGACTTTTGTTTTTAAGGCGACGGTCTGGGACACACTGCGGTTTTTGCTCACAACCGAAAAGATCCCCATATCTCCTGCATACGGATAGCTGGAGGCATCGGCATCACCGAAAAAGTTGAAGGTTGCCTTATAACTTATCCTGAAATAGTCATTTCCGTCTCCCAGATAGAAATATTCACCGGTCTCGAAACCTATTACAGGTCCTTTAAGGTAGTCAAGACGTTTATCGATCCCATGCAGATAGCTTCCGTTAATGTTAAAATACCAGCTCATGTTATCGGAATGATTGAGAAATAGTTCAACATCAAGAAGTCCGTCAGCATAGTAGGCAACAATATCCTGAAAATCGTAGGCATAGAATCCGCCTGCGGCAAAAATAGTAAGATCAATATCTCCGAAAGACCTGAACCACGATAGACTTAGCTCTGAGCTGAGATTGGAATGGCTCCACTCATCTGCATGCATAGCATTCATAAAAGCGGAAAGTCCGATAGTGAGATCACTGATCTCAAGGTTAAGTGATGCATCCGTTATGATCTCTGACGAGCCTTTTCTCTGTGTGGAATCCTTGCTTAAAGAGGGAACAAAAGAGTCATAACCGCCGCCGACGGAGAGGTTGCCGTAAAGATCAGTATTGTCTTCAGCAAAAAGAGGGAACACGGCAATAAAAATAAATATCAGACAGATCTTTTTCATACCTTACACCCGCCTTTTTTTCCTTTTCTGCGGTTTCTTCTGCGTTCCTTTTTCTTTTCCTTTATTCTTTCTTTCTTCCTTTTTTCAGCTTTCTCGTCTTTCTTTTCTTCTTCTTTTTGTGTGGACTTCTTCTTTTTTTTATCTATATCTTCAGTTTTACTATCCTTTTTCTCTTTTTTGTCTTTCTGTTTTTCCGTTTTTTCTGTTTTTTCTGTTGCAGGTTTATTTTCATCCGGTTGTTCCTCTGCACTGATATTCATGCAGAAAATGACAACTATCAAAAAAATAAGAACTTTCATTATTCCTCCTGATTCAGTCAGTATTCTAGCAGTTTATAGATAGAATTTAAGTTGTTTTCAAGTTTTAATGACTCAAGTGTATGAAAAAGTTCAGTAAATTTCTGCTTAGAACTGTAAGACATCATGTCTGAAAAGCTCGTTTTTCCTGGAAATAGAATAGAAGATGCCAGACATCTTGTTAAAGGAACAGGTCTTAATCCCATTGATAACATAATTAGAAATCTTTTAGTTGACCAGGTAAGGACAGTAGAGTCTTCGGGAATGCATGAGAGGTCTGAGACTATCTGGCTTCGTTGTCCCAGATGGTGTGTCATTTCAAGTATTTTTCTGTTCTTTCCGTTATCTTCGTATGGTCTTGCCGGGGCGATGATATTTATTTTTTTATGACGTGTTCCGGACGATGACAGAAAACTTATCAGATTTCCGGATAGAAGATAAGAGGACTTGAAGTAGCCCAGATATCTGTGAGGAATGGATTCAGGAGGAACATCAATGGATATATCTGTGCTGAATTTCGGAATTTCCGGAATATTATTGGCGGGAATGTGGTTTCTGAAGCTATCTTTATTAAAACCGATGTCAAGATTGCCGCAAGCCGCATTTATATTTTCAGAAGAAAGACTGTCAAAGGAAAAGAACGGAATATTGTGTCTGAAAAGTGCCTTTTTTAATTTGTAGAACGAATTGGAATGATCGTCTTTGACAAAAAGAAGATCTCTGCCGAGTTTGCTGATTATCTTTTCATTTTTCTGATCTTCAACATTAACGATAGAGCTTGGTATGCCGTTTTCAGACAGTATTTTTCTAACTGAAATATGTTCACTGATCCTGCCTGAGGAGGATATTATGAAAACCTTCCTTTTCATGCCGGCATAATAACACTCGGAGTCAGCAAATCAACTAAAATCAGGAAGGAACTTTAAAATTGCCTTAAAAGCTTTTACTTCTATAATAAATGCGCGTTATGAGGATATTATGCTCGAAGACAGACTAAATACCATAAATAGTTACATGAAGAAAAAGTTCGGACAGAGGGTTGTCCGTATTTCTTTTGACACCGGGCTTAGTTGTCCCTGGGGGAAGTGCATTTTCTGCAGGAGCTCTTCTTTTTCACCGGAAGCTTCTGTAAATATGCAGAGTGAATCATGGAAAGAAGATATGGATAGAAGCAGGGATTTTCTTGCGAAAAGATATAAAGCAGAGCTTTTTGCTATCTATTTCCAGAGTGGAACCTCTACTTTCGGTCCCGAAGATGTTTTAAGAAAGTACTATCAGAATTCTGTAACAGATGAAAATATTGTTGCTTTTATTGCCTCTACGAGACCTGACTATATAGATGAAAGAAAAATAAATATGATACTTGAATCTGTTCCTGAAAGAATAGACGAGATCTGGATAGAACTTGGACTTCAGAGTACAAAAGACAGCTCTCTTGACTGGCTAGACAGAGGTCATAATGCAGAAGATTATTTTAAAGCACTTGAAATTATTGAGAAATGTGCGGGAACAAGAATAAAAGTTGCTCCTCACATTATTTTGGGAATTCCCGGAGAAACAAAGTCCGATATGGTAAGAACAGTTCTTGAAAGCACAGCAAATCCGGTCGTTCAAGGTCTAAAGCTGCACCACCTTCAGGTTCATAGGGGAACTGAGCTTGAAAAGATGTATGAAAAAGAAAAGTTTGAGCTGTTCGATCTGGACAGATATATCGAAATTGTTGGGGATATTATAGCTGCCATACCTGAAGAAATTGTGCTTTTCCGATTGTTCACAACAACTCCGGAGACATATCTCGTGGCACCGAAATGGAAAATGGTTACACAGAAGGCCCTTCAAAAACTTGAAGAACACCTGATTGTTAATAAAATAAAACAAGGATGCAGGAAGGAGGTTTTATGAATAAACTTACAGGCAAACAGAAATCCTATTTAAGAGGACTGGCCCACAGTCTGAACCCTGTCGTTCAGATAGGAAGGAACGGGCTTACAGATTCAGCGCTCGATCAGATAGATGAAGCTTTGAAAAAACATGAACTTATAAAAATAAAGTTCATTGACTGGAAGGATGAGAAAAAAGAGATCTCTGAAAAGATCTGTAAAGAACTTAAATGTGAGATCTGCGGTTCGATAGGTCATGTTTATATCTTTTACAGAGAAAATAAAGATCCCGACAAAAGGGTGGTGATAATTAAGTGAGGTCGTAATGCTTGTTTCTGTTTTTATTCCTTTTGCTAACGAAGAAGGAAATATTAGGGAACTTGTCGAAAGAGTTGAAAAGGGATGTGAAAAGGCAGAGGTCGAGTATGAACTTATCTTTGTTGATGACGGGTCGGTGGATAACAGTTACAGAGTAGCAAAAGAGGCCGGGGCAAGCAGAGATTGGGTGAAAATATATAAGCATCAGAGGAATAAGGGTCTGACAGAAGCCATGATAACAGGGTTTTCTCATTGCAGAGGTGATATAATAGTTTTTCTTCCTGCGGATCTTGAATCGCATCCTGATGAAGATATTCCGGCCCTTCTTGACGGTTTCAAGCCGGGTGTGGATATAGTCTGCGGAAACAGGGTGGGAAGAAGAGAGCTGAAAGTTTTTCTTTCCAGAATATATAATGATATCAGCAACTTTCTGTTCGGAATGAAACTACATGATCTTAACTGGATAAAGGCTTTTAAAAGGGAGTGTCTTAAAGATCTTGAACTTAGAAGTGACTGGCATAGATTCTTAGTTCCCATACTTCATGAGAAAGGTTATAAAGCTGTTGAAGTTCCTGTAAAGTGGTATAAAAGAAAAAGCGGAAAGAGTCATTTCGGTTTTAAAAGGATCCCTATATCGTTCTTTGATGCTCTTGCCGTAAAGTTTGTACTTACATTTACTAAAGCACCGATGAGGATCTTCGGAAGCATGGGTTTTATTCAGCTTGCCCTGTCGTTACTAATAGTTACCTGGATGCTTTATGCTCAGTTCGTGCTGGGAGATAGTGTTTTCAGAGTGAGACCTCTGCTTTATTTTTCAGTTGCACTGTTCCTGTCCGGACTGATATTTGTCTTTATGGGGTTTCTTGCAGAACTTGTTGTAAGTTTAAGGGATGAAATAAGAAAGAAAAGGGAGTAATGCCATGAAAAAGATCTCTACAGTTATCTCTATCGTTCTTATTATTGCTGTGATCTGGCCGTTTTTAAAGATCAGAGAACATCTTATTGAAAATGAAAGACCTAATGTGGAAACTATTGAGGCTTATCCCGAACCTGATTTTGCAAAAGTCATGTTCCTTGGATTCAATGCCTTTGCCGCAGATCTTCTTTTGACAAGAGCTCAGTATTATTACGGAAGCCATTATGTCACTGATCGTACATATCCACTTCTTGAGCAGATGACAAAAGTTATAATGGCTCTCAATCCGGACTTGAAGTTCGTTATAAAGTTTGCTGAAGCGGCAATATCATCAATGAAAACGGAAGAAGCAATAGAGTCCGCCAACTCACTTCTCCGTTTAGGGGCACAGATTTATCCGGATGATTACTTCTTTGTTTTTAATCAGGGCTATAACTATTTTGTATATTTAAATAACATGGAGCTTGCCTATCCTTTGATGTACAAGGGTGCAAGGATGAAAGGTGCTCCTGAAAGACTTTTCTGGCTTGTTACAAGAGTTGCCTCTATGGGTGGAGGATACCGTCTCGGTTATGAGTATACTAAAGAAAAGCTTCGTACAGTAGAAGAGAAGCATCTTAAAGATCACCTTAAAAAAGAATTGAAGCATTTTGAGACGCTTCTTTTTCTTACTGCAAAAGTTGAGGAATATCACAACAAGACTGGTCAGTATCCGGGAAAGGATCTAAAGGAACTTGTTGCTTCCGGACTGATCCCTTCAATACCTGAAGATGTTTACGGAGGTGAGTATTATTACGACACAAAAAAAGGTCTTGTAAACACAACGTCTGAAGGAAATCCTGCCT
>CAZTKP010000062.1:0-14579 GCA_964614215.1 uncultured Spirochaetales bacterium | reverse complement strand
GGAGGATGGATGAATCATGATAAAAATTAATCTGTTACCGGTAAAGGAAGAGAAACTTGTAAATGAAGCCAAGGGTTTCCTTTTCGTTGTTGCAATATCTCTGGTCCTAGTCGTTGTTCTTGCTGCATTAAACAGTACGATGCTTCAGGAAAGAGAGGAAGAGAGTAAAAAGAGAATAGAAGAAGCTGATAAGGAAATAGCGAATCTTAAAACAATAATGGGCGAGATAAAAAGTCTTAAAGCTAAGAAAGCTAAGCTTCAGGAAAAAATGGATATGATAATAAAACTGCAGGAACAGAATGTCGGGCCTGTAAGAATTTTTGATGAACTTTCCCTAAAGATCCCGTCAAACAAGATATGGCTGGACGATATATCTTTGAGCGGAAACAGGATGAGTATGAATGGAAAGACTCTTGAGAATCAGGAAGTTGCAAATTTTATGAAACAGCTTGAGAACTCACTGTTCTTTTCAAACATCAACCTTAAGAAAGTTACGAAGGATAAAAGTGTACAGGGTGTACCGATGCTTTCTTTCAGTATGAGCACGGGGGTACATCCTACAGGCAGGAAAAAAGCAGCGCCGAAAAAGGCTCCGGCAGCAGCTCCTGCTCCGAAAGAAAAGAAAAAATAATTTAAGATAAGGAGTGGTTAAGATGAAGGCCCTACTGGTAAATATCGGGAAGCTGAAGCCGGCATATAAATATGGAGGACTTCTTGTAGTTCTCATATTAATAGTTCTGGCCTACTACATTACAGTTTATATCCCGCATCTGGACAAGATGGAGGCCCTGTTTAGAGAATTTAACTCCAAAAAAGCTGAATTCTCCAAGATGGTTGTGCTTGTCAGGGATAGAGGTCAGTTTATGGAAGAGGTCGAAGGTCTTGATAGAGATCTCAAGGTGGCGATAAGCATGCTTCCGGACAAGAAGGAGATACCCTCTCTTTTAAAGAAACTTTCGGATGAAGCTGAAAAATACGGCCTGGAAGTTTACTATTTTGAGCCGCTTGCAGAAAGAAAAAAGGATTTTTACGCTGAAGTGCCTGTCTCAATAAAACTCAAAGGAAGTTTTCACGAAGTGCTTGGCTTTTTTGATAGTGTTAATAAACTGGCAAGGATCGTGAATGTGAGCAATATCACTATGAAAGCTGAAAATAAGAGCCAGAAAAAGAGAGATTCTAAAAAAGGGAATGTAGTCAGCGCCTTTAGCGGATTTCAGCCGAACAAAACAGATCTCGACGTTGTTTTCAGGGCTACAACCTACAGGTTTCTTACTGAAGCTGAAATGGGAGGTGCAAATGTTAAGAAATAGCTTGCAACTAATCATGTTTATATTTCTTTTTGCTTCTCTGTTTGCCGGTTGTAGTAATGAATATAAAATAGAAACTTTTGATTATAAGGCAGAGTATGACAGGGTCAGCAAGACAAAGACAGCTGACAAGAAGAAAGATAACGTGGAAATAGTAGACATTACAAAAAGAAAATCGAATTACAGATATTCTGCAGTTGGAAAGAAAGATCCGTTCAGAAGTTATTTCGGAGATGTAGCTGCAATTACAGAGAAGAAGGAGATCGTAAGTGAATTGCAGAAATTTGATATCACTGATCTTAGATTAACTGCAATAGTATGGGGTGTTACTGAACCTAGAGTTGTTATTGTGGCCCCTGACGGGAAAAGCTATGTTGTTAAAACCGGCAGTTTTATTGGAAAGAACTGGGGAAAGATCAGTAGGATACTTCCAGATAAGATAGAGATCGTTGAAACATATAAAGATCCTCTGGGAAGAAAAATACTCAACAGAATGTATCTCGAACTGCCTGTTGAGACACTTCTCAAGGAAGCTGCTTCACCAATCGATGATGCAGGGGCATTTGAAGAGGGTAAGGCAAATGAGAATAAAGGAATTGAATAACTATAATATAGGACGGAGCTTGAAATGAAAAGTCTCAGGTTATCTTTCGTTCTTCTACTGATATTTTCAGTAGTGACGATTTCAGCAACGGCTGAAAGAAACGATGTTTCGTTAACTCTTGAGAAAGAGAGTAAAAAGATTGAAATCTCTGAAAATTTAAAAGAGATTTTCTTTAAAAAGACCGACAGCGCTCTACAGGTCGTAGGTTTCGGCAAGGTTAAGAAGACAGACGGCATTGAAGTGCAGACCGGAGCAGTGAATAATTCAGAAGCATCTCTTTTGAACATTCCATTTGACAATCAGGATTTTGTGCTTGAAACAAGTGGGAGTGGTTCTACTGTAAGAGTTGGAACCCTTGAAGAGCTGGTTGGCCTTAAAAAACAGGAAAAGCTGGTGAAAAGTAACGTCAGGGTGGTAAAGTCTCCTGGATTGATAACTTTCTCCTTTTCTAAACAGCCTTCAAAAGTAAGGTATTTCTCATTGAGAGGTCCTGACCGTCTGGTTTTTGATTTCATCGGAATTAAAGGATCCATAAAAGATCAGAAAGGGATTAGAGCCGCAAATCATCCTTCCGGCTTCAGAGTAGTTGTAGATAAGGATATTCCTCAATATTTCACTATTGTTAGAAACAAAGATTATGCATTTAAGGTTAGCGGACGAAAGCTTTTTGCGGCTTTTAAGAACGTTTCTGACAAGAAAGAAAATAAATTAGTTGAAAACAAACCTGAGAAAAAAATAGAAAAAAAGTTAACAGAGATCACCGGACTTGCTTTTATCGGTGAGGATCCTGAGATACTTAAGATAAAATCAGAAGGTAAAGTGGCATTTGAAAAAACGGTTAAGGGAAATGATATTTCAATTACGATTAAAGATGCTTTTATTTCGAAAGAGAAAGAGCAGGTAGTGGATGCTTCTTCTCTTAACGGACCTGTATCAGAAATAGCTGTTTATAATGAAAATGGCAATGTTAAGATCCAGGCAAAAATGAAGTCAGACAAGTTTGTTCTGAATGTTGATGAGATGAATACAGGTGCAGAATTCGTTTTTTCCGGAAAGAAAGAAGAATCTGCTCAGAAAGTAGCAGGGTACAGTGATGCCCAGATAGTGCGTCTTCCGGAAAGTGCTGTAGGACAGGACGGCGAAGATTTTAAAACAGGCGCAATAAAGATGGATGAAGGCGAAAAGAAATATTCAGGGAAAAAGATCAACCTTGATTTCAAAGAGGTTGATATTCTTGACGTTCTGAGACTTATGGCTGACATCAGTAAGCTTAACATTATCGCAGGTGACGATGTTAAGGGAACAGTAACTGTAAGACTTGTAGACATTCCCTGGGATGAAGCCCTTGACGTAATACTAAAAAGTAAATCTCTCGGCAAGGAAAGATTCGGTAACATTATAAGAGTTGCCACTTTAAGAACAATGCAGAGAGAGAAAGAGGAAGAGCTTGCAAAGAAAAATGCCCAGAAGAAACTGGAGCCTATCAAAGTTAGACTTATCGCTGTTAATTATGCAATGGCTAAAAATCTTACATCTCAAATTAAAGAGCTCCTTACAGATAGAGGAACGGTAAGTGTCGATGATAGAACTAACGTTATAATCGTTAAGGATGTTGAGGAAACTCTTGATAAAGCTGAGCAGCTTATTGAATATCTTGATACTCAGACTCCGCAGGTTCTTATTGAGGCAAGAATTGTTGAAGCAACAGCTACGGCTGCTGAAGGTCTGGGTATCCAGTGGGGAACAGATCATACTTATACAGATGCAAATGGTCATCCGACAGGTGTGGTTTTCCCATACAACATGGGAGTAGGCGGCAGTGTTTCAGTTCCAGGACCTGCTGATGCAACAGGTACAATGGGATTTACTTTCGGTAGTGTCGGAATGATAAACAATCTGAGTCTGACACTCAATGTCATGGAGTCCGAAGGTAAGATAAAGATCGTCAGCTCTCCGAAGGTGGCGACACTTGATAATACTGAAGCAATGATCCAGCAGGGTGTAAGTATTCCTATCACGACCAGAGGTACAACAGGCGAGGTTACAACAAAATATGTTGATGCAACTCTTATACTTAAAGCTACACCCCATATTACTGCTGACGGCTCAATACTCATGAACCTTAACATTAATAAGAGTGAGCCTGACTGGTCAAATGCTAACTATCTCGGTGAGCCTTCAATAATTAAAAAGGAAACTAAGACGGATGTACTTGTAAAGAGCGGAGACACTGTGGTAATCGGTGGAGTTTATACAAACAAGACATCAAAAACTACAAGAGGTGTACCTATACTTTCTAAGATACCGATACTTGGATGGTTGTTTAAATCCGAAGAGACAAGAGTTGAAAGAAGTGAGCTTCTTATATTTCTTACTCCCAGGATCATGAACAAGGTTAGATCATCAATGCCGATGCTTACGAGTGAATCTGAGTAGGGCATGAACTATGTTTCGGCCGGGGAGTCTCATGGTAAGACCATGACGGCCATTCTCAGCGGTTTCCCGGCAGGGCTGAGAGTTGACATTGATCTTTTAAAAAGCGAATTAAGAAGAAGGCGTTCCGGAAAGGGCGTATCCCTGAGGCTTGAAGCTGAACATGATGATGTTCAGATCATTTCAGGGGTTATGGATATGCTGACAACCGGAGCACCTATAGCTTTCCTTATAGATAATGAGGAAGGAGAGTCGCTCATTGACAAAAGAGTAATAGAAAAGGGTTTTCCGAGACCTGGACATACAGATCTGGTGTCTTTTCAGAAATACGGATACAGTTCAGTACATGTCGGAGCCGAAAGAGCGAGCGCCAGAGAAACTGTTCTAAGAGTTGCCGCAGGGTCTTTATGCAAAATGCTTATGGGACTGTTTAACATAGACTTTTATTCAGAGGTCATGGAGATAGGAGGAGTTCCTTTTAAGGAATTTAACTTTGAAAGTGAATCTGAAAGTAAGAAAAGTGCAGGCGGCATATTAAAAGTTTCTGTAAATGGTGTTCCTGTAGGCTTAGGCTCAAATGTTCAGTGGACAGATCGCCTTGATTCCAGAATATCCGGGGCTTTAATGTCAATCCCTTCTGTAAAAGGTGTTTATATCGGGGACACGGAGATACACAGAAAAAGAGGTGTCGAAGGTATAGATCTTTTTGATGGAAGTCTGAAAAAACGGTCTTCTAACTTATATGGCGGGATTGAAGGCGGTATAAGCAACGGTTGCAGTATTGATGTAACGTTGTTCTTTAAACCTGTTTCTACTCAGACACTGCCAGTGGAAAGTTTTTCTGTTTTTAACGGAGAAAAAGGAAAGACTGGTGGCGGCAGGAACGACCTGTGGTGTGTAGAGAGGGCTCAAGTCATTGCTGAAAGTGTTTTAGCCTTTGTTATAGCTGATGCATTTACAGCAAAGTTCGGTTGTGACAGTGTGAAAGATATTCAGTCTTCATATCAGAGTTATCTTAAGAGGATCGGATGAAAAGACTGGGACTTATAGGATTTTCAGGATGCGGCAAAAGCTCTCTGCTTAATTTAGCCGGAGCTGAAGGTTTCAGGACTGTTGATACAGATTCAGTTGCTGAGAAAAGCATGAAGATCAGCGATCTTATTTTAGATGGGAGAGAAAGCGAGTTCAGAGAGTTAGAAAAGTCTGTGATACGGGATGCTTTAGCCGCTGATAATGATATGATAGCTTTCGGTGGAGGAGTTCATACTGGACATATAGCCTGGAAAGATATTGAGGACTCAGATTTGAAACTTATTTTTCTCAAGCAGAGCTTTGAAAGATGTCTGGAAAGGGCATTTGACAGGCCTTTGTTAAAGAAACTGGGTGCTTGCGGGTATAGAAAACTGTTTGACGAACGGCAGAAAATGTATGCCGAGGCCACTCAGTATTCTGTAAATGTGGGTAATAAACCGCTGAATGTTATCTGGAAAGAGGTTAAGGTGTTATGGAACTGAATTTCAGCCTTAAATACAGGACACATGTGTTCTTTAAGGATAAAATGGATGAAGTGAAAGATCTTTTTGATAGAGATTGTCTCTGGATAATTGATAAGAAAATTCTTCAGAAATTTGATGTATCCCGAAAAAAGGTTTTTGTATTTAAGGGAGAACGAAGTAAAGACCTTGATCATGTTGAAGCCTGTCTGGAGTGGCTTTTGGAAAATAAAGCAGACAGAAACACCAGTCTTGTGATAGCTGGCGGCGGAGCCACGACAGATTTTGGAGCTTTTGTAGGATCTGTTTTCAATAGAGGTCTGAAAATAAATCTGATCCCATCTACGATTCTTGGTGCTGTTGATAGTTCCATAGGAGGCAAGACAGCAGTGAACTTTGTTGCTAAGAACACGGTCGGTACTTTTTATCCCGCTGAGAAGATAGTTGTGGTCAAGGAGCTTCTGAGTTCTTTGCCGGAGAAGCTTATAGCAAGTGGAAAAGCGGAGATAATAAAAGTGATGATGCTTACAGGCAGTATTGATCTGATGTCAGGAGATATGGATCTGCTCTCGGAAAAAAGTCTGGAACAGGCAATAATGGATAAATATTCAATAATTGCCGATGATCTTGACGATACCCTTGGAAAAAGAGTTTTTTTAAACTGGGGACATACCTTCGGTCATGCGATCGAAAGGTTTTATGGTCTGTCTCACGGTTTGGCTGTAGCTAATGGCATGGTTCTTATTCAGATGTACATGGAGCATCTGGGGATCAATTGTATGAGTCATGAAGAATTGTTACAGTTATTTGAGAAGTTTGGAGTTAATGTGAACTATGAAAACTATCTTAAAGATGATGGTTGGCAGAAGTTCATTAAATTCGATAAAAAAAGAGATTCGGAGGAAATTTTGCTGGTTTACCTTGAAAAAGCAGGTTGCCCGCACATTATAAACAGGAAATTAAATGACATATTAAAGGATTTGGAGGAAATGAGATGAGAAAGATTTTCATTTTTACATTAGTTGTATCGGCACTCCTTTTGGGGGCTTGTGTAGAAAAGAGGAATCTGGTGGTACTGGATAAATTTGTCCCGAGAAACGATAGTTGTGCTATAGAGGCAGGGGGAGATGTTTACTACACTAAAGGATACATCGATCTTGCGTTTATGGACAGATATCGGTTGGGCTATGAGATCATAAACTATATCTCATCGGGTGCGGCCAGCAAGGTAAATGGCGACATGACGGTAGATACAGCCGAAACAAATTATTTCTATGCTAAATGGGCTGAAATAGAATATGAATGGGATCCCAGACAGCAGGCAGATGGGAAACAGCTTCAGTTAAATCCTAATCTCTGGAATGGAACTACCAGGGTAGAAGTCACCAATGCTGTTGTTGTTGGTCCTGAAGGTGGTGAAGCGGCGGGAATGGTTGATGTATTAACTGAAGTTCAGGCAAGAGACCTTCTGGCTCATGTTTATGATATCGACTGGATCGCAAGCCCTTTAATTGTAAAGTTAAAGGTCTTCGGTGAACTTACAGACGGTACAGAGATAGAAACAAATACTCTTAGATTTAATCTTATCCCTCAATTTGGTGATAGTATTAAAATGGGTTCAATTTACTATGAGCCAGCAGGTGGTTTTGCAGATATTTGTGCTGAATATGACAAAATAATAGAAATGTGTGCTTTCGGAGAACCTCTGAATGGCTGTATAGTAGGACAGGATTCATTTGTTAACTGTTATGCGGGTGATAGTAACTGGATGGAATATGTTGCAAAGTCAAGATGTCATCTCGATCCGGCAGACTCGGATTGTTATTATGTCGGATACGGAGCAAAAAGTGTTGTTGAAGTTTACTACAACGCATATAAAAAGAGTGCTACTGATGGCGGATACTACTGGTGCTGTCCGGCAGTAGCACCTGAAGAGCCTGAGGAGTGTTCACAGGATGCTGAAACAGGTGAGTGATCTATTAACTTCATTTTTTATGTAACTTTTCCTTTCCTTTTTATGTCAAAAATCTGATTTGAAATTCTTTTTGGAGCGTATATTGAAAAATCTTTCTGATCTTGTTATCCGATTCAGGTGGCCGTTAATAATTTTCTTTGTTCTTATCACGGTTCTTATGGCTATACCGCTTAAGGATTCAGCTGTTGACCCTGATGTGGAGAACATGCTGCCTGAAGAAATGAGCGCTCATTTAAAGGAGTTGGAAGAAAGATTCGGCGGCATGGAAATAATTTTTGTAGTGGTTGAGGATAAGGATGTTCTCAGGCCCTCTGTTTTAGACAGGGTCAACAAAATTGCTGAAGAACTTAAGAAAATCAATGGCATTGAGCGGATAAACACCATACCTATGACAGAGAAAGATCCTTTTGAAGATGAAGTTCTAAAGGAAGGGTCACAAGAGGAGCTCAGGCAGAGAGAAGAGCTCCGGACCATGCTGAAAGGAAACGACATGGTGATGGGAACTCTTGTCGCCAGAGATTTTTCAGCAGCAGCAGTTCTTGTAAGAATGAGGAATGACGGAAAGAATCTTGGGGTTACGGATAAAGTTAGAGAGGTCGTTTCCAGCATAAAAGGCTCAGGAAAGATCACTTTAGGAGGAATGCCTGTCGTAAAACAGAATATTTCCAGAGATGTACCTAAAGATATGATGGTCTTCATGCCTATCGGTCTTCTTATAATGCTTTTTATTCTTTTTCTGAGCTTTAAGCAGCTTAGAGGTATCATTCTTCCCTTTTCAGTAGTGGTGATGTCAATAGTTGTCTCAATGGGAATGGTTCCTTTAATGGGCTGGAAGATGACAACGGTAACTATTATTCTGCCAGTAATATTGATAGCAATATCAAATGGTTACGGGATCCATATTATTAGTCGTTATCAGCTTGATAACATGGTTAATGAGGGGAAAAAGTCGAGTATAGATCTTTCAAAGGATGTTTTTCAGGAATTGGCACTGCCCGTACTTCTAACCGGTATAACTACTATTGCAGGGATGCTTTGCCTTATGACACATACGATCGTTCCCGCCGCACAATTGGGAATTCTAGCTTCCGTAGGGATATTGTTCGCATTGACCGCCAGCATATTTTTTATTCCGGCTGTACTGTCGCTGCTGAAGACGCCCAGACCTATAATTGTCAAGAAAAACAGGTCCTTATCCGAAAAGTGGTTAAGATCTATATCTATCTTTGTTGCTGAACATCCTCTTAAACTTCTCATTGCTACAGTTGTTCTTTCAATTATCATGGCTATCGGAATTCCCTTTATAATCGTGGATTCAAATCTTACAGGTTACTATCCTGACGGGCATCCTGTCAAAATGTCGGCACAGCTTATTAATGATAAGTTCGGCGGTTCTCAGATCGTCAGTGTTAACGTTAAGGGGAACATAAAAGATCCCGCTGTTCTTAAAAAGATCGATATACTGGAGCAGAAGCTTGCAGAAAATCCTAATGTAGGGAACACTCTTTCAATTGCAAAACTTGTTAAGCTTATCACTAAAGGTGCTTACAAGCCCGGAGAAAAAGGATTCAATGCCATTCCTGAGACAGAGAATGCCGTTGATTTCTTTATAGCTAAGTATAGTGAAATGGGAGATCCTGAAGAACTTAAAAAACTGGTGAACGATGATTTTACTGAAGCACAGATAATAGCTCAGATAAACTCTGAAAGCAGTGAGACCATTAAGAAAGTTTATCTGGATACAGAAAAGCTTATTGGAACCGAGAAAATATTTACAAAAATAACAGGCAGTGCCGTTATTTTTAAGGATCTTATAGATGAAGTTATTAACGGTCAGATAATTTCACTTCTCCTTTCTTTTATTGTTGTGACTATTCTGGTCATGCTTCTTTTCAAGAGTTTTGTTGCAGGGCTGATCGCCGGACTTCCCCTGGCAGTTGCCCTTGTTCTGATGTTTGGACTAATGGGTTTTACCGGTGTTACACTGGATATTGCAACAGCTATGATATCGTCTATTGTTATCGGGGTAGGTGTCGATTACACGATACATTTTCTCTGGCGTTACAGAATTGAGATGAAAAAACATAACAACCCTGAAATGGCTGTGGAACATACTCTTTTTACGGCAGGAAGGGGAATAATCTATAACGCTGTCAGTGTTATGGTCGGGTTTGTAATACTGCTTTTCAGTTCATTTATGCCGATAAGGTTCTTCGGAGCATTGATCGTTCTAAGTATAGGCACATGTCTGATCGGATCTTTAGTGCTTCTTCCATCAATGGTTATTTTGTTCAGACCGAAATTTCTTGAAAGAAAGTAGATTATTTTTCAGTGTCGTCGTCACTGTTCTCAGAAAAGGATCTTTTTGCTGAATCAATTATTTTTTCTAAAGGACTGAGTTTTTTCTTAGGTTTTTCTTTTTTTACTTTTCTTACTTCAACTTTTTCTTCAAAACTTTCCGGATCACTCTCTTTAAGTTTCCTGATATCTTCTTTTGTGATCATTTTCTTACTTTTTAATGACTTTCTGTTGAGTTTATCAATGTCTTTATTTGTCAGGGTTCTTACCCCGGGCGATAGTTTATGTGAGGGATTAAGGGTTTTTATTTCTTTTGTTTTTTCAACGGGTTCTTTTTTTTCAGGCTCTTTTTGAGATCCGAAAAATATTTCGTTGAAGTCTTTCTTGAAATTAACAACTTTCGGTTTGTTCTTTGCTGCCTTTTCCTGCTCTTCCTTTTCTTTTTGATAGGAATAGATGTTATAGCCGACAACTCCGATAATCAGTAAAAGCAGAATAGCTAAATATTTATGCATTTTAATCCTCTAGCTCAGAGTTCTTAACTTTAAAGATTATATAAAATCCAAGAATAACCAGCATCGTTTCAAAGACCTGTCCCATTGTAAAAGGGCCACCGAAAATAAGAGGTTCCTGTCTTATAAACTCAACAAAGAAGTTAAATACCCCGTAACCTATTAAAGATGTTCCTGTAATTATATTTTTCCTAACTTTTTTTATGTTCATTAAATATGTTATGAAAAAGACGAGGAACATGAGGATAACAAGCATAAGCTGAACAGGATAAACTGAGAAGGATTCCTCGAATCTTGAAACTAACCCGTATCTTGAATAGTGATATTTCGAGGCATGACTTGCGGGAGGATAGGTCCAGGCAAGGGGCCCGTCATATCTTTTGCCGAAACAGCAGCCCTCCATAATGCAGTTTATTCTCGTTATTGCTGCAAAGAGAGGAAAAGGGTAAAGAATTCCGAACATTACCTTTCGTCCATCTTTCATTACAAATAGAAGTACAACTGCAAGAATAAATAGTCCTCCGGTAATTGAGAACCCTCGGAATGCCATATCTATGATGCTGAGAAATGCTTGAAAGCTGCCTACTTTTTCTACTATCTTAGGGATGCTTTCTATAAAAGCGAAAAAACTTCCCTGAAAAATAAAAATTGCTACGGGAGCTATCGCCGCTCCGGTGATAGATAGTATTGCCGCCCTAAGGAAGTGTCTGTAGTACTGTCTTACAGGGCGATAGTGCACAAGAACTCTGTACCATACAAGAATTGCAATGCCGAAAATGAAAGGAGTAGTGTAGCTTGAAAGTTGAATTACACCTAATGTAAGCCAGTTAAGCATAATTCCTCCTAAGGCATCGGTACGGAGGTTAGAATAGTTTTAAGGTCGTTATCTGTAAATCTCAGACCGAACCCGAAGTACAGATCTCTTTCGTCGTTTATCAGATTTTCGCCACCGGCTGTAAGATAAAGCCAGCTGAAAGGTTCTATTGCCCAGATTAGAGGTCTTGCCAGACCTTTTACTCTCAACTCTGGTATATTAGCGCCAAAATCAAAGATTTCCGCAGAAACGGACAGGAATTTCCATGGGTTGTAGTCAATTGCAAAGCCTGCTTCATTTTGAAAAAGTCCACCGCGAAGTGCTATGGGCCCGAAATTTCTACCTATCTGAAGGTTGAATTTCAGCTCGCTGTCCCGTTTATCTTTTTGCGTCGTAACAGTGTATTTATCAACAGTATTGCCGTCGTTGATACCGATCTCATAGGTTGTCGAAGTCTCAGTAAGTCTGCCGTCAGGATCATCCACAACACCGAAAAGATAGAAACGGTCTTCTCTGGGTTGAAGTGTGATATCGAAATATGTCTTGAAAGCTCCGTCAAAGACCATGTAGTCCGAATGAAAATCAACATGGACCTGCATACCAAGAGCAGTGTCCGCGTAATCAGCTATCCTGTCTGATATTTTGCTGATGTCGTTATAAAGTTTTTCATCGTTAAAGAGCTTTCCGACGTTACCTTCACCGTTTGCAACCTTGTCAGTTATCTTGCTGAGATTTCCTGAAATATCCTTGAGATCTCCGACAGTTCCTTTTGACTGTTTAAGTTCCTCTGAAATAGATTGAAGACTGTCTTTAAGGAGCGCCAGAGTTTCTGTGATCTCCTTGTCGTTATTGTCAACAAGGTCGTTCATCTTGTCTGTAAGTTTCACAGTGTTTTCAAGAAGTTTCGAGAACTTATCCATCTCGGTCTCACTTCTCTGATTGATCTTATGGGTTATCTGAGCGAGGTTCCTTAAAGTTGTTGTAAGGAGTTTCATTGTTCCTTCAAATGACTGAGCGGTGTTTTCTGCTGTTCTAGCCATTGAATCGATTATTTTCTCAAGATTTTCCTTATTTTTCTCTTTAAGAAAGATCGCGATCATTTCATTTGTTTTTTCCATCATGGCGGAGGCCTTATCCATTGCTCCGTTTATTCCGGAATTTGTTTCCACCTGACCAATGTATTCATTTTCTTTGAGCAGCTTTCCTGAGCTGTCACCCGGGTCTAACGCCAGAACATATGTTCCGAGCATACTTTCCATCACCTTTTCAAGTTTAGCATTTGAATAGATAGGGAGGTCTTTTGATATATTTAGAGTGAATTTAGCCTTTCCGTCTTCCAGTTCAATTTTTTTCAGTTTACCAACTTCAACACCTGCTGTCAGAACACTGCTGTCATTAAGAAGTCCCATTGCATTCTCACCTAAGGCATAGTATGTGGATGTCGGACCTTTGCTGAAGGTGTCAGCGCTTCTGAAAATATAGACACTTACCATAACTGTGCATACTGTGAAGAAGATACCTATTTTTGCGTATCGGTTCATGATCTCTCCTTTAGGGATCTGAATGAGTTGGAAATGAACTGCTTAAGAATTTCATGGTCTGAATTTTTTGCTTCGTCTGCAGTTCCGGAAAACTGTATGGTTCCGTCATAAAGCAGTGCAATATGATCAGCGCTTTCAAGCGTCGAAGGTATGTCGTGACTAATTACAATGCAGGTCATATTAAGCTCCCTGTTCACCTTTATTATAAGGTTGTCGATATTTTGTGCAAGAATTGGGTCAAGTCCGGTCGTAGGTTCGTCAAAAAGAACAATTTCAGGCTCAACTGCAATGGATCTTGCAAGTCCTACACGTTTTCTCATTCCTCCCGAGAGCTCTGAGGGGAATTTGTTTTCGATGCCTGGAAGCTCAACAAGATCAAGCAGTTGTGCCACTCTATCTTCGAGTTTGTTTCCAGGTTTCATTCCAAGCTGTTCAACAAGGGGAAAGGCAATATTTTCTTTAACGGTCATAAAGTCAAAAAGCGCGGCATTCTGAAAGAGGTATCCGATCTTCTTCCTGAATTCCAGAAGTTCAAGGGGTTTCATTTCAGTTATTTTACTGTCTCTGTAAAAAATTTCTCCGCTGTCAGGCTTGAATATTCCAATAATATTTTTTAAAAGAACGCTTTTACCTGTTCCGCTTTTCCCGATAACCGTGGTGATCTTTCTTTCTTCGATATCAAGTGAAACTCCGGTAAGGACTTCATGGTCTTCAAATGCTTTGTAGACGTCTCTGACTTTAATGATCGTACTCATCTACATCCCCATGAAAGTTATAAAGAAATCAGTCATAATATAGTCGGCTATCAGAATTGCGACTGTTGAAAGCACAACGGCCGTTGTAGTGGCGTTACCGACACCTTTGGCTCCACCTCTGGTATGAAGTCCGTGGTAACAGCAGATAGTTGTCACGATCACAGCGAAAACCACCGCTTTCACAAGGCCTGACCAGATATCGTCGGGATCAGTCCAGTAATACATTGTGTTAAGGTAGGCTGCCGAATTTACCTGCATTAGCTTAACGGAAACAAGATATCCGCCATAAACTCCCACAACATTTGCAAGTGCCGTGAGGGCGGGGAAGGCAAAGATCGATGCTACAAGTCTCGGGATAACGAGATATCTGACAGGGTTTACGGCCATTGTTTCCATTGCGTCTATCTGTTCTGTAACTTTCATGCTGCCTATCTCAGCAGTCATGGAGCTGCCGTTCTTTGCGATAAGGACGATTGCTGTGATAACCGGTGCGAGCTCTCTGCTCATCGAGATCGCTACACCTGCTCCGGCAAATGTTTCTCCGCCGAAAAGTCTCATGATATTAACAAGTTGCAATCCTATAATCATTCCTGTTGTGAACGTTGAAAGTGCAACGATAATGATTGAATCAATACCGATCTTTTCGATGTGTTCAGCGATCTGACTGATGCGGTAGGGCGGGAAGGGAAGCCATCTGAAACAGTCTGAGAAAAATTTAAAGAAACTGATATTCTGATCAACTCTTTTTACAATTCTTTTTCCTATTTTCTCAAAAAATTTCATGGGCCTCGAAAACAAGTTCTACACTAAGATAATTATAAACCTCAACCAGTCAAGATAATAGGGT
>CAZTKP010000061.1:4059-14860 GCA_964614215.1 uncultured Spirochaetales bacterium | reverse complement strand
TCACAGGTCGATCTTAAGAATCTGCCGACTCAGGAGCAGAATCCAAAAGCTGATGGCGTTGTGCTTTACTCAAACACTATTTACGACGTTGACTACGTTCCGAACGTAGGAATTGAGACATACAAGACTCAGCACGTTATCTTCAGGGTTTTCAGAAATGCGGACCTTGTTATGAAAAGTGCGCTTGCTGTTGATGACAAGACAGTTTTTGAGTCTTTTTCCGCCAGAACTATCAAACCTGACGGAACAAGCATAAACCTTAAGGAAGATGATGTTTACTACTTCATTACACAGATGAAGAACAGGGATTACGATGCAAAGAGAAAAATGGTGAGATACAACTTCCCTCAGCTTAAGGATGGAGATCTTGTTGAACTTAAATACACTATCATCAACAAGAACTTTTTCTTCGGAGACCGTTTTTACTTCCAGAGTGCAGTACCTGTGAAGTATTCCAGACTTGAAGTTAATATTCCAAATTTTGTTTTTGAAAAGAGCGTAGGCCTTAATTTTGAGTATAAAGCAAGAAACATCGAGCTGAAGGACCCTGTGATCACTGAGTCAGTTGGAAACACCGGAGACAAGAAGTTCGTATGGGAAAAGAAGGATATTCCGCAGCTTAAACTTGAAGCGGGAATGGGAAATCTAAATATTTATATCGGACATCTTGATATAAACGTTTCCCCCTATAAAAAATGGAAAGATCTTGCTCACGGTCATTACGCTATGTTCTATAAGCCTGTACTTGATGAAATGACCGATGAAGAGAAGAAAATGGTGAGCGAAAAGACTGCCGAAGTGACTAAAGACCTTAAGACGGAAGATGAAAAGATCAAGGCGATCTATAATTATGTGCAGACTTATCACTATGATATGACCCATGTGTTTTTCGGTCACGACATGAAGCCCAACAGGATTAAGACAATAATTGATAGAGGCTACGGTGACTGTAAAGATCACGCTGTTCTGATGCTCGCGATGCTGAAAGAAGCAGAGATCAAGGCATTTCCGGTCTATATAGGAGTAGGGGATTCAGAGCTTGTCGATCCCAAATTTGTAAGTGTTTACGCATTTAACCATATTCTTGTAAGAGTTTATCCTAAAGAGGGAAAACCTTTCCTTGCTGATCCTACAAGTCCTGTAACAGGATATAAGAAAACTCCTTTTATGGATCAGGACAGCTATCTTCTTGAGCTCAGATCTAAAGATGATGAAACGAAGATACTTCTTGAAAAGACTCTCATGGACGATCACACTAAGAACTATATGGAAGTGAACGTCAAGGGAGATGTGAAAAAAGATAAAGCGGTCTATGATGTTACTGCAACGTATCACGGTGCAGTTGAGGAGATGACACGGTCTTATGGAAAGAGACTTAGGACAGACATTATTGAAAGACTTATCAGAGCAGGGATCTGCAAACCTTTTTATGATGCAAAGATATCCGACATCAAAGTGTTGAACCTCGATGAGCTTGAGAAAACGCTTACTTTTTCTTACAAAGTGACAGCCGAAGTTAAAGACGAGCTCGTTCCTGTCACTATTCTTAAACTGCCTACAGAAATGCTCAACATCAGCTGGATATATGAGGAAAAGAGAACAAAACCTCTTAAATTGTGGCCTCCTTTCAGAGCAAAGATAAACTATGATGTCAGTTTTGACACTAATGTTTTCAGAACAATGATAAATAAGGAAAAACTTAATAAAACCATCAGCTTCGAAGATAATTTCATCTGGAAGACAACAGCTGAACTTAAGTCAGGACAGCTTCTTTTTTCCGGTGAGTACACAAAGAAAATTAACAAGATCCCTGCTGAAAAAGTTCTTCCTTTTCTTGCAACACATCTTGAAGCTACAAAACATCTGTTCATGTTTAGATTCATGGGTTTAATGAAAATGGGTGAAACGGCACCTGCGGCTCCTGCAGAAGAAGAAAAAGAGGCTTCTGAAACAGAGGAATAAGCTGAAGAATAGTCATTGTGTAGGTTCGATTTCTTAAGAATTACTTAATAATCATTAGATTATTGGAATAAAATATTGTTGACAGATGTTGCTGTTAATGTATTTTTCTTTGTCTATTACTTATTCGGAGGAAAAAATGAATAAGCTCGGGTTTGTGTTTGCCTTGTTCTTTGTTGTCCTATCTCTGGGTGCGCAAGAAGTTAAAGATCCGTTGACAGGTATCTATATTACCGGGATCGGATGTCCGAACTGTGCTGAAACTGATCCTCATTTTTTCGGTGACATACTTGAAGATAATCAGGATCTTGTGCTTTTTGAGTATGAGATATACAAACAGGCTGAAGACAACAGAGAAACGGCTCTGCAGTATTTTAAAGCTTACTATCCGGACCAGAGAGCAGGAGTGCCCTGTGTTATTTTTAACAGCAAGGATAAGGCTATAGGAAGGTTCCATCTCATGGAGCTTGCCAAAGACCTCGGTTCATTTAAAAGAGGAAATTTTCCCATGCCTGACGGGGTTTCCAGAAGTTTCAGCTCGATTGATCTCAACAGTATCTCGGGTCTTCCTAAGATCTGGTACAGAAACAGAATAATGTTCTATTCCGGCACACCTGAAGAGATGAAAGATCAGCTTGATTCTTCCAAGTTAAAGGAAATACTTTTAAGTGACAATATTGAAAAAAAACTGAAAAAAATTGATCATAAGGACATCACACCGTTCGGTATTGAGCTTTCAAGAGGAAAAGTCTCTTTTGATAAAGGCGCAAAAATAGGTTCCTGGAATATTTTCTGGAAAACCGCACATGAAGAAGAAGTACATGCCGCAGCCAAGGGAGGTTCTGAAGAAGGTGCGCAGACAACAGAGGTGGGCGTAGGCTTTAAGGCCATCGTTTATTTCATGCTGGCGCTTCTGGTGTTTTTCATGATACTTTACCTCGTGGATAGAAAAAACCTCATTAAAAAGGGTTCTCTTGACCCGATGAGCGAAGGACAGAAAAATTTTATAGTTCTTGGTGTCTCTATTATAGTTCTGCTGGGATTCTTTTTAGTAGCTCAGGGGCTTTCTCCCGCTTTTCTTAAAGAGATGGGATATCAACTCCCGTTACCTCTTTTCACGCTGTTCGTGGCTCTTGTCGACGGTTTTAACCCGTGTAATATGTTCGTCCTCACTTTTCTCATGGCACTTATTGTTTCAGCTTCACATTCAAGGCTGAGAATATACATTGTGGGCTATACATTTGTAGCCGTCGTCTATGTTATCTACTTTCTGTTCATGGCGGCATGGCTTAATATTTTCAAATACATAGGTTTTATAGATCCACTGAGGATAACTATCGCTGTTATAGCTCTGATCGCAGGAGCAATAAACTGTAAAGAGCTTGTTTTCTTTAAAAAAGGAGTTTCTCTTACAACTTCTGATGCCGGTCGCAGTTTTCTCCAGAAAAAGACCAGAAAAGTGAAAGATGTTATTAAGAACGGATCTCTTCCTGTGCTTGTAGTTTCCTCTGTGACACTGGCATTTTTTGCATCACTTATTGAGCTGCCCTGTACCGCGGGTTTCCCCGTTATCTACACTACGGTCCTTTCTGGTCTTGAAATCCCGGAGGCATCTTTTGTACATTATTTCTGGATAGCTCTGTACAATCTTTTCTACATAATTCCCCTTGCCGTTATAATTTTTATTTTCGGTTATACGTTCAGGGGAAAAGCTGTTTCGGAAAAAACTGTTCAGCGGATGAAGTTCATTGGCGGTTTTATTATGCTGGCTCTGGGAATAGTACTTCTTGTTAATCCTGCTATGATAGGCGTAGGCGGCTGATAGGCGGACCTATTCTCCGAAGATCTTTCTTTTAACAGTTCTCGAATAATTATAAGCACTTAGGACACTGAAGAATATTGATGTCCAGATGAGAATATAACCCCAGATACGCGGGTCCCACTCAATCCCGATCAATGCTTTAAGTGTGCTCTGATCAAGCATGAAAAAGGGGAGCGCGAACATCTGGAACATTGTTTTTATCTTTCCCGCATTTCCTGCAGAAATAACAAGACCGCGGTCTACGGCCATTGATCTTATTCCGAAAATATAGAACTCTCTGGAAAGAATTATCAGAACCGGAAGAACGTTCATCTCACCCATTGATACAAGAAGAACAAGTGTAAGATTTACGATGAACTTGTCAGCAAGCGGATCAAGGAGTTTTCCAGTCACTGAAACTGTTCCGTGCTTACGTGCAAAGTAGCCGTCAAAAAAATCGGTGACGGTCGCAACAGTATAGAGTATCCATGACCATAGTCTTGAAACAGGAGTATTGTACCATATCAGAAAAAGTACAAACGGTACGAAGAGGATCCTTACAGCCGTCAGAAGGTTCGGAATTGTCAGTACATCTTTTTTCAGGTTGAGCAACTTTCCAATAACCTTTTTTTTCTCTCTGGAGTCGGAGTTTCTGTTCTTTCTGTTTTTCTTTACCATAATTCTTTCCCGGTGTAGGTTTTATAAAAATCAGAGACTTTTTTAACGTAGTTCGTAGTTTCTTTGTACGGAGGGATCCCGTCGTAATAAACTACAGCCGCAGGGCCTGCGTTGTAAGCTGCCACGGCCTTTCTTGAATCTTTAAACTTTTTCAGAAGTTTTTTCAGATACTTTGTTCCGCCCATAATGTTCTGCTGCGGATCAAAGATCTTCTTTACTCCCATCTGTTTGGCTGTAGCGGGCATAAGCTGCATAAGGCCTTTTGCTCCTGCAGTTGAAACGGCATTCGGATCATAAAGAGATTCAGCTTTGATGACGCTTTTTATCAAACTGAAATCAACATCGTATTTTTTTGCAGCTTTCTTAACGATTTCATCATAAGCCTTTTCTTTGCCGGGCTTAAGTTTGTAGCCTTTCTTATGCTTAACTTCACCCCTGGTCCGGTAAAGCGGTCTGCACGAGCGGAAATCATTACACTGGTTGGTAAAAGTGTACCTGTCTGAGATGGGATCGTAGAAGTAGTATATTTTAACGTTACCTGCATAGATAAATTGAAAGATCGAGAGCAGTAGAATGTAAAAAACAGTTTTCTTCATTTATTTATTTTTCCTTTTGCTTCAAGGTTGCGGTAATAAAGGATCTTTTTCTTAAGTCCTTTAGCTCTGAAATTGTCAGGGAAGATCTTAAGAATAAGATTAATGATCTTAATTGCATCTGAATAGTTTTTAAGAAAATCCTCCATCTCGACCATTATAAAAAGAACGTCCAGCGTGGGGTCCTTAAGCTGTTTGAGATAAGCGAACTCTTCTCTTAGTTTAGGGTATTCGATCCTTTTTTCCTCATCGGTCATTTTCTGGGCGACCTGCCATTTTGAAAGAAGTTTGAACTCAAGAGCGTTAGGCTGCTTTGTCTGTTTATAGATCTCATCAAAAATGGTCGCCGCATCTTTGTGAGCTCCTATCCTTGCAAGAGTTTTTCCTTTGAAAAGTGCCTTGTCGTAGGCTTTGACCTTCATGTATTCATCAAAACTTTTTATATTTCCGTATCTTCTCATGAGCTTAGCGATATCTTTACGGATCTCGGGGTCCTTGAGGATCTTGTAGTTGTCATTTACTATTCTGAAAAATTTGTCGGCTCTTTCCTTAATATCTTTATTCATCTCGACGAGTTTATCAGGGTGAACTTTCTGTGCTATTTTAAGATATTTTTTGTGCAGTTCCTTTTCGTCAGTGAAGTTGTCAGACAGCTCAAAAAGATGAAAGACATTCTTGAATTTTTCCAGAACATTAAGGTAGTTGATCAGTTTTTCCTCTTCGGTCTCAACTTCTATGGGTTCTTCGCTTTCCTCCTTGAAAAGGCCGGACCTTTCAAACTTTTCTTTAATTCTGGCTCTGGAGTTTTCATCAGACTGGACAATACCTGCAAAACGGGTGAGAAGCAGAAAGTAGATAACGGCATAGCTTTTTCTGATGTTTGAGAATATTTCTATGACCGGTTTGCCTCTGAAAGGTTCAAGTTCCATTTGCAGAAATTCAAGTTTCCCGGCTTCAGGTTTGATAGAGAAATGTTCCAGAATGACCGGCTCAAAAAAAGAAATAACCTTCTTTCTGTTGAGTTTGAGGATTATCTCATAAATAAACTCAATAATATCAACAGGCTTTAATTTCTCTGTAATGTTGCTGTCAATTTCAGAACTTATTGAAAATACAGAGTTCTCAGCTGTTTCAGCTAAATATTCGGCACTTTTCTCACTGAATACCTTCCCCTGGCTGATGATAATTCTGAAAATTTCACCGTTTGAGAATTCCATAGTGCCGGACAGACCTGTCAGAAATATCTGAGCAAGGATCTTGTCAGGTCTCATGCGGACTTTTTTGCCGGAATCTATGAGTGTTGACAGAGGATTGCTCATATTAAAAAATTATCTTCCATGGAAGTTCTTAACTTGCCGAGTTCATTATCAATATTTCTCTGTTCTTCTTGGAGCTTTTCACAGAATTCAGCTTCTCTCAAACCCTTGAGAAAGCCTTTGGCAACTGCAGGAAACAGTTCGAGCAGGAGTTCTTCTTTTTCATTTTGGGCCATCTTTACTCCACCGAGATCTTCAAGTGTCTGATTGGTCTGATGGACATGACCTGAGGTATCGTAAGGTGTCTCTATCCTGCTTCCTGTTATTTTTTCTCTGAAATCAGGGTCTACAGGCCACGGCGTTTTGCCGTAAAGACCCTTTACGAGGTTTACGAACTGAACAGATGTGCTGTCGTAGAACTCTTTTTTCGCATTGATGTTTCTCACACTTGTTACAGCCTGGATACCTACGATCTGACTCGTCGGTGTGACCAAAGGCGGAACACCTGAATCCAGTCGGACTACAGGCACAGTTTTGAGAACTTTCTGAAGTAGATGTCCCATATTTGCCGTCTGAAGCTGAGCAAGCATGTTGGTATACATTCCTCCCGGGATCTGCGCGACTCTCACAACTTCATCCGGAGCAGGGAAATTGTAATATTTCTCAATGGCCTGAGTTTTTTCTATTACTTCATCTATCCTATTGTTCTTTGCGGCATCTATTGCTTCATCGAAAAGACGGTTTATCTCATCTTCCAGAGGTTCGGAAGGATCGAGGTCTTTCGGGAAAAGTTTGTACTGATCGAACTCATCAAGCTCTTTTCTTATCTCAAAAAGTTCAGCTCTGATCTTTTTAACTTCCTCAAGGTTTACACCTGTATCGTATCCAAGTTTCTGTGCAAAGATCTGAATAAGTTCAAAAGCAGGTGCGGCGGGTCCTCCCGAAAAAGGAAGTATCACTGAGTCAACGATATCCACGCCGTTTATGATCGCCATCAGCACACTTCCCAGACCATACCCCGGAGTACAGTGAGTGTGAAGATCAATGGGGACTGTCACATCTTTCTTAAGTGCCCTGATAAGTTTGCCTGAGCTTTCAGGATCGACAAGACCTGCCATGTCCTTAATGGTGATAATATCTGCGCCGAGTTTTTCCAGCTCGACAGCTTTTTTTACAAAATATTCTGTGGAAAACAGAGCTTCAGGCAGTTTTTTTCTTTTAAGAAAAGCTTTGATCTTATCCATCCTGGAAAATTTAGGGTCAACTGTGTAGCAGATACAGCAGTCTGTTTTTCCACCGTTTTCCTTAACGTAATTTATTGTGGATTTCATATTGTCTATATCGTTCAGGGCATCGAATATTCTCATGATGTCGATCCCGGACTTTACAGCGTTCCTATTGAATCCTTCAATGACATCTTCGGGGTAGGGATTGTATCCGAAAAGATTTCTGCCTCTGGAAAGAGCAGTAAGGTTACTTTTTTTGTCAATTCCCCGGCTTATCTTTTCAAGTCTGTCCCATGGATTTTCGTTAAGGTATCTCATAACTGAGTCCGGAACTGCGCCGCCCCAGACCTCCATAGCATAAAAGCCGGCATTTTTAAAATAGGGAAGCACTCTGTCTATCTGTTCCTGTTTCATTCTGGTAGCGAACTGTGACTGCTGGCCGTCACGGAGAGTTAGATCCCGGATAAGAAGTTTCTTTGTCATTTCAGACCTCACACACAACAAAATAAGTCAACACAAAAAAAGTCACAACAACTCCAACGGCGATATACTATCAATTAAACGTTATTAATTCAACATAGTTCAGGATAAAAAAGGTTTTTTTAAGAAAAAGTGATAAAAAGCATAAAAGTTGTGCACTAAAGGGCATTGAAGGTTCGTTACAGTTAAATAAATTTGACGTTTTGGCTTTTATAATGTATAAAATGTCGTTCGGCTTAGGTCAGTAATTGAATTGAATAGGGGGTTTAAAATGAAGAGGTTATTTGTAATTTTTATGATTTTCTCAGTCGGTATGCTCTTTTTCATCGGCTGTGGAAGTTCAGAGAAAAAATCTACAGGAAATGCTATCAAGAATGAACTTGAAGGTGCTCCTGACTGGGTTATGGGTAATGCTAATACAGAGAAGCAGATCTGCGGAGTAGGCAGTGCAGCCGGAACAAGAAATGCTTCACTTGCAAGAACTGCGGCAATGGGCAGAGGAAGAACTGAGATTGCCAGAACCCTTCAGCTTAAAGTGAAATCCATGCTCAAGGATTATCAGTCAACAACTACTGGAGGCGAAGCTTTCGGTAAGGCTGCAAATGATGAACAGCATATCGAAGATGTTTCAAAGCAGATCACAGACACAACTCTTTCAGGTTCAGAGCTTAGAAAGACCTGGATCTCAAATCCCGGAACACTCTATGTTCTTATGTGTATCGATCTTCAGAAGTTTAAGGATGCTCTGAGTAATATGCAGCAGCTTAACGAGCAGGTTAGAGCCGCAGTTGTTGAAAGAGCTGACAAGGCTTTCGGTGAACTTGACAAGGAAACTTCAAAGTAAGTCTTTCTGAACTATCTTTATGGGCGGCTCCGGCCGCCTTTTTTTTTGGCTTTACAAAAATATAGTAATAATTATAATTCAACCAGAGTGTTGTAAAATAAATTAAGTTTAAGGGGATTAGACTATGAAGTTTATGTTAATTATCCTGGCGGTGTTCTTTTCTGCAACGGCATGCATACAGGAAGAGGGCGGCTGCGTGAATATTACTGACTGCCCCGAAGGTTATACTTGTGAGGAGGGTGTCTGTATCCCCAGTGAATCGTGGGACGGAACATCTCAGAATGATACCAGCGGTATTCCTGACACATCAAATGGGAATGACGCTACAACAGTAAATGATGACAACTCTGATCAAAGCAGCGGCAATGATGAAGACGGCACTCTTCCACCACAGGATGAAGAAATGACAGACAATGAAAACGATGGTGAAATTTCCGATGAATCTCCTGATGAAACACCGGATGAAGTGCCGGACGAGGCTGACTGTGATCCGGGATGGCATCTGGAAGAAGAGGGTGATGATGAAAATGGTAACGGAAAAAGGGACTGCGCTCAGAACGTTACCTGTATAACTGAGCCCTGTAACGGAAATGGAACGTGTGCTGAAACAGAGTGGAGTGTAACCTGTGACTGTTATGACGGATACGATGGCAGATGGTGCGATGAATGTGCGACTGGTTATCTTTTAAGCACAGTTGACAGCAAATGTAAGGCTGATTGTAATACCGGAGATTACGGCTGCACAGGAAACGAAGAGTGTAAGGTCGACGGAACAACAAATGAGGCAGGATGTGACTGTAAAGAAGGCTTCACAGGAACAGATTGTTCGCAATGTGATCCTGCTGTTTACTGTAATTCACATGGTACGTGTTCAGCTTCAGGCGGCAATCCGACCTGTATCTGTGCTACAGAATATACAGGAGCTGACTGTTCATCATGTGCCGAAGATTATATCAATAACGGCAGTGGAGTCTGTATCGAAGGATGTGATTCCAGTTGCGGTCAGTCAGGTGGACTTATAAATGAGGAAAGCCATGGAACCTGTGTCGTTAATGGAAGTTCGGCTGAGTGTCAGTGTGATCCGGGCTGGAAAGATCCGTTCATTACTTTTCCGCCAATGATCCCTGAATGCAGTGAGTGTAACAATAGTTCTCCGCCTCCGGAATATGCTACAAACGGTTGTCCGGCAAGCTGTAAGGATGGAGACGGTGTTTACCAACTTTGCGGTTCAAATGGTGACTGTTATTACAAATCAAATGGTGACAAATACTGCATATGTGATGGTGGATATGTGCTTGACAATGGTAATGAGCTTTCTGGAACATGTATACCTCAATGAACAATAATCTTGAAGCAAAATATCAGCGGATGATAGGCCAACTTGTTGAATTGTTTAAGAAAACAGATGACATGGAAGCTCATATGGCTACGGTCTGTGCGCTGCTTTATCATAAATTTCCAAAGAATTTCTGGGTTGGTTTCTACTTTCTGAAAAATGGCGAGCTGACAGTAAAGTGTTACCAGGGACCACTTGCCTGTCAGACTCTTGAAAAGAATAAAGGTGTCTGCTGGGCGGTGATAAATCACAAAAAGAGCATTATTGTTCCTGATGTTGAAAAGTTCCCGGGACATATAGCCTGTGACAGCAGAAGTAAGTCTGAAATAGTTATTCCCGTATTCAATGATAACGGTGATGTTATCGGAGTTCTTGATATTGATTCTGACAAACCTGATTCTTATTGCGAAACAGACAGGATATTTCTTGAAAAGATCGTAAATATAATTTAGAGCGAGGAAAAGAAAATGAAAGAGTTAATGTTAGGAGTAGTAATCGGGTTTTCTGTGTTTTTGTCAGTATCATGTCAGATAACTGACGAGAATATTACTTGTTTTACTTCTTTAGATTGTCCTGAAGGATACCAGTGTTCAGCTGACGGGATCTGTGTTCCTGAGGGAGAAGGCGG
>CAZTKP010000061.1:2312-3959 GCA_964614215.1 uncultured Spirochaetales bacterium | reverse complement strand
AACACAGGTGATACCGGCAACACAGGTGATACCGGCAACACAGGTGATACCGGCAACACAGGAAACACTGGAAACACAGGTGATACCGGCAACACTGGAAACACTGGAAATACGGGTGACACAGGAGACACGGGAATGGGCGATATAGATGAGATCCCTGATGTTGACAACTATGTTCCGGAATGTGGGAACGGTGTGAAAGAAGAGGGTGAACAGTGTGATGACGGTGCTGATAATGGAAAATACGGTTTCTGTCTTGCGGATTGTTCAGGACCGGGAGAAAGATGCGGTGACAGTGCTGTTCAGGATACGGTAGAACTTTGTGACGGAAATACAATTAAATGCAACCTGATCGAAGGAATGGGATATGTCAATGAGGTCGATGCATCCTGTCTGGGAACATGTGACGGTTGGGATACAAGTGTCTGTGAATGTGATACAGGATATGAAAAAGATGTGGACGGAAAATGTATAGACATTGATGAATGCACGACATCCACTCATAACTGTGATGCTAACGCTGACTGTGAAAATACTCCCGGGTCTTTTACCTGTACCTGTAAAGACTACTATGATGGAGACGGTACAAGCTGCACATTCTGTGATCAGCCGAATCTATGCGGAACGAATTGTCTTGAATGTACAGGTGATACTTTGAAATGTAAGGATAACGGTGATGGAACTACAGTCTGCGTTCAGTGTGTTCAGGAAACAGATTGTGAAGGAGATAAACCGCATTGTCTGCTTGATGGCAATACCTGTGTAGAGTGTAGGGACGACAATGATTGTAACACTGCAGGTGGAGAGGTGTGCAGAACTGACAATCATACATGTGCAGTTAATACTTGCGGAGACGGTTTTCTTGGGGGTAATATTCTTGAATTTATTGAAGGTTTTGAAAGCGGAAGTCGCCCGGGATACAGTTCAGGAACTGATTGGAGTGTTTCTTCCACGCAGGTTCATGGAGGAACATACAGTCTTGAGTCCAGCGACCCTGGAGATGGTTACTACAGTTCTATTGCAATGATAAAATATACAGACGGAGAGATATGTTTCTGGTATGCGGGAGAATCTGAATCAGGTTGGGATTATTTTACAGTCTATGTTGACGGAGACACTAAACTTGAAGTTAGCGGAGACCATAAAACATGGACAGAAAAGTGTATTACTGTTTCTCCCGGTTATCCCATGTTGGTATTTGAATATTACAAGGATGATATGGGCGGAAGCACAGGCTGGGATGCATATTTTGTTGATGACATTAAATTCCATGGTGCAGCTCAGGAACAGTGCGAGGTTTCTCAGACAACAAACTGCACAAGCCTTGGATACGATAATTCACAGACGGTTCAGTGTGGTTCTGACTGTACATGGCAGGCTGCGGAAGATGGCTGTGAATATGATGATAGCTGGTAGAGTCTTAGTAAGCACTTACAAAGAAAAAACTACTGTCATTTTAACGATTCTGCGTGTAGTTAAATTGATCTAAAAAAATATATTTTCTGAAAATTTTAAGTCTTTTGCATTGTTTTTTCCTAAAATTATAGTATATTATCTGTAGCGTATTAGAAAACTGCATGTAGCTTTGGAGAAAATAATGTTAAGAAAATTTATTTCGGGGATATTTCTTTTAATTTCTTTTCTGAT
>CAZTKP010000061.1:0-2212 GCA_964614215.1 uncultured Spirochaetales bacterium | reverse complement strand
GATACGAACGATGACGATACACCGCTTCAGATATGCGGAAACGCGATAGAGGAGGGGACAGAGGAGTGTGATCTGGGAGTTGCACTTAACGATGGATCCTACGGCGGCTGTAACGATGACTGCACATTAGCGATAAGATGCGGTGACGGCACTAAGAACGGCACGGAGTTCTGCGACAGCGGAGTTAACAACGGGGAGTACGGTTACTGCAATTCGGAATGTACCGCTCTCGGGGAACGATGCGGAGACGGTACTAAGAACGGCGAAGAGGAGTGCGACGACGGAGCGAACAACGGAGACTACGGATACTGCAACGCCTTCTGTACCGGACTTGGAATAAGATGCGGCGACGGCTACAAGAACGGTCCTTTCGGGGTTGAGGAATGTGATAACGGAGAAGACAACGGAGCGACCACCTGTGAATATGGCGATGAAACCTGCAAGGTCTGCAGCACGGAATGTAAGGAGTCTGACGCGACGGGCGAATACTGCGGCGACGGTACGAAGAACGGCCCTGAAGCCTGTGACGAAGGCCCGCTCAACGGTCAGTACGACCATTGTAATGCAGATTGTACGGGAGTTAACAACTGCGGAGATTCAGTAGTTGACAGTCCCGCGGAGCTGTGCGACAGCAATACAATAGCCTGTAACGCAATATCGGGAGCAGGTTATGTAAATACTACAGAAGTACCCTGCAACGGCACCTGTGACGGCTGGACAGTTGACAGCTGTGTCTGCGGGACAGGATATGAGAAGAACGGCTCGGGGATCTGCATCGATATCAATGAATGTACAGTACCCAGTCATAACTGTGACTCAAACGCCACCTGCGGCAACACGGACGGTTCTTTCACCTGTGAGTGTAACGATTATTTCATGGGCAGCGGCACGGAATGCACATTCTGCGGGACAGCGACGAACTGCGGATCTGACTGTACAGCCTGTCCGGTCCAGACACCTTACTGCAGGGACAACGGGAACAGCACATCTGTCTGCATAGAATGTCTTACAGCGCTTGACTGTAACCCGGGCTATGAGTGTAACGGATCAGGCAGCTGCGTTGATATAGATGAATGCTCGACAGGAGCAGACAACTGTCATGATGACGCCACCTGTACAAATACAACAGGCTCGTTCTACTGTACCTGTAAACCTAACTACAGCGGAGACGGCGAGAACTGTACACCTGACACGAGAACCGGTCAGAGCTGTGCAGGTCTTCCACCCGATGCGGTCTGGAACACTGCAAGCGCGATAAGCCAGACATGGAGCGGAACGCAGTGGCTTCCTTCAACGACAGGAACATATAACGAAACTCCGAGCACGACGGAGTGCCGCTATAAATGTAACACGAACTACAGCTGGGACGGAGACAGCTGTGAAGCTGCGACCCAGACAGCGACCTGTCCTGCGAAACCGGGAGGCGGCACGGTCTGGAACGACGGAGGAAAGAACGGCACCTATACCCAGACATGGAACGGCAGCATCTGGGTTCCGAGCCTTTCCACATATTACAGCACCAGCGCAGGCGACTGTGCCTATGAATGTGACTCTGATTATCACTGGAACGGCTCAAGCTGTATCTGGAACACCAGATATGAGCAAGACTGTTCCTCAATACCAGCTAATACAGTTTACAACACAGCGAGTAAAATAACCCAGACCTGGAGCGGCAGTACATGGGTCCCGACGACGACAAGTGTGTATAACGAAACCCCGAGCACGACGAACTGCTACTACAAATGTGCGGACGGTTATCACCGTGAAGGTAACGAATGTATCTCCAACACGAGAACGAACCAGACATGTACGGATCTGCCGTCGAACGCATCATGGAACACAGTATCGAGCATAGATCAGACATGGAACGGCAGCACCTGGGTACCGTCGCTGACAGCCTCGTTTAACACCACATCAAGCACAACTGAGTGCAGATTCACCTGTAACACGAACTACAGCTGGAACGGCAGTGCCTGTGTGGCGGATACGAGAACCTATATCTGTGCGGCGAAACCTCAGAGTAACCAGACAGTCTACAATACGGTTTCCAGCTATACTCAGACATGGAACGGCAGCGCATGGATGCCTGCAGATGACGGGACAACTGAGTATAACACAACAGCAAGTACGACGAGCTGCCGCTACAAATGTAATACGAACTACAGCTGGGACGGCGACAGCTGTGAAGCAGACACGAGAACGTTCACCTGTT
>CAZTKP010000060.1:0-14876 GCA_964614215.1 uncultured Spirochaetales bacterium | reverse complement strand
TAAAAAAAGATTGAGGGGCTAGGCGGGTTCTGAACAAAGAGATGGAAAGAAAAAAGAAAGAATTCTTAGATGCAACTACCCGTTGCGCTTACCACTTCGCCTGGAAAAAGGCCCCTCATTTAAAGTGGCAAAAGAATTATCAATTAACTGAATATACTTGTTTCTTTTTTATTTGTCAACAAGGTTCCAATAATTTTTATTAATTTTTGTTTTCATTAACGAATTTCATTTTCTTCGATATTCATATTGTTTCTTATTTAATACACAGAAAAGCTCTTTTTGATACTACTCTATTGGCTCTTTTTTCAAACGACTGTCAATAATTGACAAATTTTTTAATTTTTTATATCCTCTATGCAACAGTAATTGGAGGAAAATATGACTCATAACTACAACGAAAACTTTTTTCAAGACCTTCTAGTAAAAAAGCATGATGAGACTATAACAATAATTAAGTCATTAGCTCAACTTCAGCAGAAAATTGTACTTAGAGAAATATCCGGCAGCGATTTTTTCTCAAAAAATGGAAAAGACTGGAATGAGTTGAATGAGATAGAGCTGCTTCAGCCGTTCTTTAAAGCTCTTGAGCCAGAGCCAGAACCTGAACCTGAACCTGAACCTGAACCTGAGCCGGAACCGGAACCTGAACCGGAACCTGAGCCGGAACCTGAGCCGGAACCTGAGCCGGAACCTGAACCTGAACCTGAACCTGAACCTGAGCCTGAACCGGAACCTGAGCCGGAACCTGAGCCGGAACCTGAGCCGGAACCTGAGCCGGAACCTGAACCGGAACCGGAACCTGAGCCGGAACCTGAGCCGGAACCTGAGCCTGAACCGGAACCTGAGCCAGAACCTGAGTACGAGCATAAAATGACTCCTACGGTCAGTCCTGAAGATGAAGTTTCCGTTGATGATACAAAAGAGGAAGGCTCGGAATTTGATCCTTCTTTTTTTGATATTGACGATGAACCGTATATAAAAAGCGGCGGCAAAATTAAAGTGATCGTAGCTGTGCTTGTGCTTGCGGCTGTAGCGGTAGTTGCCTATTTTCTGCTCTTCAACAATAAAGAAGAGGCAAAAAGAGTAATGGCGATTCCGGAAGAATCTGTGCCGGAACCGGAACCTCAGCCCGAACCTGAAGCCAAACCTGAAGCTACTCCTGAAAATAAGGACGTAAAAGAAGAGAGAACTGCGGAAGAAGAAAAAAAGGCGGAAGAGAAAAAACCTGAAAAGAAAGTTCGTAAAAAGAAAAAGGCTAAAAAAGCCAAAAAAAGAAGCGGCGGCGGTGTAGCGGCTTTAATAAAAAAAGGATGGGCATATCTTGACCAGGGACAGAACGGACAGGCAGTAAAGACATTTAAATCAGCTATTGCCAGATCTCCGAAAAGTGCAGGAGCACACCTGGGTCTTGCAGAGGCTTACAATATGATGGGAAAAAAGAAAAGCGCTAAAACACATTATCAGAAATATCTACAGCTAAAACCGGATGCTCCTGACAGAGTCGAGATCGAAGCTATCCTGAAAAATCTTTAATTTACAGTAATAGAGAGAAAAATGATCAAATTAACAGCCGTAATGATCCTGTGGACTGTTACAGCCTCTGGTCCTAACATTGAGCAGCTTGAATCTAAAACTTTATCCACCGATAAAAAAGTGGAGATCCTGGACAGAACCGACTCTGTTACAAAAAAACATGCAGTGTTTAAAGCTGACAGCATAGTGGTTAATGAAGACCCGGCGGAACCTGAAAAAGACTTCAGTTATTTTATTGACAAACCGGCCAATTCTCCCGCCACCTGCGACCAGAAGGGCTTTTTATATAGAAAAATAGACTTAAAAAACGGATCCGCTGAAACTTTGAACAACAATGATATCAAGTGGGAAGAGTCCATAAGCAACGTGCCTTTCTGGGCAAGATCCAGGTTTGCACTGACTATTAATGAGTTAAGTGAAGAAACTCGCCAGAATCTTATCAATAGATTAGCAAAAATAGCTGAAAACGAAGAAAACCTGCATTTTCTCGATGAGCTTTTCTTTGTCATTGCATTCAGTTCGCCTGCAGAACTTGAACAGGCGGATTTTTCGCCCGAAATGATCCTGCAAAGTGTAAAGACTCTCTATGAATCTTCATCGGAACTTGAATATGCGGAATTAATAGAAAAAGGAACTGAAGAAACTGGTGAGCTCACCACTGTTTCTCTTAAAGTAAAGGAAGGTTCGGAAATTAAAGACATAGAACTGGATCCATGGCTTTACTACGCTTTCATCGTTCACCCCCGTCTTGACAGCGAAGTTCTGGGAAATTTCAGTCCCTCAGAAAATATTTTTACAGACGAGGGCACCGATTTCAGGACAAACTTCTTTTACGGAAATCCCGCTTCAGAAAGTTATTCGGGACATTATGTTTTTCGAAACGACTGGAAGGTAGATGAAGAAAAATTTCAAATGCCTGATGGGACTTTTTCCTGCCCTGTCATATTTTCCGATAATGAAAATGACCATCTTGATCTTGTATCTTCTTCCTCCGGATCCTGCATGACAGAAACATTTACAGGCAGTGGAAACATCCTTGCCGTGGGTCTGGACATGGAATCAGTTAACAGCAAGCTTGCTTTAGCCAATCTTACGGCATACGGGAACGGCTACTGCTCTTTAAAAGGAAAGGTCGTGCTCATTCTTGAAAATGAAACTTCGGCACAGTTTCTCCAGGACAACATCGAATTTTATCTTTCAAATTATGAGTATGTTCTTATAGACGATCTCAACGAAAACGTGCTTTTTACAACAACGGAAAATGATGGTAATACTTCATACACACTCAATGCTGGAAAAGTTATCATTCCACCTTCCATGAGCAGTGCTTTCTATACAAAGATCTCTGAAATGAAGGCTTCTTTTGATATCTTTGCAGCTCAGGGAGGTTCAGTAATGATGTTCCTGCACTCCGAGGAAAGTGATCCATGCTCTCTTGAACTCCCCGGAGGTGTAAAATGTGAGAAAAATTCAGGTGAAGCAGAAAATTTCAGACTTTCAGGACATCCGGTACTGAAAGATCATCTTAAGAACACGTCTTTTTATTACGAAAGCAGTATTGAGCCCTATTACCTTGAAGGAGAAATACCTTTAAATAAAGATGCCTGTGCGATCGAAAAGACCGGTGACTGGATCGGACTGAATATGCAGAGAAATATTTCAGAGATGAACCTGACATCAGAAAAGGTCGAAAGAGCGATCCAGGCCGTGCGTGTTGCCTATAACCACTACGGAAACTGCGGAGAGAACCAGGATATAACAGGTGCAGCAATGAAAACCGCACTTATACCGGTAATTAACGTCAACAACTCCGCCGAAGACCATGTCTGGAACGAAATATGGACTCCGGACGGTTGGATGCCGATGCAGAGTGCATGGTCAAACTACAGTCAGGATTACGGCACTGTGGGAAAGATCTGTATGGAAAAGAAATTCGACGGAGGAAAGGACATCAGTTATGTCTATGCATGGCGCGGAGACCACCAGTTCTTTAACAGAACTTCAACGTATACAGATACTGTTTCCACAGAACTTACTGTTCTTGACTCTGAAGGCAAAGGTGTTCCCGATGCGGCTGTACTTATTGCAACTGAAAGCTACTACGACTCCTCTCAGCTCACAATTGCAGGAGCAACCAGCACAAATGAATTCGGCAAAGCTACTCTCATTACAGGAGACGCCAGAAATATCTATATTCAGATAATTTCCGACAGTATCGGGATCTATCCGGGACTTCAGCAGGTTGAAAAGATAATTTCAGCGGAAGATGCAACTCCCGGATCTGAATTTGAATACACAGCAAAACTCACGATGAAACTCCCTTCGGCCATAGAGACTTCCATAACCGAAAACGAATCTGCGCAGGAAGGAACACTCGACATAACAGTTGATCTGGCGGCATCACAGTTCTTAACCCACACAAATCCTTTTAACGAAGGTCTTGTCTTTAAAGCTCTTGAAAAGATATCGGGGACGGTCCATATTTTCGAAGAGGATCAGTTTAGTAAGTTTAAGGAAAACGGTATCGCATCAGCTGTAAGATCTATCAGCGTGGAAGATCTTCCGGCCACAGTTTCAGTTTCAGAAGAAAAAGTCTATTATGCCGTCTTTGTTCCAGGCACTCAAGCCATTACTGCGGGCGAGATAGTAGTTGAAAGTGATCAGGAAAATGACGATTCAGATGACACTGACGATTCTGATGAAAATGATGATCCTGATAAAAAAAGTGACGGGTGTTCCCTGACTCTTATTTAAGAAGTTTCTGGATATAAATGTAGTTCTTCGCCTTGGCAATATCCAGCGCCGTTCTTCCATCCTTTCTCTTGATATCTTTTTTGGCACCTTTCTTCAGCAGCTCCTTTACGATGTCGCCCATCCCGACACCTGCCGCATAGATAAGAGCTGTGTTTCCATAGTTGTCTCTGGCGTTGACATTCTGTCTGAACTTAAGGATCGATTTAATGAATCTCCTATCCTTTGTTAGAATGGATATCATCAGAGCTGTCTTTCCCTCGGCATACTTAAAATTAAAATCCGCAAGACCACCGTATTTTAAAAGTTCTTTAGCAAGATCGACCTGTTTTTTCGCGATACAATACATAAGGATAGTATAGCCCTGACTGTTCTTAAAATTAACATCCGCATCAAACTCAAGGAGCAGTTTCAGCATCATTCTGTCTTTGTTTCTTATTGCTACGAAAAGAGGCGGTTCCCCGCTCTCGTTCTTAAGATTAGGGCTAACCCCTTTTCTCAACAATGTCCTAGCCTTAACTGTATTTCCAGCTTCCACTGCAAAAAGAAAATCTGTCGGAAGGACCTCATACTGTCCCAGAAATTTTATCAGTCTCTTATCTCTCTGGCCCATAGCAAAGTTCAGAGCACTTCTTCCACTATTGTCTTTTGCGTAGACATCGGCACCTTTTTTGATCGCCTTTCTGACGATATCAGATTTCCCGGCTTCAGCTGCATACATCATGACAGTTTTACCGGTAGCATCCTTTTTCTTCAAAGATGCTCCGGCCCCTATCAGCTTATATGCTATCTTAAAACTTTGACCGCTAAGAGCATGCATCAGAGGAGTTTTTCCATCAGGCCCGGTTATATCAACCTTTACACCGCTCCTCATAAAAAGGTTGACCATTGCCGCACTGTTGCTGTTCACCGCTGAAATAAAAAGAGGCCATCCGTCATCATCGACCCCGTTGACATTTCCGCCTTTTCTAATCGCCGCACGTGCCTTTGCAATATTCATAGCCTGAACTGCGAAGAGAAGTTCGTTATCGGCTTCTGTCATCTCTCCTGCATAAATTGACAATGTGAATAATAACACAAACAGTGCTGTGAAAGTCCTAAACATCAGTCCCTCATTTTATATTCTATCACTCTATTTCTTCCCTGATCCTTTGCCTCGTAAAGAGCCAGATCCGACATTGCTATAAGTTCATCGGCCGTTCTGGCACCATCATTACAAGATGTAACACCGATAGACACCGTTACCCAGATCTCTTTGGATTCCCACTCTATTTTCATTGCCTCAACGGCTTTTCTAATTCTCTCACAGACCCTCAGAGCAATCCTTTTTTCAGCTGAAATAATTATCAGGAACTCCTCCCCTCCGTATCTTCCTACAAGATCGACCTCTCTTAAAGTTTTCAGCATGACAGCAACTATCTTTCTGAGAACTTCATCTCCTGCCTGATGACCGTAGTTATCGTTTACTGACTTGAAGTAATCAATATCGATCATCGCCGTTGAAAGTTCATAATCTTCATCGATCTCGGATCTTTTATATCTTTCATCCAGCATTTTCATTATAAAGCGCCTGTTATAGGCTCCGGTAAGAGCATCTGTTATCGAATCCTTATGGAATTTTTTCTGTGAAAGAACTGTCGATATCTGAGGAACAATAGCTTCAATAACTCTCTCCTGAATTCCCCTGATATTGGCATTTGCAGAAAGTCTGAATGCAGCTACACCGTAAACTATGAGGTTTTCATCCATAACCGGCAGTATATACCAGTCCTGTCCCAGATAATCCTCGTTTTCATGTATTATTTTAAGGAAAGCATCCCAGCTCCTGATCTTTATTCCATTGGCGAGAACTATTTTCAGACCTTCGGCTGACTTCATCTTTCTTGCGAAAACAAAAGCTTCTATATTTAAACTCTGAACAATCTCAATAAAACTGTCTTCAAGTGTAATCCGCTCTTCTTTAAGTCCGGTAATTATTCTTGCAGAGTTTCTCATATTGGAATTCTCGACGATAGTATCCTGCATTTCCTTATCAAGGATCTTCATGCTGAAAAAGGATATCATCAGTGAAAAGTACAGCTGCAGAAAAGAATAATCTGTAGCGGAAAATTTCTTGTTCTTACCGACAAGTGAAACAACCATCATGTAGCTTTTCCCGCTCACATCAAAGAAGTTGAACACCTCATATTCTTCCTCAAAAACCGCGCTGCCTTTAAACTCGGGAATATTGGAAACATCTACAGTTCTCTCACCCTTGTCCGCGAACAGATTCCAAGACTTATTGCCTGTATCAAAACAGTAAAAGCCGGTATAGGCATACCCGAAAAAGTCATCTGCAATGAACTGAACAGCTTTTTCAGGGAAGTGCTCCAGCATGGCAGGCTGAAACTCTATTGCGGCAAAATAGACAAGTTTTTTGAGAGCCTCCGTCATCCAGTCTCCCGCATGAAGGTACTCATCTCTCACAGAGGCTTCTATAGCGGTCAGCTTTTTCTTATATTCCGCAAGCTCCTTTTCAAGCTTTGCTATTCTTTTTTTTTCATCCATTTCAGATTGCTATCTGCCTCTTTTGAAAACCTTTACTGCTCAGAGAATAGCAGAAAGGGATTTTATTTTCAACTTAAAATATGTCCCGCCAAACAAGAGCTCAAATCACTTAAGTACCCTGTAATACTTATGATTTGCGAGAGCGATCATTTCTCTGTCTCCAGCTGAATCCCCATAGGCGAAAATATTTTCGTATTTGGAAAGATCGTAATGCTTTTTTATCCTTTCCACCTTTTCCTGACCACGGCAATTCCTTCCCTCGATATTTCCCGTTACGGTTCCTTCATTTATCTCCAGTTCGGTTGACAGAAGATCCATCTTCTGCTGCCTGGCAAAAAATTTGATCCAGACAGATGGAGAAGCTGAAACTATGGCCATATCAGCTCCGTTTTCCCTATGTTTCTTTATTTCATTCAGAGCTGCCCCCCTTACAATTTGAGGAAGACGTTCCTCTGTGTACCTGAGTGCCGCATTTTCAAGCGTTTCCAGCTTCCATCCGCCTATCAGTCTCCTGAAAAAAAGTTCCTTCAGCTTTCCGCCGTCAATAAAACCTGCCAGATGAAGGAAGATATGAGGAAAAAGTCTAAATATCACCAGAGAAACCTTGATCTTTCCGCACGCATAGCTCATAAAATCAAAAAAAGTATCTCTATCCGTGATAGTTTTATCAAAATCAAAAAGCACCAGGTCTTTTTTCATGTTTTCCACAATAAACACCCCTTTCATTTCAGATGTCTGAAATTAAGAATCGCACAAACTTGTTTAATGTAAACTTTTTCGCCATTTTTTTCTTTAACAAACATTATTACGATGATATACTAACAAAAGCATCACTTTAATTTGGAGCCGATGATGATAAACATTGCTCTTTTCGGTGTCCCGGGAGCCGGAAAAGGAACTCAATCGAAGCTGCTTTCAGACAAAATGGGGTTTGTCCACATTTCAACCGGCGATATAATCCGCAGAGAGATCGAAGCCGGCACAGAGTGCGGGAAAAAAGCTGAGGAGGTTATTTCAAAAGGAGAACTCCTTGCCGATAAGATCATCTTTGAGATGTTTCGCAAGGAGTTGGAAAGATTAATGAATCCGTCAGGATTCCTTTTTGACGGGTTTCCAAGAACTGTCAAACAGGCACAGATGCTTGACGAGCTTCTTTCATCCCTTGACATGAAGCTTAACGCTCTGATGGAACTTCTTATTTCTGAAGAGGAGTCATTAGCCAGACTCCTGAAAAGGGCTGAGATCGAAGGACGTGTAGATGATAATCCTGAGATCATTCGCGAACGCTTCAGACAGTACAAATCAAAAACTGCTCCGATCGCGGATTACTACATGAAAAAAGATCTTTATGTCGGCATCGACGGTCTCAGATCAATTGACGAGATCAATCAGGAAATCGTTTCACATATCAGCTCTTTCTAAAAATTTGACTTCGATCCCTCAAAATGTAGAATCCCATGCCTTTTAATGCCGGAGTGGTGAAATTGGTAGACGCACTGGACTCAAAATCCAGCGGGGGCAACTCCGTGCCGGTTCGATTCCGGCCTCCGGCACCAATCTTTCCTCACAAATTCAAAATTTTCCAAAATATTGATTTTTGAGACTTTGTTTATACAATCCCCAAAGTATTTTTTGTATCTTTATTTTAATAAGGGGTTTATAAATGTTTCAGGACATCAGAAAGAAAAGCAGTTCAATTCTAGTTTCCTTAATGTTTGCGGCTATTATCGTTACTTTCGTGATCTCATTCGGTCCGGGTAGCGACGGCGGATGCAGTAGCTCAAAGACCTACGCTGCAAGTGTTGACGGCAAAATAATCACCATTGCCGAATTCCGTTATGCCTATAACAACCTCTACAACTACCACGCAAGATTCTTCAAAGAGTTCAACAACGAAATGGCCATTCAGTATAAACTTCCGGAAAAGGCTCTCGATGGGCTTATTGCTCAGATCCTCATGGCGGACAAGGCCGACAGCCTCGGTTTTGAAGTTTCCGATCAGGAAGTGAGAGACCGCATAGTTAACGATCCTTCTTTTCAGAAAAACGGAACTTTTGACAGAGATGCCTACAACAAACTGGTACAGTTCAACCTGAACTCAACTGTTGCGGAATATGAGAACAAGATAAAAGGCGAAATTCTTGCAGGAAAACTAAGAAAATACCTTTTTCATACAGTTGATGTTGCTGAAATAGAAGTTGAGGACGACTATATCGATACAAATGAAAAGATCGATGCATGGGCATATACTTTCCAGACTTCAGCACTTAAGAAAGAAGCAAAGGAAAAGCTTACGGAGGCAGTTAAGCCGGAAGAAGTGGCTGAATATCTGAAAAAGAACGAAAACGAAGTTAAGCTCACTTTTCAGGACAATGTTTCAAAATACAGCTCAAAGGAAAAAGACGGCAAAACCACTTTCGAGAATTCTAAGAACGAAGTTGCAAAAGACATGATCGTTAAAAAGATGATCACAAAGAAGATGAAAAAGGATGCTGAGGAACTTCTTGCTAAAGTTAAGGAAAATCCTGAAATGACCGCTGAGGATGCGGCAAAGATCATTCCTGACTGGAACGTTGATAAAAAAGACATTCTTTCAGTCTCAAGAAAGTCAAAATTCGTTCAGGGTGTAGGCTTCAGTCCTGAGTTTGTAAAAAAACTTTTTGAAAAGAAAAACGGCATTTTCGATAAAGTTTTCATGACTGGTGACAAAAATGCAGTGGTTGCAGGAATTAAGGAACATAAACCTGCTGACATGAAAAAGTTCGAAGAATCAAAGAGCGATATTACTGAGAGACTTAAAACAGCTAAAGCAGCTCAACTTATCGAAAAGTATGTTAACGAACTCAGAAACAGTGCCAATGTAGTCATCAACCACAAATTTATGCAGATATACGAAGCTCCGCAAGAGCAGTAAGATGCTTACTTCCGAACGTCTTCTCAAAATAATATCCGTCCTTACAGTTCTGGTTACGGTTGTTTTTTCCACCGTAGTTGTTATCTCTGAACTTATGAAACCTGAAAAAATGCTCGATAGGATCGTAGAGGACGAGTGTGGAGGTGTCTATACAACTGATAACAAGTCAACTTCCGAAAGTGACCTTAAAGCTGCAAAGAACAGGTGTATCCTGATCAGTAAGACCGACAATCCTTTTCAGAAACGTGCAGTATCTCTCGGCAGACTGGAAGATCACCATTATCTTTACAAAGGTCCGGAAGGAGTTCTGTTAAAAAAAGAGTCAACGGATTTTTCCTCTCTGGCCGATCATATTCAAAAATGTATTAGAACTTCGGATTGCACTCCGGGAGAACTTGAGGACAGCAAGGTCTCAGTAACCGGACTAATGTATGACCGTAGCGGAGAAATGGTATGCTCGACTACTTTTTATAAAACATCTCTCTTTCAGGTGGATAAAGGTTTCAGGAGACTTTTCACTGAAATGTGTGCGTTTAAAAAGCAGGATCTTTCAAAGCTTGCTCTAAAGCTGCTTTTCCATCACAGCTACACATTTGTTGAGCAAAAAGAGCCTGAACATATTAACGGACTTCTCAACAACGAGACAGACGGACTTTACATCAGCTCCAGAGGTGCAAAGATCAGAGTTCTTCCTTTTGAATATTCAAAAAACGCTATGAAGGTTCTTGACAGAAAAGGAAGACAGTATGGCCTGAAAAAGGATGAGTATAAAAATGAACTGGCAAAGATCTATCTTTTCAGAACTTCCCAGTATTTTGAGAATGGACAGAAAATGGTTCCATGGGCAGGCAGCAGTGCGCTTCTTAAAAAAGATTACTCTGACAATATTGTGATGATGTTCTTAAGGAAACATCTTGAAAATGTTCTCAATGAAAAAAAGCGGTTTCCTCTTGAAAGAAACATCTCTGACGGAAAAAGAGGCGAAAAGGACGCATCTTTCTTTACCCAGTTGTCTCTTGCCGAAGTTATGATAGATTCTCCAAAAGCAGTTAATATCCTTGGCAGGCTTCTGCAAAAGGACCTTTCAGACCTTACTTCGAGCTATCTTTTCAACATTATTAACCTTTCAGGCAAAGCGGATATGGCTGAAGACAGACTTTCATCAATAGCTGAAAGGTTCTCTGACTTTGAGAAAGTAAAAACTTTGACACAGAAAGATCCAGTATATACCGGATTTTTTCTTGAAAGTCACCTTCTAAGCAGTAACGATCCTGTCAGCACAGAAAAGCTGTTCGATGCTGCTGAAAAAGAGTTCGGCAGACTGAACAGAAAAGATAAGATCAGACTCATTATCTACCTGGGGAAACTGATCCCGCCGAAAAATAGCCCGCTTTCTGAAAAGATACATAGATTCATAAACGATCAGGCCGGTCTTTTTAAAGAAGTGCTTGTTGACAGCAGAGGTTTCTACGGAACTTCCGGCAGTATCTCTACAAAAAGATCAGACATGCCTGATACCGCATTAAGCCTTGCAGTGGCATCGGGTCTGGCGGAATTAAAGAAACAAGGGCTCCTTGAAAGAGAGCTCCTGGAAATTGAATCCGGGCTGGGCAGCTTTATCCGGTTTATTACTGTAACGGGAGACGACTTCCCCAGATGGAAAGATCCCCAGACAAAAGTGAAAGTTCAGGGCGGTGTAAGATCTTTTAACGGATCGGATACCGTCAAGCTCTCAAACACCATAAGAGCTTATAATTATTTTAGAAACAGATTAAAACCATAAAGGAACAATGAAGGATTTTATCTGTACTATGTGCGGTGAGTGCTGCCGAGGCGAGGGCTCCGCCTTTCTCTATCCGGATGATGTAAAAAGAATATCATCGGAACTTAAAATGAGTCTACAGGATTTTGTTGATAAATATACCGACTACATTCTTTTTGAAGTAATTGAAGGGAACGGTTCCTATCTGTACATCCCCTATCTTGTCCTGAAAAAAGATAAAAAGGAGCTGTGCGTTTTCAGCGAAGATAAGCTGTGTACGATCCATAAATTCAAACCTTTTCACTGTGAACACACACCTTTTGTTTCAGAATTTTTCTCAGATGAAGAGTGGCGGAAGGAAGTTACTGAAAAATGCCCGGCATTCAGTGATATGACAGTAGAAGATCTTGAGCAGTACCGATATAAGGCTGAAGAATCAGACCAGAACGAAAAGGAATACTACTATATTCTGAGAGAGAACAGTTTTAATCTGGAGAAAATTCTGGGGGTTACTCTCCCTGCTCCCGGCATTATCACTTCAAACGACCCCGAATGATCTTAAACAGGTGACCAATGAAAAATGAATGGAATTCAATACTTGACTGGATCGGGGAAAATGCCCTCAGCCAGTCCGGCAGAGAAGAACTTAAGAAAATTCAGCCACTATCAAAAGAGACGGCAGAAAAAGAGTTCGGCACTTTAAGGGAAACGGCCACAGTTGTTGAAACAGGGACTAACGTCTTTTCCTATGATATGGATCGCGTAAAAAAAGTGCTTGAACAGTTCGATATGAACGAACCACTCGAAGCTGCCGACTACAGAACGATCGGAGATTTTCTCGAACTTTTCAGAAAGAACAGCGGACTTGTCAGCGAAACAGGCTACGCCGAAAATCTCAGTTCTCTTCTTGATATAAAAATGAATATCAGTCTGGAAATGACAATAAAGCAGTCTGTAAACGAAAAAGGAGAAGTAAGTTCCAGTGCGTCCCCTGAACTGGCAAAAATAAGAAAACAGCTAACGGAAACTCACAGGAAGATCTCTGCCGAAATAAAGAAAATGGTGAGACATCCCGACTTCAGCGGCTTTCTTCAGGAAGACTGGTTTACAGTAAGAGATGACCGATACGTGCTGCCTTTTAAATCCGCCTTTAAGAGAAAGATCAAAGGAGTCATTCATAACTACAGCAGAACAGGTCAGACTGCTTTTCTTGAGCCTCTGCCGCTGATCGAACTTAACAATTCGCTGTCTCTTCTTGCAAACAGAGAGCTTGAAGAGATCATTAAAGTCCTTAAAGAGCTTCGCGGTCTTCTTTCCAGAGAGTACGACTATGTTTCAAAGTGTATTTCAAAGGCTATGCATCTTGAGATCCTGTATACAAAATATAAGTGGATGAAAAAGTACTCCTGCTGTATTCCTGAGTTTTGTGAAAAGAAAATGAATCTTGAAAAAGCATGGTATCCGCCTGTATTCATTACAGAAAAAGACAAGACCGTCAAGAACGATTTTAACTTCAGCGATGATGAGAGAATAATGGTCGTCAGCGGACCGAACGCCGGTGGAAAAACAGTTTCACTTAAAACTGTTGCAACTGCCGCCTACCTTGCTGTGAGGGGCTTTCCTGTTCCTGCAAAAAGTGCTGAACTTCCATATTTCGAGAATATTTTTCTGGTGCTTGGAGACAATCAGAGCGCAGCGGCAGGTGAATCAAGTTTCTCATCTCACCTTAGACTTCTAAATGAGACTGCGGAAAAAGCTGATGATTCAAGCCTTGTTCTCATCGACGAGATCGGAACCGGCACAGATCCTCTTCAGGGTGGCGCCATTTCAAGAGCCTATCTTGAGTTTCTTGCTGAAAAACACTGTTACGCAGTTGTTACCAGTCATCTGGCTGAAGTTAAGACTATCGCGCTTGAGGATAAACACTTTATTCCCGTTGCAATGGGTTTTGATAAGAGAACTAACAGACCCAATTACAAATTCATGTACAACCTTGTCGGAAGCTCAAATGCAATGGCTCTGGTCAAAGAGATAGGATTCCCGAAAAGCTTCATTAAAAAGCTTGAAAAACTTCTGCTGACAAAGGAAGAAAATATTGAACCTCTGATCAACAGGCTTAGAAAGAAGGAAGATGAACTCGATGCACTGAGAAAAGAGATAGAGGCATCGAAAAAGACTGTAAAAAAGGAAAAGGAAGAGATCGAAAATCTTAGAAAGAGTCTTGAAACGAAGGAAAAGACCTTTGAAAAGGAAAGATTGCAGTCTCTTAAAAAGCTCATGGATCTTGAAGAAGCTGAAATGAAAAAGAAGATACAGAAACTTGATTCTGCAAAAGCCACAAAAAAGATCGCACTGCTGAAAAAGGAAAAGGAAACAGTTAAAGATGCTATAAACAGACAGAAAGTTCAGCTTGATGAAACAGAAGGCGACAAACTTTCCGATGTGAAAGATAAGGTTATCAAAGGGAAAACTCTGGTTTATGACAAACTGCTTAAACTTGAAGGAACTCTTCAGAACATAAAAGGGAAAAATGCTGAATACACCTGCAAAGGAAAAAGACTTTCAGCTCCTATCGACAGAATTATTGTCAAAGAACTAAAGAAAAAAACAAAAACAACATCTCAGAAATCACAGATGGAAACCAAATTCGTTGAAAAATGTGACGTAAGAGGACAGTTCACTGAAGATGCTGCTGAGGCTATCGAAAAAGCACTGGATGATGCCTACGGAGGCGGAGCAATATCACTTACAATAGTCCACGGGATAGGTTCAGGAAAACTTAGAAACTTCGTTAGAAACTTCCTTGAAAAATATCAGGGCAGATACAGATACTCCTTTGATGCAGGTACAAGAGAAGAAGGCGGCGATTCAGTAACAGTTGTCAAGTTTGAGAAGTGAACCCATCCCCGAAAAAATCTTTCAATTTGGGGTCAGGTCGGCATTTTTATACTTTTTTATATAATTTTGCTGGCCTGACCCTATTTGGTTTTTTGACCCTATTTGGTTTGACCCTATTTGGTTTTAAGGAAATTCTCTCAACAATCTGCAACTGAAAATGATGAATAACTCAATTACAACGACTAAGGTCCTGGGCTTCAATAACGCCACCGAGTATTTCAGCATCAGGAAGATTTGTCTTCATTTGATCAATTACTGAAAAGTCTGTAATACAATTTTCTCGAATATTCAACTTCTCAAGCTTTTCCAGATTCAGCAGTACCGGAAGATCATCATTTTCGAGGTAGTTTGTTGAAATAAAAAGAGATTTTAAACTAGTTAAGTTTTTTACTTCTTCTATGGTTTTTAGCTGACTTGATCCAGCTGATAAACCTTCTAATTTTGTTAATTTGTCAATACCATTTAATGATT
>CAZTKP010000059.1:3015-15000 GCA_964614215.1 uncultured Spirochaetales bacterium | reverse complement strand
TCTCAGCTCCATCAATAACGTGATTGTTTGTAACAATGAGTCCTTCTTTTTCGTTGATGACAAATCCTGTACCCATTCCTTCGGTTTTGGGATTGTACGGCTGGGAACGTCCTCTGAAGCCGAACTCCCGCAGGAAATCAAAAAAAGGATCTCTGTAACTGCCTCTTGCTTTTTTAACGACCTTTATCGCTGCGACACTTTTCTTTGCGTCTTCTGAAATTTTTACGATCTCTTCCTCGATCGAATGGATTCCGCTTCCGAAAACTGTGCCGCTGCAGATCAGCAGTGTAAAAATAAGTGTGAAAAATCTCATTGTTCTCATAAATATCCTCCGGTAAATAAAGATCACTCAGCAACTAGTAACAGTTGAAATGATATTTTTATTTCAAAGCTCGCGTAGTTTCTCTCCCGCAAGGAAATGCATGTGAAAATGAAAGACTATCTGACCGGCATCTTTTCCCGTGTTTACAAGAACTCTGTAGCCGTCTTCTTCAACCCCGAGAATTTCTGCAACTTTTTTTGCAACTCTGAAGATGGAGGCAAAGATCTGATCATCGTCTTCACTCACGTCGTTGACTGAAGCAATGTGTTTTCTGGGAATAATGAGAAGATGATGAACATAGGCCGGATTAATATCTTTAATGACAAAGAAATTCTCATCCTCATAAACCTTTTCTGAAGGAATCGCCCCTCTTTCGATCTTACAGAACAAACAATCTTCCATATCAACCTCCCTTTATTTTTTCTTTCCGACGTAAAAAACATACATCACCGTGGTGAAAAATGAAAGCATAAGAGTAACGGCTGTTACCTGAGGAACATGCAAACCGAAGGAAACGAGAAAAAGATTCGCCGCAAAAGGAAGTGAGGACAGGATCGCACCTTTAAATATCTTATCCTTAACCTTTGACGATATCACAATAAAATGCAGAAAAACAGAAAGAAAAGGTTTAACCATAAAAAGATTTCCGTTTGCAGGATCCCCGCTCCAGAAAAGAGTCGCAGCCTCTGTATCATGATCTTTTTCAGTAATAATTATATCGTTTTTATCAGGCAGAACTTCACTTACACTCCCTGCTATCCTTGCGCAGTCTTTCCATGTTTTAGGCTCTGACGGTTGTATAACGATCGTTTCAACTCCATACTGCTTTTTAAAGACTTCAAGGATCGAAGCGTTCGTTGAAGGACGGATCCTGTCAACCGCGTAGTAACCGATAACACTTTTGTTCTCGGCAAGCACAACATAACTGAGATCATCTTTCTCATCGGGCATCTCAATATTCTTAAAGCTGTACGACTTATCAGCTTTCATTACGTTGAGCGGTGCCATGGCAAGTGTTGTCCCGTCTTCCATCTGACTTGAGAAAAGCTTATTCTTTTTAAGAATATCGTTGTAATGGACATCATTCTGAGCGGCAACGTTAAGTGCCTCAACTTTTGCAAGAAAATCCTTTCTCTCCACTCCTTCAGCGGTCTCTATCCCGAAAAGATTAAAATGCGGGAAAGTGAGGAAGTTATCCGTATCGAAAATGAGCCTCTTTATCACAGCCCCGTTATTAAAGAACTTCAGGTCATTAGTTACGATCGAGATCGCGGCTGTCGAGATTATAAAGTTGATGAACATCGTAACAACAACGAGAAGAGGTGCGGGTGAATGTATTGCGATGGCCATATAAAGCGTACTGTTGAGATTTCCTGTCCGCAGATAGTGTATTCCTGCAAAGAAAATAACCGCGCCAAGGTATATGAGAACCGCTCTTTTCACATAGATGCTTTTAAGTGGTGTCTCACCTTTTTCTCCATCCTTGAAGAGAAACGAACTGAGAACAACTATCGGTAAAAAACCTGTGATCTCCCAGCCGGGAAGAGAACCTTTTGTGGAAAGATAAACAGATGCGCTAAAAGGAAGTGCGCAGAAAAGAAGTACATGCCACAGCTTTCTGAGATCTGATGAAAGCAGCTTAATAAAAAGGTAAATATAACCCGGAGCAAAATAGTAAATACCGTCTTCATAACCACTCTTCCTAACAAGCACCAGATAGATAATAAAGACAACATATGCAAGAAGAGAAAAGATAAAGACCGGAAGCGTAACGTTCAATTTTTTCATATTTTCACCTAATCAGCCTGTCTTACCGAAACAAAAGTGTTCCAATATAATAAATTTTCATGTATCCTGCAACTAAAGGTCCGGTTTATTACTCAAGTGGAGGGTGAAATGAAGAAACTTGTAATAATGATCTCTATGATCTTTCTCTTTAGCTTTGTCTTTGGAGAAGAAGTCTCAGAGAAGGCTGAAAAAGAATCTGAGGTAAAAACAGAAGAGATCAAGAAGAATGCTGAAAAGGCTCAGAAGAACCTTACAAAGGAAGTAGATCCTGAAAAGGCTGAAGCCGAGGAAGAAGCAAAAGAGGAAGCAGAAGAAGCAGCAGAAGAGAAAGCTGAGCAGGAGGCTGAAGCAGCTGAAGAAAAGGCTGAACAGATGCAGGAAGCTGAGGAAAAAGAACAGGAAAGATTTGAAAAAATGGTCGAGGAGCAGAAAGAAAATCAGCGAACTTTTCAGCAGATGCAGTATAAACCTATAGAAAAGGAAAAAACAAAGGAATGGCATTTTATTCCGATAGAGATCGGGATAGGAACTTCACTGCAGGTCGGTCTTACAGTTGCGCAGCTTACGCATAAGAACTTTGAAATAAAGATTGGACGAATGATGCTCGGCCCCGGATTCACATTCGGATCAAATGTCGATGGTAGTGACAGAGACAAGTTCGTCCCCGGACTTACATTTCTTGGCGAAATAAGTGTCGGTAAATTCTTCGGAAATCCATTAAAGGAAAGCTGTTTCGGAATTCTGCTCGGAATCGGATCAAAGATCATCTTTGACATAAGAAATATTGACGATGAGGACAGGTGGGAAGACGGATTCTACTACAATGATCCGCTCTATGTTGATTTTCTTCCTCTCTACCTTACCTACCGTCACAGAAAAGGTGACAAGTTCTATGATTTCTCACTCAGAATACCGCTTGTATGGCAGAACGGTGTCTACGTCGTAACAGATGAGACAAGACTCTACAACGGTGTACCGGATATCACTTTGAACTTTTCGTTCGTATTTTAAACCCATCCCTAACCCTTCCCTTTGAAAATGGAAGGGAAAAAGAAAATTGTGGATAAATTGCGACCAGACCCCTGTTTTATTCAAGAAGAAAATCAAGAGCATTGATCTGTTTAATCCCGTTGTGACTTACCTGCGGATCATCATCCATGGTAATGAGAAATTTGGGATTATGATCATTTACAAGATCAAAGGAAGCAAGTTCTGTTTTTAATTTTGCTGAATCTCTTACGGTAAGAGAAACCTGATAATATTCAGTAAGATCACCTTTTTGAGCAATGAAATCAATCTCTTTCGTTCCGATTTTACCGACATAGACCGAGTAACCTCTTCGTAAAAGTTCAAGATAGATGATATTCTCAAGAATAAAACCTGTGTCATCTGATTTACTTCCAAGCAGAAGTCTTCTCAGCCCGATATCCGTCACATAGTATTTATCGTTTGTTTTAAGGTGCTGTTTTCCTTTCACATCGTAACGTTTTGCTCTGTAAATTATATAACTATCCAGAAGAGCGGAAAGATAACTTTCAACTGTGTGAGTTGAGATCTTTCGTCCGTCAGAAGTCATAGTGTCTGCAATCTTTTTAGTTGAAAGAAGGTTGCCCACATTATCAAAAACAAAACGGATCAAACTTTCAAGCATCATTACATTGGAAATATTGTTTCTAGCAACAACATCTTTAAGAACAACGGTATTGTAAATTCCGCTCAGATAGTTTCTGACCAGATCCTGATCTTTTTCAAGATGCATTGCAGGAAAAGGGAAAGAACTGAATGTGATATAATCTCTGTACTTTCTGGCCAGATCAGTTTTATCACCCGTAAATTCGACATATTCTTTAAATGAAAGAGGAAGTATTTCAATTTCCATGTATCTTCCGCTAAGTAATGTCGCGAGTTCTCCCGAAAGAAGCTGGGCGTTTGAACCAGTTATGTAGATATCGGTATTTTTCTTTATATGAAGTGAGTCAACAGCTTTCTGAAATTCATCAACTCTTTGAATTTCATCAAGAATTACGTAGTTCATTTTGTTTTTTATCAGCCTCTTCACGACATAATCATTGAGTTTCTGTGCATTTTCTAAAAACGCATAATCCATATCCTCAAAATTTATATACGTTATCTGATCGGCTGAAACACCAGACTGAATAAGATGATCCTGAAACATTTCAAGCAGAGTTGATTTCCCGCCGCGTCTTATCCCCGTGATGACTTTAATAACCTGCTTGTCTTTGATCTTTATCAATTTGTTAAGGTACTGTTCTCTATTTATCATCTTCAAACCCCCTGAAAGTTCTGGAAATGATATTCCAAAACCATGCAAAAGTCAAAAGTTTTAGAACTCAACTTCTAAAACTTTACAATTCAGGACAGTTTTAGAAGTCTGTTACAAATTTTTTATATAGATGAATTGAGACCTGTCCCCTATTACCCAACCAGAAATTCCCAGAGAGGTCCTTTTTTATATGACCACAAAATCTCTAAAATTACTTCTATCGATAATTTTTGTATCAGCCTGGTATGTTTCAGTAAAAGTTTTCGGTAGCTTAAGTCCGGATCTTGCCTTCCATTTAAATTCATAACCTGTTAATTTACCGTCTGATTCCTCGACATAATCTACTTCCTGCTGCTGATGAGTGCGCCAGAAATAACTGTTTGAGAAACTATTCTTATATGCACATTGCTTTTTACGTTCAGCCACAAGAAAGTTTTCCCATAAAGCACCCTTATCCTGTCGCATATCTATGGAATTAAAATTATTTATGATCATATTTCGTATTCCATTATCATAAAAATATATCTTCCGACTCTTTTTGATCTCATTTCTCAGATTTCTTTTATAACTTCCAAGTGTAAAGATCACATATCCCTGACATAGAATATTTACATAATTTTCAATAGTTTTTCTATCAACACCAACTGTTTGAGAAAGTTCATTATAATTAACTTCGCTCCCCACCTGCAAAGCAAGAGCCCTAACCAAATTTTCAAGTACTTCCGGTTTTCTGATATTGGCATAAGCCAGAATATCCCGGTAAAGATAACTATTCACCAACTGTTTGAGGATATCCTTTTCTTCACCGGAATTGTTTAATACATCAGGATAAAACCCATATAACAAGCGGTTCTCAACCTGTTGTTCAGCAACAAGATATCCATGATACTGTTCAAACTCTTCCCAACTTATCGGAAAAAGTTCATACTCCCACTTCCTTCCTGTCAATGGTTCATTCACCTCATTTGAAAGTTCAAAAGATGATGAACCGCTAACATAAAGTTGTACTGATTTAAATTGGTCGGTAATAATTTTAAGGGTAATCCCTATTCCCTGAATCCTTTGGGCCTCATCAATAAAAACATTAGTTGACTTTCCAATTATTCTTCTCAATTCTTCTGTGTTCGGATTGGTTAAAAGTGTTCTAACCGTAGGATCATCAGCATCTAAAAACAGGTGATCTTTATCTTTCAGGAAATGCTGAACAAGAGTTGTTTTTCCAACTTGACGAGGACCAACTATAACTATAGCTTTTCCCCCATTGGATTTCCTGGAAATCACATCAAAAAGAGATCTCCCATACATGATCTACTCCATAACAAAACTATATTTACAGGATCATATTCCCATATTTTTATAAGTATTTGGGATTACAATCCCTTATTTTATACTCTTTCGAGTAAGATTTTGCAAGATATTTTTAATAAATTTAGGTGCTTCTATTGTTTTTAAGTCAGATAGATAAACTATAACCCATCCCTATCCGACCAGAAATTCCCAGAGAGGTCCTTTTCTTCCGCGTTTTTTCATTCTTGTGAGGATCTTGCTGTTATCTTCATCGGAAAATACCCAGCGTTTGCCGGTTTGGGCGGCGAGTGATTTAAGGTGATCTGACTCAAGATTCACGTTCTTAGCTGTGTAATAGACGGGATCCATGAGCGTGTCGTCTGCTGATATAACGCCCTCTTCTATCGCAATTTCTTTGAGTTTTGTTTTTGGATAGATTCTCATTCCTACAAAGGGGAAAAAGACTGTCCAGGGGAGTTTTGATGAATTCTCAAACGACTTTTTTATCGTTTCATCTGTCTCACCGTATCCGCCGAGAATAAGGAAGTGCGCATTGTATATTTTAAGATCGTGACACATCTGAGTTGATGCTGCTATCTGCTCGAAATTAAAGGATTTTCCATAGCTTTCAAGCACAGGGTCACAGAGAGATTCCGTTCCGAACTCAATGTGCGTGAGTCCGCTTTTCTTAAATAGTTCAAGATCTTCGTAACTTGTTCCGTGAGGCCTGAAGTATGCACCCCACTTCATCTTTATTCCCGAGTCAATTATCATCTGAGCAAAGATCCTGTTGTACTCGGGAGAAATATTGAAAACAGAATCTGTGAAAAAGAAGTAATCCCTTCCTTTCTCAACTGAATTCTTAATTGTCTGAACGACTTTTTCAGGATCAAGCGTTCTAACATCACGCCCTTCGATCACAGGGTAAGAACAGTAAATACACTTGAACGGACAGCCTCTTTTTGTCTGAACGTTCATCATGCCCGAAGTTTTCCAGTAAAAATCGGCAAGACGCTCATCCATCTGAAAATCTATTCCCGTGAAACGCATTTCACGGCTGTTCTCAACAACTTTTCCATCCTTTTTATAGACAAGACCTTCAATATCTGAATGATCTTCACCCTTTTCTAGAGCTTCTATCAATTCACCAAGCGTGTTTTCACCTTCACCGCTGTTACCGAAATCAGCTCCCAGAAATTCAAAAAGCTTTTTGGGATAGATCGAAAACCCTGCTCCGCCGACAATGACCTTCGCATCGGTCTCTTTTTTTGCCAACTTGACAAGCTCGCGGTACTGATAAATGTAGTTCTCACTTTTATAAATATTTACGTTATCAACGTTCCTGAGACTTATCGCAACGTAATCAGGCTTTTTATCGTTAAGTACACTTTTAAGTTCTATATCCTGATCCAGATTTACATCGTAGTAATCTATCTCGATCTGCGGGAAACGATTCTTTAAAGCCGCACTGAGATAACTTAAGGCCAGTGGATAGACCGGATAGGGATCTGTGCATGTGTTTGCCGAGATAAAAAGGAGCCTCATTGATCCCTCCAGAATTTATGATAGTTAAACCACTGGTACGGATACATTTTTACGATCCTTTCAAGCTCTCTGACATAATCTTCCCTCATCTCGTTCAGATCCGTGTAGACCTTGGCCTGCGTTGCATAAAAACTGTACTCTGTCCTTCCGGTTTTCATGACAAAAGTGAAAGATGACGGAACCTTGAACTTCTTTCCAAGTGAAAAAGGACCGTCGGGAAAATCAGCATCCATTCCAAAGAACTTCACGGGCTCAATTCTAGCACCTTCAAGAAAACGGTCCCCATGCAGACAGACGACTTCTTTGTTTCTGAAAGCCTTAACAATATCAAGCAGATAGTTCATCTCGTCGTTCATAAAGATAAAGTGAACATTCTCGCCGCCTTCAATGTTCTTAACATGCTCTTTTATCTTCTCATTCTCCACATCGAGCATAACGATATTGACCCTGTTTTTACTAAAACGGTTGAGAAAAGCCTGAGCAACCTGCCAGTTCCCGATGTGTCCGCTTATCATCAGACATCCGTCCTCACTTTCCACACTTTTTCTAAGAACAGGTTCGTCAACGAACTTGAACTGAAACCTGTCTCTCATTCCCATCGTAACAGCCATTCTGTCTATGATCGTCTCGCCCAGTTTTACAAAGTTCATGTAAACGGAAAAACAGCTTTTTAAGCGTCCGTAGCCGAGAGCTTTCCTGAAATAGAAATACAGGCTCTTAACAGCTGATGGTGCTGTAAAAAGAAAATAAAGGGCAACAAATTTCAGAATAAGATAAGCCGACCAAAGTCCGCCGAACTTAATGAAATAGTGGAAAAGAAGATATCCGATCGAGCCTCCACGACTCTTTCCTGACCAGGAAGACATCAGAAACTACTCGGGTCCTTCGGTCTTTTTCTCGGGATTTTCAAGTTTATCAACCACGTAATCGTAGAAATTCTGGAAAGTTTTAATGTTTACAAAATCCTTTGCATCAACTTTAAATCCGAAGTTTTTCTCAATGATGACAACAAGGTCAACAAGGTCAAGACTGTCAAGCTCAAGAGTTTCCATCAGATTTGCATCAGGTTTGATCTCATCAAGTTCGATCTCAAATTCTTCACCGAGGAATTCATTGATCTTGCTGATAATTTCTTCTTTTTTCATGTTTTTCTCCTAAATCTATTTAAACTTTCTTAAAACTATTGTCGAATTTGTTCCGCCGAAACCAAATGAGTTGCTAACTATCGTATCAAGATCTGTCTCAACGGTCTCAGCAGTTATATTTAGCGGTTTTGCCTCTTCACAAGGCTGCGAAAAATTTATATTGGGAGCAACAAAACCGTTTTGCATCATGATGATAGAGTAAACCGCTTCACTTGCTCCTGCCATCCAGCATTCATGCCCGGTCATTGACTTTGTTGAACTGACAAGCGGCTTATGTTCACCGAAAACCGTATCTATCGCCTGTGCCTCGTTCATATCTCCGACAGGCGTTGAAGTTGCGTGAGCATTAATGTAATCGACTTCTTTGGGAGTTATCCCTGCATCTTCAAGAGAACGCCTTAAAGAAACTGTCGGGCCGTCAACATTGGGGACAGAAATATGGCTTCCATTCGATGAAAAACCGTATCCTATAACTTCAGCAAGTATGGGAGCACCTCTTTTCTGAGCACTTTCCAGACTCTCGATAACAAGAGAGGCCGCACCGCCGCTTGGAACAAGACCGTCTCTTGTGGCATCGAAAGGTCTGCTTGCCTGCTCAGGAGTGTCTTCTCTTGTCGAGAAAGCACTTAGACCGTCAAAACTCGCCATTGAATAGTAGTTGACTTCCTGACCTCCACCTACGAGGATCATATCCTGAAACCCGTACTTTATCATGAAATATCCTATGCCCAGCGAGTGTGAGCCACTTGCGCAGGCACCGCTGATCGTAAAGTTTATACCTTTGAGCTTATAGATCGTGGCCAGATTCATAGTTATTGTCGAATTCATTGCCTGAAAGATCGCACCGCTTCCAAGAAGCATCGTGTCCTTTTTTTCTCTCATTGTGTCAGTAGATTCGATCACGGCCTTTGCGGAACTGTCGTTTCCGTAAAGAATCCCGACCTCGTTCTTTTCAAGAAAGTCCATATCGATCTTAGCCTGATCAAAAGCCTGTTCCGTTGCCGCGTAGGCGTAAATTCCCTCTTCGGCAAGACCGACCCTCTCTCTCCTGCTGAGCTTTCCCTTAAGTGAAGGGATCTCAACTTTACCGGTAAGAGCGCTGCGGAAACCTACGTCCTTTCTTTCCTGATCAAAAACTATACCGGACTTCCCCTTAAAAAGTGAGTCTCTGACCTCTTCAACTGAATTTCCGATACATGAGTGAATTCCGATTCCTGTTACAACAACTCTTCTCATAATCCCTCCTCAGGTATAAAGTCCGCCGTTTACAGAGATAACTTCTCCGGTGATGTATGAAGCTTCGTCCGACACGAGAAAAGCCACAACTCCTGCAACTTCTTCAGGTTTTCCGAATCTTCCGACGGGAATCATCTTTCTGAACTCTTTTTCGTTTATATCTTCTGTCATATCTGTTGAGATAAATCCCGGAGCTACGGCATTGACCGTTATCTTTCTTCTTCCCACTTCCTGTGCAAGAGCTTTAGTTGCTCCGATCATTGCAGCCTTTGCCGAAGAATAGTTCATCTGACCCGGAAGTCCCTTAATTCCTGAAAGACTTGTGATATTTACTATCCTTCCTTTCTTACTGTACATCATGCCTGTTATTACAGCTGAAGTAACATTATAGACGGAGTTAAGATTTGTATCGATCACGCTGTCCCACTCCTCATCTTCCATCGACATAAGCAGGTTATCCTTTCTGATACCCGCATTATTAACCAGGACCTCTATTGCGTCTTCAGGGTTACTTTCCTGCCAGCCTGAAATAACCTTGCGGACTTCAACTCTATCTGCAACATTGAACTGGATCGCTTCAGCATTTCCACCCTGTGCTTTTATCTGTTCAACAGTCTCAGCCGCTGCATTTTCATTGCTCTTATAGTTGACCAGAACCTTAAAACCGTCTTTTGCGAGCCTTTCACAGATCGCCTTGCCGATTCCGCGTGATCCACCTGTCACAAGTGCCGTTTTCATGATCTAGACCTCACAGTCTCTGTTATAAATATGCTCTTTCATTGCCTTTACGGCACCGTCTTTAGGAGTATCTTCCTTAAAAACAGGAACAACTTTTCTCAGTTCATCGTAAACAACTGCCGTCGAAGGTGACATCCTCCCTCTACAGTCAAGATAATCGATCGCCTGAAGCAGTGACATCAGCTCAATTGAGATAACCTCATATGCGTTCTCAATTACAGTGCGTGTTATATTTGCTGAATTAGTTCCCATGCTCACAACATCCTGATTATCGTTGTTGTTGGGTATGCTGTGAACACAGTTAGGATAGCAGAGTGTCTGATTTTCGGCAGTTGTCGAAACCGCTGTAAACTGCACTGCCTGCATTCCATAGTTGAAGCCCAGTCTGCCCAGATTGACAAAAGGAGGAAGTTTTTCATTGAGCTTGGGATTCATAAGATAGTTGATCTGCCTTTCAGCAAGCATAGTCATTTTGGTAACGGCGATCTTCATCTTGTCCATTTCAAATGACACGTAGTCGCCATGAAAGTTTCCGCCGTGATAGACGAACTCTTCATCAGCGTCCACTACAGGATTATCATTCACCGAATTTATTTCATCGACAAGAACTTTCTCAGTAAAATCAATGGCTTCCAAAACAGGGCCCAGCACCTGGGGCACACATCTTATTGAATAGAATTCCTGAACTTTCTCATCAATAAAGCCTGAGGGAACAACCTTGTCATACATGTTCTTTCTGCGGCTTTTCACCATTGAGCTGCCGTTAAGTATCCTTGTAAGCCTGGAGGCAACCGTATTCTGTGCCGGATGAAGTTTAACTCTGTTTGTCTGAACAGAATAATGGTCGTCGTAACATTCCACGACCTCCATCAGCATAGCGCAGGCCATCATCATCCAGTTGAACAGTCTTCTGGTGTAAAAAAGATTTACCATGCCTATTCCGCTCATCACCGAAGTTCCGTTGATCAGTGAAAGTCCTTCACGGAGATGCATGTCTATCGGTTCAAGATCAAGCTGTTTAAAAACTTCTGAGGTCGGCATGATCTTTCCGTTGTAGTGAACATTTCCCTCACCGATAAGATTAAGAGCAAGATGAGCAAGCTGAACAAGATCACCGCTGGCTCCGACTCCGCCGTGTTCAGGAATCACAGGAGATACACCGTGATTTATAAAAGCTGCAAGAAGATCGATAACTTCGGGATGAACACCTGAATATCCTAGAGCGATCGTATTCAGTCTCGCCAGAACTGACGCTCTTGAATACAGCTCAGGAAGAATTTTACCTGTGCCGGCAGCATGACTTCTTATCAGATTAAGCTGCAGCTGACTGACATCCTGATCTTCGATCTTGTATCTAGCCATAGGGCCGAAACCGGTGTTTATCCCGTAGATGGTCCTGTTCTTTGCAAAACTTTCGAGAAAGTTATAGCTCTTCTGAACTTTTTCAAGAGCTTCTTCACTAACTTCCAGCTGCTTGTGATCTACAACAACATCAAGAAAATCATTAAACTTGAGATACCCGTTTCCAATAACAGTCATTTTTATAATGTCCTATTTCACCATATTTAATATAATAACTTAAAAATAACATCGCCGCTGGATTATATACAAAGAAGAGGAAGGGTCAAATTTTTGCGATA
>CAZTKP010000059.1:0-2915 GCA_964614215.1 uncultured Spirochaetales bacterium | reverse complement strand
ATTAAATACAGTAAAATTTCACCGTTTTGTTAAATGTTAATGCAAATGGAGGAAAAAATGGAAAGCAGACGCTCAGTCGCAATTCTCTGTTCAGGCGGTCCGGCTCCCGGAATAAACACTGTTGTATGTTCCATTGCAAAGGTCTTTTTAAAGGACGGATACCGTGTTATCGGAATAAACTACGGGACAAAAACACTTTTTACGGATAAGACCGACACTATCGAGATCGATTTTGATATGGCCGACCGCTACTTCAACAGAGGCGGGTCATTCCTCAAAATGAGCAGATATAAGCCGAAAGACTCTGAATTTAAAGCTGACTTTTTCATTAAGAACAACGTGGAACTTCTCGTAACGATAGGCGGTGATGATACAGCATCCACTGCAAACAGAATTACAAAGTTTCTTAACGAAAAAAACCTGCCTGTTCGAAATATCCACGTTCCTAAAACAATTGACAATGACCTTCCTCTTCCTGAAAGACTGCCGACTTTCGGCTATCATTCAGCAAAGAACGAAGGCGTCAGAATAGCTACAACCGTCTATGAGGATGCAAGGACAAGCGGAAACTGGTTCGTTGTCTCATCAATGGGAAGAGAGGCAGGACATCTTGCATTCGGAATCGGTACTGCCTGTCACTATCCGATGATCATCATTCCTGAAATGTTCAAAAAAGTGGAAGTGACCTTTGACAGGATCATCAGGCTTATGGTGTCATCGATAATCAAAAGAACTATCTACGGCATCAGTTACGGAGCTATCATTATAAGTGAGGGCGTTTTCCATTTCATGTCAGATAAGGAGATCATTAATTCGGGGATAAAGTTCTCTTTTGACGATCACGGACATCCTGAACTTGGAAAGGTCTCAAAAGCTCACATATTCAACGTTCTGCTGAGCGAAAAACTTGATGAACTTGGAATAAAGGTAAAAAGCAGGCCTGTTGAGATCGGTTATGAAGTAAGGTGCTGTGCTCCCACTGCATTTGATCTGAAATACTGCACACTGCTCGGATACGGTGTGAAACAGCTTTTTGATGAAGGAAAATCCGGCTGTATAGTTGTCTGCCATAACGATGGAAAGGTCCTGCCGCTGTATCTTGAAGACGTGGAAGATCCAGAAACCGGAAAGATCACTCCAAGACTTGTTGACACGGAAGCTCAGGATTATCACATGCTGCTTGACAATCTCCATGTTCTCAATGATGATGATATTGAAAAGGCAAAAGAATACGTCAAAGATCCGGAAAACTACACTATGAAGGCTGTTCTGGGGTAACAATCTATGGAAAACAGGCAGAATGCATTTGAGATAATTGCGAATTCTTCGCCCGTTGCACTCTATATTCACGATGGAAAGAAATTTCTGTTCTGTAATCAGGGGGCGGTGGACCTTGTCGAAGAAAATTCTGCTGAAGATGTTCTCGCCAAGCCTTCCATCCTGTCATATGTGCATCGCGATTTTCACGGTCTGATAACCGAAAGAACCATAAAAAGAATGCAGGGACTTGAAGTTGAAAATGACTATGAAGTCAAAGTCATCACTGCAAAAGGTAACGAAAAATGGATAGAAATGCATATTGAAGTTGGCGAGTATAAAGGGCAGAAAGCTCTTGTCGGTACGGCAATAGACATTTCCGAAAAGAAAAAAGCCGGACAGACAGTACAGAAGTCCAAAGATGATTTCCAGTTTCTTGCAGAAGCTTCAGCCGAACTGCTTAAGACTAAAGGCCGTTCGCTGTACGATGTTATCATTTCACGCCTAGGTCAGATCGCCCCTGATGCTTTTATAGTTCTTAACCAGTGGGATCCTGCAAAAAGAACTCTTTCAGTAATGCGGCACTTCGGCGCAGGAGGAATATTAAAGATCGTTCACAAAGTTGTTCCGGATGCATTTATCAACCATTCGTGGAATCCTATACAAAAGACACTTAACGACCTTTCTAAAGGGAAACTGCTGTCTATCGATATTTCCTACCTTCCTCCAAAGACAGGAAAGTTTTCCTATGAAACAATAATGCTTTTAAAAAAGCTCACCAAAGTCGAAGACTATTATATGATCGGCCTTGTTCATGACAACTCTCTTTTCGGCAGTATCAATATTTTTCTTAGAAGAGGTGCCGATAAGCTGAATAAAAATCTTATCGAGACTTTTGCCAATACTGCTGCTATTGCGATTCACAGAATGCAGCTCGAAGAGGAGCTGCATAAGGCAAGAATAGAGGCGGAGTTTGCAAGCAGAGTCAAAAGCCAGTTCCTGTCAAACATGTCTCACGAGATCAGAACACCTTTAAATGGAATTGTCGGAATGATAGAGATCCTTAAAGACACCACTCTTGATGAAGAACAGAAGAAGTTTCTGGATCTGGGAAAGGAATCCTCTAAAACTCTGCTTCTGATAATTGATGATATACTTGACTATTCGAAGATCGAATCCGGTAAAATGGAACTGCATAGAGACAACTTCAATTTATATAACAGAATTAAAACTACCGTTTCCATTTTCGAGCACTCTGCAAAAGCAAAAGGTTTGGAACTTCGTTTCGATATTGATCCCGCTGTTCCTGAAATGATCTTCGGAGACGAGCTTGCGATCGGAAGAGTTCTGAACAACCTTATAAGCAATGCAATAAAATTCACTGCTCAGGGGAAAGTTGAGCTCTCTGTAATGTGCAAGAACTGCCTTAACGATGAAAGAATGATCATTTTTGAGGTGGCAGATACAGGAATAGGAATAAATCAAGATCAGACTGGTCTTCTTTTCAAACGGTTCTCTCAGCTGGATACTGGACATAAAAAGCAGTTTAAAGGAACCGGCCTCGGGCTTGCCATATCTAAAGGTCTTGTTGAGCTTATGGGTGGTGAAATAAGTGTCAGGAGCACTCCCGGCAAAGGATCCGTGTTTTCGTTTTATAT
>CAZTKP010000058.1:0-15020 GCA_964614215.1 uncultured Spirochaetales bacterium | reverse complement strand
AGAAGATCAGTTCAAGGTCTCCAACTGGAATTTCTCGGAAGAATTCCTGAAATAATTAGAGTTCACACTTTGACAAACACAAAAAATGGGAGTAACTATTGTTGTCTAAGGAGGTGAAGTATGCTCTGGATGATAACTGACTTTTCAAGGTCCCAAGGTCTTGATGAGGTTTTTAAAGATATAGAGAATGCGCTAAGAAGTGGTGCCGACAAGGTGAGTCTTAGAAATAACGGCAGTTATTCGAACCTGCAGATACTGGATCTGGCCTTAAAGCTTAAAGACAGATTTCCCGATAAAGAGGTCTTTTTTCATAATCCTGACAGCACTGTTATTGAAAAATATGACAGGTTTCATTTCTCTGAAAGATTTTTCACCGATGCTATCAATTCGAAAAAGTCCAATGAAAACAAGGTTGTAGCTGTTTCGCTGCATTCAGGTGATATGATTGATCAAGCTTTTAATAAAGGTTTTGACTACGCATTCTACTCGCCTCTTTATCCGCCGATATCCAAGCCTGAAGATAAAAGAAAAACTGTTGCTCCTAAAGCTATGAAAAACCTTTATCTTCTTGGCGGAATAAATAGAATGAGAGGTCGTTTGCTCATTGAGAAAGGTTTTATGAATTTGGCAGGTATCTCACTTTTTTACGGAGATTCTGCAGCAGAAGATATATCCGAGCTATCGGAGTTGATAAAGGAGAAGTGCTTATGAATACAATGACTCAGATCGAAGCCGCAAGGCAGGGAATCATCACAGAAGAAGTTAAAATTGCAGCAGCGGAAGAAAAAATGTCCCCGGAACTTATGAGCAGCAGGATAGCAGACGGCTCAATAGTTATATGTAAGAACAAAGTTCATGACGTAAAACCTCTTGCGATCGGAGAAGGATGCAGAATAAAGGTCAATGCAAATATCGGAACTTCTGAAGATGTCAACTCACTTGAAGAGGAGATCGAGAAGGCTAAAATAGCTGTAAAATTCGGTGCGGATGCTATCATGGATCTTTCAACAGGGAGAGATCTGGAGCATACGAGAAAGACAATTATGAAGGAAGTTCCGGCAGTTATCGGAACAGTCCCTATCTATCAGGCAATTGTTGACTGTGTGAGAGAAAGGAAAAAATCTTTTGCTGAAATGACAGTTGATGAAATTTTCGAGGCCATTGAAAAACAGGTTGAAAGCGGAGTTGATTTTATCACAGTTCACTGCGGAGTTAACTGGAAATTGTTGAAAACCATAGGAAAATCTAAAAGAGTTATGGGAATAGTGTCCAGAGGCGGAAGTATTACAGCTAGATGGATGGCACATAACAAGATGGAAAACCCGCTTTTTGAACATTTTGACAGACTTATCGAAATCTGTCACAAGTACGACTGTGTTTTTTCTCTTGGTGACGGACTTCGTCCGGGAGCGCTTGCCGATGCGACAGACAGACCTCAGATCCAGGAGCTAATAACTCTTGGTGAGCTTACAGAAAGAGCAAGAGATAAAGGTGTTCAGGTAATGATCGAAGGCCCGGGACATATTCCGATCGATCAGGTTGCAACTAATATGAAAATTGAGAAAACTCTCTGTAAAAACGCGCCTTTTTACGTTCTTGGTCCGATCGTGACCGATGTTGCACCGGGTTACGATCACATAACTTCTGCGATAGGTGGAGCAATTGCCGCAATGAGCGGTGCGAACTTTCTCTGTTACGTCACTCCCGCGGAGCACCTTTCACTTCCTACAGTAGAAGATGTGAAAGAGGGTGTTATCGCTTCAAGAATTGCAGCTCACGCAGCAGACATTGCAAATGGATTCCCGGGAGCTAAAGATTGGGATCTTGCTATGGGAAAAGCAAGAAGAGCACTTGACTGGGAAAAGCAGCTTGAACTTTCAATGGATCCGGATAAATGTATAAAGTACAGAGGTGACAGACCGGCTGAAGCAGATGAAGAAACATGCTCAATGTGCGGTGATCTGTGCGCTGTTAAGAATTTCAACGAAGCAGAAAAAGATATGGAAGAAGACTCCGAATAATCATGACAGAAAAAGTTTCAAATAAACCTAGCTGGTACGATCTCAAAGGTCAGTTCCTTCAGATCTGGAACAGACTTCTTAAGTTAAATGATACTCCGCATGACATTGCTTTAGGACTTGCACTTGGTATTTTTATCGGCTTTCTACCCATCATGGGAATTCAGATGGCAGTTGTTCTTGTTTTTGCTTTGCCGTTTAGAAAAGCCAATAAAATCGCGGCAGTAGCAGGTGTCTGGATCAGTAATCCGCTGACAGTTATTCCGCTTTATGCATTCATTTACTGGATAGGAACGTTCTTCTATCCCGCTGAAATGGTTCTTACCGCGGATGCCGTAAAAGAAAGAATGATGGAAGTAGTCAACCTTGACGGATTTGTCGATCAGACAGCCGCATTTTTAGGACTTGGAGCCGATATTTTCCTTCCAATGTGCATCGGCGGAGCGATCGTCGGACTCATCGCAATGATCCCCACCTATATTGCCACCAGAATCTTTTTCACCAACTATCAGAAAAGAAAGAAAGCCAGAAAAGACTTGAACTGAAAATTCAAACACATTTATTTGTTGAAGCATCTAAACAAGATCACTTGATAAATATTGATAATTAAAGTTTAATATAGTGAAAGAATTTGGAAGTACAGATGTTTAGAAAACTGATCACGACATTTTTTTTAATACTTTTTTTTACGATGGGTGTTCATGCGTTTGAAAAGGTGACTTTCTCAAAGTATGAGACCGAGTATCAGATACTTTACTTCTCTTCAAATCTCAACAGATCAGTAATTCCGAGGCTTATAAGACAGGCAAAAAGGTCGGAGGAGTTCTTAAAAGCTCTTTACGGCTGGGTGCCCGATGAAAAGATAGTGGTCGTTTATGACCGCGAGACTGATACTGCAAACGGATGGTCAAGAAGTTATCTTAAAAAAACGATCTTTCTCTACACTTATCCGCCTGACAGATACTCTGAACTTTCAAGTTACGCAAGCTGGGAACAGGGGCTTCATGTTCACGAGTACACCCACTCTCTTCAGATCGGCAATACAAAGGGATTCCCCAAATATTTCAATATGATATTCGGAAACCTGTATTTCCCGGGAGGAATGATACCCGTCTGGGCACTGGAAGGTGCGGCGGTTTACAGCGAGTCTCTGATAAGTGGAAAGGGAAGGCTTCACAGTCCGCTTTATAAATCATATTTCGATTCTTTTCTGCTTAAGGGAAACGAGCTCAGTCTCGGAGAACTTTCAGGTGTTTCAGATCACTGGATGGGAGGCGGACTGCCCTATCTTTTCGGAACGTTCTTCTATTCCTATATTATTGAAAAGACTGGAAAAGATAAGGCGGCGGCCTTTTTTGAGGAACTGTCTGATGACGTCATACCGTTCATGGCAAACATTGCGGCAAGAAGAACACTAGGCTCGTCTTTAAGCACCCTTTACGATGATTTTATAAAGGAAAACAGAAAAAGAGTTCTGGGGAAAAAGGTAAAGTCCGACGGTATTTTCGGTGCAAAGGAAAGATTCACCTTCACTTATGTCGATCTGAACGCTGACAGCTATATCTTTTCGGGAAGCTCGATAGGCAGAAGAAAAATATACAGATACCGCAAAGATAAACTTGAAAAAATATTTTCTCCACCCTCGCTATCAACTTTTTCAATGGGAGCTGAAAAAATACTTGTTCCTTTAAAGATCTCTCACGAGGACAGATACGTCAGAGAAGAGCTGTTCATAATTGACAAAGTTAAAAAAGAAGTGACAAAAATGACAGAGAACGGAAGTGTTCTCGAAGCTGTTTTCGGTCCTGACGATGATATTTTCTTTTCTTCCTATCGTGACGGGATCAACAGGATCTCAAGAATGGGCGGAAACGGAAAAGTTAAGCAGGAATGGGAGTTTAAGGAGCTTGATTCCATCTACAGCCTGTCTTTTTCAAAGAGCGGAAAGCTGGTTTTTACCGGAAACCTTTACGACAGCGAGAAAAATATCTTTCTGTTTGATATCAATAGCGGGGAACTCACAGAAATAAAGATAGACGGAGATCAGTATTCTGTGTATTTCCACAGCGAAAAAGAGCTCGTTTTTTCAAGTGAACTGGGAGACCGGATCGTTCCTATGAGTCTGGATCTTGAAACAAAAGAGATACATCAGCTCTACGAACCGGAACTGATGACCCTATTTCCAAAAGTTATCGGAGATGAACTTTATTTTATCGCCTTTGATAACGACGGATACTTTCCTGCACATTTTCCGGTAAACAGGAAGCTTTATAAAAAACTTCCCGCAGGACTTATAACAAAAGTCGATAGAAAAAGAGATCTTGAATACGGTTACAGTCTTAAAAAGGCGAAATTCTATGAGGGGATGGCTCCTTCTCTAATGATCCCCGACTATTACGGATCAATGCAGTCTCATACGATCGGACTTTCCATCTTCGGACAGTCAAATGATGAGGAGAGGTACTACTCGCTTTACTATTCAAAGACTTTCGGCGGCTCAAACCGTCACTATGCTTCGGTAGACTACTTTGACAGGGCTGTCTGGCCGGGATTTCGAACTTATTTTTCATACAGCCGCGAAAGTGGAAAGACAGGGTCGAACTACCCTGCGGATATTGACGTTGACAGGTTTAATACAGGTGTTTCGCTTTCTTCAAGCTATCAGCATCCGGCATTTACAAGACCCACAAGAGTTCTCAAGTTATCTCACACAGTAACCGCATCTTTCGGTCTTTCAGCTTTTAACGCTACCGTTGAAAATAACAGTGATCCCCTTGAAATAACTCCGGAAGTTAATGACAATGTAAGCCTTAAAAGTGCTTTTTCCTATGGATTTTCCTTTTCATTTAATCCGGGATCTTATCTTCTTGCAAGCGAAATGAACAGTTTCAGGGTGTCTCTGCCGGTATCAATTTCAAAATCGGTTATGAACGATACAAAATACATGAGTTTTTCTCCGAGAGCTACCTTCAGCTTTCTTATTTTAAGGAACGGAAAGCTCGGGCTTGTGTCAAAACATTCGCTTTACATGAGATTTTTCTCTGATTCCTACTATCTTATCGGAGGAGATGAACTTGACATAGACATTCTTGATCTCAACACCTTTATTTACGGCGGATCATCAAACGTGACAGTAAGAGGTTATGAGCATGGAGCGGCAGGCGGAAAACATGTCTATTTCATGAACAACGAACTGCGTTTTCATCTGCTTTCAATTGAGAGAGGTTTCGGTCTTATTCCGCTGATGCTCAAGAATCTTCAGGGATCGCTTTTCTGTGATTACGGAGTCGGTTCAAAAGATATTAATATCTTTAATAAAAAGTTCATTGCAAGTGTCGGTGCTGAAGTTAAACTTTCAACTTACTGGTGGTACAGAGTGCCGATAATATTTACTCTGGGAGCTGCCTACGGACTTACGGACAGTGGAAGGTTCAACCTTTACTTTTCACTTGGAAACAGCTTTTAAGGAATCTTCAAGACGTTTTTTCAGAAACTCGTTTCTTTTCATAAGCTCCTGATCTTTTTCAATAATTTTAACAGAAGCCTCGAAAAAGTTCATGAGGATATCTTCCTTGCCAGAACAGACCAGAAGCATATCGCAACCGCTCTTAAAGAACATTTCCATTTTCTGATCCGGAGAATATTTTTCAAGAGCAAGCATTTCCATGTCATCAGTCATCGAGATTCCTTTAAATCCGATATCTTTACGAAGAATCTCATTCCATTTTGCTGAAAGAGTCGCAGGAAGATCGTCAATTGAGTGATGGAGAAGGTGAGCGATCATTACAAAGCCCGCTTTATTAGCAAGAGCACGGTAAGGAGCCATATCTTCACGACTTAGATCATCAAAAGGCTTGTCAATTACAGGAAGAGACTTGTGAGAATCAATCGTTGTTGTTCCGTGACCCGGAAAGTGTTTTATGACAGGAGCAACTCTGTTATTTTTCATCATCTGTATGTAAATATCTGAGAATTCAGCAACAATATCAGGATCTTTCCCAAATGATCTGTCGCCTACGATTGACTTGTCCTCTCCGCTTCTCAGATCAACGTTGGGTGCCATGTTCATGTTTATGCCGATCTCGTGAAGTTTCTGTCCAAGGATATCAGTTTGACGGGCAGTTTCATTGATTCCTGACTCAGCAAGCTCTTTCATCGAAGGAAGTGACCACGGTCCGTCCGGAAGTCTGCGAACCCTGCCGCCTTCTTCATCAACTGCATGAAAAAGAATGGATTCCACCTCATGAGTTGCTTCAATAAGACTCTGTAATGATTCACAACTCTCAACATTCCGCCTGAAGTAAATTAAACCGGAAGGAGACATCTCTTTAAGTAGTTTCAGTTCACTTTTGAGGATAGATTCACCCGAAAGCGACATGAAAAAAGGAGCACCAGCAGCAGACTTTATTCTTTTAAGACCCGGAAACATGGCAACCTCACTTAAGTTAGTTTTCTTGTTTTATATTTAATGAATAAAGTTGTTCCAATGTATGAACTTGTATTCCCGGAGGTGTTTTTCCAGTAAATTTCTTTAAAAAAAGTCTTTTGTTAATTGTGTGTCCCTCAGGATTAGGAAAGTTTTTTATTTTTCTGTCAAGTTCACTTATCAGAGACTGTACAGAATCAGTGTTTCCCCACTTACACTCTCCTATATCAATCCTTCCGTCTTTTCTGATAGATACAAGATCGATCTGAACGGCTTTGTCCCAATATTCACCTATTTCAAATGCGGATACCACATTTTCACTCATGTACAGGCTTACTATAGCCTCACGGCATAGCAACTCAAAAGAGTGTCCGAACCATGCATCAATTTTCGGAGCTATTAATGAAGAGTAGGCTCGTTCAGGTCCCATAGACGCGACAAGTGACATGTTCGGATACACAAAATAGTACCAGAATCTTAAAAAGTTGTCTGCCAGACGATAACGGACTCCGCGTTTTTTCTTTCCAGTTGCATCAAGTGGCAGATATGTGTTTATAAACTGAATGGTTTTCAGTGTGTTTATATAGTAATGCATACTTTTCTCAGGAATTCCGATAGCTTTTGATAACTCGCCTGATGTCTGAGGTTTTTGAGCAATAGCTATTAGAATTCCTGAATATTTTTCAAGCTCACGCAGTTCTTCACGTAAAAGAAAATCTGCTTCCCTGAAAAGTGCAGCGTACTCACTGAGAAAATTTTCTCTTATATTCTGCTCAATAGACAACTCACTTTTTAAAAAGTTCAGGTAATATGGAATTCCCCCGCAGAGAAACCATGATTTTGCCTGATCTTCAACAGACCAGTCCGGATGAAAAAGAGCAGCTTCACTATAAGAGAATGGAGTCAGAAGAATATTTGCAGTTCTTCTGCCGAAAAGCGGACTTTTTGATCCCAGAACTTCGCGTTCCATAAAGCCGAGGTAAGATCCGCAAAGAATAAGAAACACACTATTGCTGTTTTTCCATTCCAAATCCCATAACTCCTGAATTGTTGAAGGCAGTTCAGGTGAAGATTCTGCAATCCATTGAAACTCATCAAGAGCTATTATCAGTTTTTGTCCACGCTCAGTATGTTGTTTTACCACAAGAGAAAGTGCCTGTTTCCAGGAATCTACGGAAATCTCTGCTAAAAAAGATATTTCTAATGCTTTGGCCGCAGTTTGTAGAAACTCTTTTATCTGTAAGCCTTTAGACGCTTTTTTCCCTAAAAAATATAGGCTGTTTCCGTTGTTTAAAGACATGAACTGGAGAATTAACTCACTTTTGCCAACCCTTCTTCTTCCGTAGACCGGAATAAACTGACTACTTTCTGAAGCATAGAGATCATTCAGTAGCTTCAGCTCTTTTTTTCGACCGACAAACATCGCATACTCCTAATTTTCATGGAAGTAAAACCAGATACATTTTATCAATCTAGGCACGACTTGTCAAGTTGTGGCTCGGGTTGTGGTAATATGTGAAATTTTTTGAGATATTTGGTTCAAATAACCGTAAAAAAAGCCGCCCCAGAAGGAACGGCCAAAAATCAAAATGAAGTAACGTTTAGAACACGTCGTGCTCAGCAAGTTTCTTGAGTGTTTCCCAGCGGGCCTTGAGTGAGTCCTTGAGAAGTTTCTGAAGTCTTACAGCTTCTTCCGGGAACTGTTTGTCAAGTGCTTTAAAACGAACTTCGTTGTTGATGAATTCCTGAGGATCAACACTCGGTTCCTTCATATCAAGCTGGAAAGGATTCTTTCCTTCTTTCTTAAGATCCGGGTTGAAGCGGTAGAGCGGCCAGTAGCCGGTATCAACAGCAAGCTTCATTTCGTTCTGTGAACGACCCATGTCTGTTCCGTGGTTGATACATGGAGCGTATGCGATGACTATCGAAGGACCATCATATTTTTCAGCTTCCTGGAAAGCTTTTATAAGCTGATTATGATCTGCACCCATTGCAACTGAAGCAACGTAGATGTATCCATAAGTCATTGATATCATTCCGAGATCCTTTTTTTTCATCTTCTTTCCGCTTGCAGCGAACTTAGCGATCTGTCCGTACTGGCTGGCCTTTGAAGCCTGTCCACCTGTGTTGGAGTAAACCTCTGTATCAAGAACGAGAACGTTTACATTCTCACCGCTTGCAAGAACGTGGTCAAGACCGCCGTAACCGATGTCGTATGCCCATCCGTCTCCACCAAGGATCCAGACAGACTTCATTGCGAAATATTCACTGAGAGCATAGATCTCGTCAAGTGTTTCACAGTCGACCTCTTCGTTTGAAAGAAGAGTTGTAAGTTTCGGGGAGATCTCCTTAGTTTTTTCAGCATCCTGCCTGTTGTCAAGCCACTCTTTGAAAAGATCTTTGAGTTCCTGACTTACTGCCTTTGAACATCCGCAGCTGCCGTCGAGGATACGGTTCATAAGCATTGCAATGCGATCTCTTTTCTGACGTACTGCAAGAGCCATTCCGAAACCGTATTCAGCGTTATCCTCAAAAAGGCTGTTTGCCCATGTAGGACCAACCCCGTCCTTGTTTTTGCAGAAAGGAATTGTCGGAGCTGTTCCACCGTAGATCGAAGAACAACCAGTAGCATTTGCGATGTACATTCTGTCACCGAAAAGCTGCGTTATAAGTTTAACGTATGGGGTTTCTCCGCAACCTGCACATGCTCCGCTGAACTCGAAAAGAGGCTGCTGGAACTGACTGCCCTTAACTGTTGTCTTAGGCATAACGTCATCTCTTACAGGAAGTTTGATGGAAAAATCGTTGTTCTTTGCATCTTCATCAACGAGATCTCCGAAGAATACCATCTCAAGAGCCTTGCCCTTAGGTGCCGGACAGATGTCTGCACAGTTTCCGCAACCCTGACAATCCATCGGGTAGAGCTGCATTCTGTACTGATAGTCCTCAAGTCCTTTTCCAACTGCCTTAATGGTCTTGAAAGTATCCGGAGCATCCTTCATTTCCTCTTCGGTAACAAGAACAGGTCTTATTGCGGCATGAGGACAGACGTAGGAACATTTGTTACACTGGATACAGTTCTCAGAGATCCATTTAGGAAGCTTGATCGCAACGCCGCGTTTCTCGAAACGTGTTGTAGCTGTCGGGAAAGATCCGTCAGGACCCGGAAGGTATGAGCGGTCTTCGTAGGCGAAAGCGCTTACAGGAAGATCGTCACCGTTCTGGCGGGCGATAGGATTGATGATATCTTCGACCATGATCTTTTCAGCTTCGTCAACGTAAGGTTCGTGGACTTTTTTGATGTCTATTTTAACAAGTTCGGCATTCATCCACTTTTCCTTGTCGTAACTGATCTCAACGAGAGCCTTTGTAGCTTCGTCAACTGCCGCAAAGTTCATGTCAAGAACTTCCTGACCTTTTTTCCCGTATGACTTAACGATAGAATCTTTAAGGTATTTAACTGCGTCATCAAAAGGAATAACGGCTGCAAGTTTGAAGAAAGCTGTAAGCATGATCATGTTGATCCTCTGTCCGAGGCCGATCTTGTCAGCGATCTTAACAGCGTCGATTATATAGAATTTAGCGTCTCTTTTAGCAATTTCATGCTTAAGATTGGCAGGGAGTTCCTTTTCAATTTCTTCCGGTGACCATACTGTGTTAAGAACGAAGGCTCCGCCTTTTTTAAGACCCTTAACGAGGTCATACTGATAAACGTAGCTCTGGTTGTGGCAGGCTGTATAGTCGGAATCGTTGATAAGATAAGGAGCCTTGATCTCCTTCTTTCCGAATCTAAGATGTGAAACGGTGATACCGCCTGATTTCTTTGAGTCGTATGAAAAGTAGCCCTGAGCATAGAGATCGGTGTTGTCACCGATGATCTTAATTGCGTTCTTTGAAGCGCCGACCGTACCGTCTGAACCGAGTCCCCACAGTTTACATCTTACTGTTCCTTCGGGGGTTGTATCAAGCGGTTCGTATCCCAGAGATGTGAAAGTTACATCGTCTTCGATACCTACAGTGAACTTATTCTTCGGCTGACGTGATTTAAGGTTGTCAAAAACAGCCTTTGCCATTCCGGGAGTGAATTCCTTTGAAGAAAGACCGTAACGGCCGCCGACAACTTTAATATTTTCGTTCTTTTCATAAAGTACAGTTGCAACATCCTTGTAGAGAGGCTCACCGTCACTTCCCGGCTCCTTTGTTCTGTCAAGAACTGCGATTGCCTTTGTTGATGCAGGAAGTGCTCTCAGGAAATGTTCTGCGCTGAAAGGTCTGTAGAGACGAACTTTAATGAGTCCGATCTTTTCGCCTTTTTCAACAAGATATTCAACAGTCTCGTGAAGAGTTTCACAGCCGCTGCCCATTGCAATGACAACTCTTTCAGCTTCAGGATGACCAACGTAGTCAAAAAGGTTGTATCTTCTACCTGTGATCTCAAAAACCTTGTCAAAAGCTTCCTGAACGATCCGGGGAGTTCTGTCGTAATAGCCGTTTGCAGCTTCACGTGCCTGAAAGAAAATATCAGGATTCTGAGCTGTTCCCTTAAGAATAGGTTTTTCAGGACGCATCGCATTTTCTTTAAAAAGAGCGATCTCTTCGTAAGGAGCGATCTTCTTAACGTCTTCGTAATCTATCATTTCAACTTTTGAGATCTCATGGCTTGTTCTGAAACCGTCAAAGAAATGAATGAAAGGAAGACTTGCCTTTATGGCTGAAAGGTGAGTTGCCACACCGAGGTCCATAGCTTCCTGAACGGAGTTTGAAGAGATGAGTCCGGCACCTGTCTGACGGCAGGCCATAACATCACTGTGGTCTCCGAAGATCGAAAGGGCGTGTGTCGCAACACTTCTTGCGCTCACGTGAAGAACGCCCGGAAGAAGCTCTCCAGCCATTTTATAAAGGTTCGGTATCATCAGAAGCAGTCCCTGAGATGCCGTGTAGGTTGTTGTAAGTGCTCCCGCACTAAGTGATCCGTGAACTGCTCCGCTTGCTCCGCCTTCTGACTGGAGCTCGGTAACCATGACCTCTTCACCGAAGATGTTCTTTCTGCCGTAGGCACTCCATTCGTCAGCCATTTCACCCATATTTGAGCTAGGGGTGATAGGATAGATGGCTGCAACCTCGGTAAGTGCATAACTGGCGTGGGTTGCCGCAGTGTTTCCATCAATTGATTTCATAACTTTTTTTGCCATATGAATCCTCCATATGAAAAAGGGTCAACTAAAAGTATGTTCTACCCTGAAAAGCTTCAAGGACAGTTTTTCTGTCAAGAACATCAGGTGCTGTTCCTGCAGGAAGTCCTCTGGCAATTCTGGAAAGTTTTACGTCAAATTTATCTAAACTGTCTTTTATGTAAAGTGCAGTTGCATCTCCTTCGATAGAGAAAGGAAGAGCAAGCAGAACTTCGATATTTTCCTGTTCCGCAGACCGTATCCTTTCTTTAAGCTGATCGATGAGAAGATCTTCAGGAAGCATGTTGTCAAGAGGAGAAATAAGCCCGCCGAGAATATGGTAGGAACCGGAAAAACAGCCTGTTCTTTCAATTGCGTTAAGGTCGCTGTACGTTGCAACAACGCAGATCTCCTTTACCGGACCTTCACAGTTCAGACAGGTATCGCCTTTTCTCCTGAAAAAACCGCATTTTCCGCAAATTTCTATCTGATCTGAAAACAGTGCAACGTTACTGAAAACGTTCTTGACATTCTTATCGTTAAGCACAGCGTAGGCGATCTTCTGGGCAGTTTTGAATGAAACACCCGGAAGTTTTTTAATTTCCTCTATGAGTTTTCTTATCTCTTCCTGAACCATCTTTCCTCAGAAAAGACCGGGCATTCCGCCCATTTTTCCCATAACTTTGGACATCTTAGCTTCTTTTTCCCTGCGCACTGTATCAACGCTCTGGTTAACCGCCGCAATAAAAAGGTCCTGAAGCATCTCAACATCATCTCCGTCAAGAAGATCTTTCGAGAACTCGACATCCATAAGTTTCATGTCACCGTTCATGGTAACTGAAACGGCACCGCCACCTGCTTCTGTCTTAAAAGTCTGGGTTTTGAACTCATTTTCCAGAGCAGCCATTTTTTTCTGCATTTTCTGGGCCTGCTGCATTAAATTCTGGATATTCATTTTTCCTCCGCACACAACTATCTAAAACCACCAACGTCACTAACATATTTAAGTAGGGTGAAAATGCAAGATAAATGCGTGAGAATTCGGTTAATCTGTCCCTTTTGGATCATACCTCAAAAGGTTCTCATTAAAATCCATGCAGTTACCGTGTCCGGGCAGGAGATAGATGAGGTTTTCGAGTTTTTTAACTTTCTCCAGACTTTCCTTCTGAGCTTTTGAGTCATAAACGAAAGTGTTTACAACGATTTTTCCTTTCATAACGATAATGAAGTCTCCTGAGATAAAAGCACCTGATTCCGGCTCGAAAAAACTTACTGATTCCGGTCTGTGTCCCGGAGTGTGTATTGTCTGAAATCCGGGGATTATCTCTTCATCAGAGCTGAAAAAAGACACTCTGTCCATTGGGAAATGGCTTTTAAAGGAAGTGCCGAAATGTGCAGTCTCCTTCGCCTCTTTCGGTGTCATGAAGTATTTGCTTTCCTTCATGACAGGAAGCATGATGTTCATAAAGTCTTTAGGATAGGGCATGCTCATTCGCTCTGTTCCGCTGACAAGTCCGATGGCCTCTTTATGAAAATGAATGAAAATGGAACTGTAGAATTTTTTAAGCTCCATCCATCCCGAAACATGGTCTACATGGAAGTGGGTACACACAACTTTCTCGATCGGAGGAATGTCGTTTTCTTCAATAAATTCAAGAAGATCGGGAATATCCCAAGGAAAACCGCAGTCAACAAGGATCGTTCTGTCGTCCTCAGGATAAACAACAAGATACATGTTGCTGGTCTGACCCTTGAACTGCAATATTTCCGCTTTTCCATTTAGACAACTGAACTTTCCGCTCATTTAACCCCCGAATCAAAAAATCAATCCTGATTATAATCTGTTGGCTCAGTATTTCAAGGGGGAATAATTCATATTTGCAATTAGATGTTCTTCGGATACAATGTTGTATCTTTTGAGATTTGATTGTGGAGCACGCTGTTGGGAAAGGTTCTGATAGTATTTGCTATTTTTTTCTGGTCTTGCACTTCATGCAGTGACGGGAATCCGGCAAATGATGCTGATAAAGTTGACAGTGACTCTCTATCGCATTCCGATATGGATGAGTCAGATTCAGTTGTTGATGGTGACGACTCGTCCGACGAAGTTTTAACGGAGTTGGATGAAACTGATGATGAGCAGACAGATATGGACAGTGACACTAATTCAGATGGTGACTGTCCAGCTCTTAAAGATGCAAATTTTCCATATTACCGTGAAGACGGCAGTATTCATTTCTGCCGTAAATGTGATCTTGCCGCACCAAGTGATGATCCTGACTGTGTAAGGAATATCTGGAAGGAGAAAAATGAGCTTTATGCAAAAGATTATCCGGAAAGAGAATGTGCCGGGTATCCTTGTATAATAGAGGGGCTTGAACCTAAGCCGGATGATGCTCCTTATTTTGGTCCTCCCGGACTTTCAAAATGTGATAAAGAAATAAATCCTGTTGATTTTTATGCAGGTAGTTGGAGAGGTCTAGCATTTGGTATAGATGATGGAAAGATAGGAACAGTTGTTCATTCTAATGTTAGTTTTGATAAATATCCTATAGATAAGAGGGCTGTTGAGTTTGATATAAAAACAGAAAAATATAAAGCCATCATGTCATCATCTGCAGACACAATAGCCTATAATAAAGGAAATTTTATAAGTTTTCTGTCTGATTACAGGCAGTTTGTTGATGATGAATCATTACAGAAAGTTAAGAACTATCTGGTATATTACAGCAAAGAAAATGGCTATAAAGTTATCTCAAATAAAACAGTTGATTTTATTCCCTATTCTCTAGTTAGACTCAGTGATAATTATGCGGCAGTTGTGATCAAGGATGACGGTGGAGTTTATGAACTCCGTTATGCAAAAGTCGGGGAGTGGAAATGGCAGAAAATAGAGGGTGTTTTCGGGTATAATAACTATATAATGGTTGAGAAAAATATTCTGGCATTTTTCACATCTGACTGGAATGTTTATCATTGTGATATGGAAAAATCTCCGAAGTCATTGTCTGACTGCACACATCTTAAAGATTATGATGGGACATCAAATGATGAAGACGTTGCAATAGATATGGAAAATCCTCAAAGGATAGCATTTTCACCAAAGGATGTTCCCAGAAAAATAGTTGTCGCAGATATGAGTAGCGGAAAACCTGACTATTCTGAAATAGAGCTTGAATTGACAGAAGAAAATAACACTAATGTGATCGTAACGAACTTTAGTGGAAATATTATAATCTATCAGGAAGTTTTTCAGTATTATTATGAGAAAACAGGCGATACCATAAGTGATGTGAAAACATGTTTCTACAGACTTGATAAAAAGAAAAAGTACTGTTCAAAACGAATATCCGAGGGACATCCATATTATCACGGCAGGACAGATTTTGAAGGGAAATATCTCGT
>CAZTKP010000057.1:0-15067 GCA_964614215.1 uncultured Spirochaetales bacterium | reverse complement strand
ATCGCCACCCTGCTGTCAACAGCTGAATCCATGTTTGCCCCTGTCAGGATAACGGCTCCTTCAGCGAACATCATCAGGATAAATACCAGATACAGAAATATTTTCTCTCTCATCAGCACAGAACCGGTAATGAAGACCATAAACGTCAGCACGACCAGGATCCAGTTCGTACCGCTGGCGACAAGGATCCATCCTCCGACACCTATTGTCAGAAGCAGGGAAAAAGCATAAAAACGGGAATGACCGACAAGATGCATATACCTGTGGGCGATAAGCGCCCAGTATTTAGCCATCATAATTATAAAATAGACCAGAATGAAGATCAGGCATCCTAAACTGAAATGCTTAAGCAGAGAGTAGAAGAACGCATCTCTTGGAGGAAAGTTAAAAAAAGATTTAAAAGTCAGCTTAAACTCCTTCAGGATATTATTAACCTTGTACGGAGTAAATCTTATAAGTCTCGAAAGATAGTGAAGATGTCCTTCGGGAAGATCGGGTGAGATCTTTGTGGCCAGATCAGCGTAGATGAGCTGTTTGTCTCCGGAAGCTTTGAGCGAAGACTTTATCAGAAAAAGAGAACATTCAAAGCAGTTTGGAGATCCGATCGTTTTCTGTTCTTTGAGAAAAGGTGCCATCTTTTTGAAAACATAAGTGTTGTCTTCATGAAGAAGCGCTTCTCTGGCATCTTCGACAAAAACTTCGCGATCCAGAAACAGCTCTCTGGTGTCGTCGGCATAAAGAGATGGCAGCATTATAAGAAGAGAGAAAAACAATATGATCTTAAGCCTATCTGCCAGCATGTAACACACCTAATAAAACTGCTGGGTTTATACCATATTGAAAATAAGTTATCAATTTTTTGTTTTTTTGACATAAATAAGCTTTCTCCCTATAATCTCGGAGTTTTTTATCATCGTTGCGAGGCACAAATGAAGTTTGATAACAGTGATCGTCAGATGTCCTATCCGGTCAAGCTTATTCTAGAAAATCCTAAGTCTTTTCTAATAGTTATATCTGCACTTTTTTTCTTTCCCCTCCTGGGAAGCTATCCTGTTCTGGGACAGTGGGAACCTCATTACGGCAGAGTTGCGATGGAAATGATCAACAACCCTTCTTTTGACTGGTTTCTTGACCCTGTTTATTTGGGGAAACACAATTTCTGGTCAAAACCTATTTTCTGCTTCTGGATGGTCATTCCGTTCGTCATGACAATGGGGCCGACCGAACTTGCCTTAAGACTGCCCTTTGCCATTAACGGAGTTCTTTTTGTTCTTCTTATCCACTATATTACCCTTAAACTTTTCAACGACAGAAAAAGAGCGTTACTCTCCGGCTTTATTGCTGTTTTTATTCCGTTCACATATCTGATAACAAGACAGTTCATGTGGGATATCGCTTTTGTGACCTTTCTAACCGGCTCAATAGGCTTTCTCTATCTGGGACAGCGTGACAAGAACAGAAAACTTCTCCGGACAGCCTATCTTTTCATGGGTCTCGGCATGCTTACAAAAGGACTGCTGGCCGTATTCCTTCCCGCAGCTATCATCGGAATATGGATGATCGTCTCAGCTGACTATTCTGAAGGCATTAAAAAAGCTTTTTCCGGGTATGTTGACTATCTCAGGTCACTGCACCTTCTCGAAGGTCTGATCATTTTTCTTATTTCCTCTGCGTGGTGGTATATTTACATGGCGGCCAAACACGGCATGCCCTTTCTTAACGAGTTCTTTGGGAAGCATCATTTCGGAAGACTGGAAGGAACTATCAAAAAGCCGGACGGTCCTTTTGAGTTCTATCTGTGGCAACTGGGGATCGGAGCATTTCCATGGGTAGGTTTCTTTATTCCCGGACTTTATCTGTGTGCAAAAAAAGCCCGGAAACAGAAAGAGGAACTTTTTGTTCTCGTTTCCTTTTCGTTCATTTTTCTATTCTTCACCCTTGCCGCAACGAAGTTTCCTCACTATATTTTTCCAGCGATCCCCTTCATGATAATGATAACCTCTACGGCTTTTCTCTACATTTTTGAAGGAGAGTCGAACTGGAAAACCTACCCCGTGATCGGAGCTCTTGCGGCTCTTACGGTTGGAATAATCGGAAAAGATCTGGGAACGGGTATGAACTACGCGGATATTCTCTACATTATAACCACACATAAAGTTCAGTCCTGGTTTGGAAGAGTGTATGACATGCTTCCTTATCTTACTGTTTTTGTTCCGATAATGGTCGCTTTCATTCTTCTTCCGATAATAATGCCTTCAAAAAAATGGCTCGTAAAAACTGGTCTTGCGGGATTTTTTATCACCGCTATCGCATGGTCCGGTTATGTAAATTTCTACTGGGTTCCCAATATGCTCGAAGTTTTCACTCCCAAAAAGATCGTTGACAAATATTTTGAGCTGAAAAAGCCGGGAGATATTATCGTGGACTACGATAACTGGAAAAACCGCTCAATGTACTTCTATCTTGGTCTTGATGAAAAACTGCGCAGAGTTTCAAAGATCAGAGATATAAAGCAGCTCATAAAGAACAACCCCGACAACACTGTCTACATCTCCGTAAAAGATAAAAAAGTATCGGAACTTCGTGCTGAGCTTCTGCTCGATCCGGGAGTCCCTATAAAAAAGATCATGGATGACAAAGTTGATACCTACAAGGAAATTGAATTCTACAGCGCTTCCATGAAGGACAAAAACTCCGAGGAAACAACGACCTGGAAAAAGAACATCCTGAAAAAAGACCAAGTTCCTAAAAATATTGAGAAAATAAATGCAACTCTTGAAAAGGGAACTGTTAAGATCCTGGGGTATAAACTTAACAAGAACCGCTTTGACCCCGGAGAGGAAATAAAGATCACCGTTTACTATGAAGCTTTAAAAAAGATCGAGAAAAACTGGAAGATCTTCTTTCATTTTGACGTTTACCGCGGAGCTCTTCCGCATAGTTTTAAACTTGATGACTTTCCTCAGAAAGGGTTTTATCCCACATCTGAATGGAAGGTCGGAGAGATCATCCGGGATGAGTTCTCTGTAGACGTGCCCAAAGGTCATCCAGGCGGCGGAATTAAGATATATACCGGTTTTTATATTGATAAAAAGAGAATGACCGTCGACAAACCTAAGTTCAACGACGGCCAGAACCGATTCATACTCGGGACGTTCAACGTGAATATCAGATAGCTATTTCCTTTTTCCTTTTTTCCCGTGTTTTCCTTTCATTCTTCCCATAAATTCTTTTCTTCTTTCCTTCATAAGCTCAAGCAGCTTCTTTCTCTGCTCAACAGTAAGAGAGGCAAAAGTGTCGATCTTGAAATTACCCATCAGAAGAAACTGTTCTTTTCTGAGATCTGCGATCTTTAGATTCATACTCTTCAGATCCTTAATGCTGGGATTCTTCTTTTCGTACTCATTTTTGATCTTCAGTCTGAGCTCACTGACCTTAAAGTTAAGGTCCATCATCTTCTTGTGGATCTCATGACCTTTTTTTCTGATCTCTGCTCTTTTCGCTTCAGGAACACCTGCCTCCTCAAGCATTGCATCCTTCATGATCGCCCTCATTCCGGGATGTCCGCCCTTGTGACCTGGACCGTCACCGGGACCACCCATTCCTCTATGCTGAGCAAAAAGAGGAATCATCAGAAAAATCAGTGCAGTAAGAACTGTAAATTTAATTGTTTTTTTCATTTTAATCTCCATCTAATTTAGTAAACAACTCCCAGATCATTATCAAAAAAAGTGTCGGAAGCAATCATCGCAACTTCAAGTTCATCAACCGTCTGAACTTCCGCTGTCATGTCAGGATTCATGCTTTCAACTCTGCTTTCTCCGGAAAAAACAAAGGTCAGTGCAAGCATGATCGCAAAAGCTGTTGCTCCCAGCGACTTTATTATTGTCCTTCTTTTTTTGATCTTTTTTCCTTCAGTGATAACGTCACTGTACATTTTTTCCCATTTTCTTTCATTATCCATCAGTAGCCTCCCTCTTTTAAAAGTTTTGTTCTCAGACCCTTCATGGCAATTGAAAAAAGGTTTCTGGCAGACACTTCGGAAATTCCAAGAACAGTAGATATCTCGGAAAAGGTCTTTTCTTCAAGAATTCTAAGAGAAACAACCTCCCTTCTTTTTCGGGGCAGAGCTGTAAGATGATCCCTGAAAAGGTTCAGAGCCATTTTGTCGTTAAGGTCTTTTTCACTGTCTCTTCCATCAGAAAATATCTCCTCCAGATGCTCGACAGCAACTTCTATTTCATTTGACCTTTTTCTAAGGCAGTCAAGAACCGTATTAACAGTAATTCTATGGATATAGGCGTTAAGAAACTCTGCTTTTCTCACCTTTTTAAGGTTGAGATACAGCTTAAGAAAAGTCTTCTGAACAAGGTCATCGACAAGATCATCGTTCCGAATGTATTTTCTGACAATTCCCTGGACAAAATAACGTTTGTCCCAGAAAAGCTTTTTAAAATAACTTTCGTTGTCGGCCTTCTCAAACATCACTACCTCCCCGGTCTCTAACTAACTGAACGACTTAAAGACAGAAAATGTAAAAAAAATTTCTCCCTACAATAAGATAGCCTTTTTTTTCAAAATAATCTATACTCCACTGTTTGATATTAATAATTCCGGAGGATAAAAATGACCTTTAGATTAAAAACAGTTTTATTAATGATCACAATGTTCTCGACCATCGCCCTTTTCGGTGGAACAAAGATCGTTACCGAAAGTGTAAGCGCATCGGACAACGAGAAAGATGTCGGCATACTTCTCATTGACGGAGACAACCTGAGAATAGAGCCCAAACAGAACGGGGACCAGACAATTCTCTATGATCTCAAGAAAAAAACCGTCACTATGCTTAACCACAAGGATAAGACATATATCCAGATGACCAAAGCCGAGATCGACAAAATGAAAGTTCAGATGAAGGCCAAAATGAAGGCTATCATGGAACAGCAGAAAGCAGCTCTGGCCCAACTGCCGCCTGAACAGAAAGCTGCTGTTGAAGCACAGATGAAGATGATGTCCGGCCAGGATGATAAAACTCCTGTCATATATAAGAAAACAGGAAAGACCGAAAAATGGAACGGGCAGACATGCACATACTACGAGGGAACAAAAGGCGCCTTAAAAGTTGAGGAAATGTGCACTGTCCCCACCAAAAAACTTAAATGCTCTCTCATTGAGCTGGAAAGACTTGTCAAAGTAGGCAACGACTACAGTATGGACGGCAAAGGAGAACCTGCCTGGCAGGAATTCAAGACCCGCGGCGTTCCTGTTAAGAATATCACCTATGTGAACGGAAAAGTTGTTGGAACTCACAAGATCGTTTCAATAGAAAAAACCAAAGTAGGCATTGAAAAGTTTAAGATCCCGAAGGGTTACAAAAAAACTGAAATGCCTAAAATGTCTCAGTAAGAAAATCCTCTACCGCTTCCGAAAACCCGTTTTCATTACAACTTGAAACATTTTTAAATTTTGACTTCATCTTTTCAGGTGAATTTGCAACAACAAATGACATTCCCGCCTCTTCAAGCATGTCGGTATCATTAAAATCGTTGCCGACTGCTGCTGTCATTTCCTTTTTAATGTTAAGGTATTCAAGCATATGGTGAACAGATTTTCCTTTTGACACTACAGCGGGATAGATCTCTATCCACATTGACTTTTTATCAAGAGGAGAGGTGCTTCTAATAACTTTAAGCCCTTTACTTTTCTCAATTATTTCCCCAAAAACGACTTCGTTTTCATCAATAATTCCAATCAGTTGGCAACCTCCTCTTGAGATTTTCTCCTGATAAGGTCTAACCTTGTAATACCCTTCATAAAAGCTGTGTCTTCTAAGCACATCGGGGTGCGGCTCATCAAAAATGAAGGAATCGAACTTATGATTTTCCGGTGTTTCGTGAAGTACCATAAAATCAATATTGTAACTTCTGAAAAGGTCTGCCGATCTTTCCACTTCTGGTGGAGTAAGATTCTGTTTTTTAAGGATCTTTTTATCAGGCCAGCTTACAATTAATGAGCCTGTGGAACAGATCAGGTAGTCAATTGGAAAATTCTCATCGATCACCTTTTCCGCTGAAAAAAGTGACCTGCCGGTAACCACGATTCTGGCAATTTTAAGATCTCCCAGCTTTCTGAGAGTTGCCTTATCCTTTTCGCTTACTTTTCCACCGACTTCTGCCAAGGTTCCATCAAGGTCAGTAAAAAAAATTCCTCTAAATTCAGCTACTTTTCCCATATAACTACCGCTGTTGCAAAGCGCTTTTCATGGCTTATGGAAAGGAAGAACTTTCCTTCTTTTTTAAGACCTTTAAAGAACGGTTTTCCATTTTCTGTATGCGCAATTGTAATGTCTCTAAATTCGATCGATTTATCATCAACAGCTTTTACCAGAGCTTCTTTTGCCGCCCAGAAACCGGCGACTCTTTCGTTAGGATCTTTAAATCTGTCCACATATTTCCAGTCTTCCTGCGACAGAAATCTTTTCCACAGATCTCTTTTATCTTTAAGTCTTTCTATTTCAACGATGTCTGTTCCGATTCCTGCTATCATGTCAGTTTCTCAACAAGAAATTCTCTAACCGTCCTCTCAGCTTCTTCGACCTTATCTTTCTCGGGGCCTTCAGCAAGAATTCTAAGCACAGCTTCCGTGCCGCTGTATCTAAGGAAAATTCTTCCGCCGTTAAGTCCCTGCTCCAACTTTTCAGAAAGCTCGGCAAGTCCTTCCACTTCTTTAAGCGGAACCTTTTCCCGGACCTTAATTTTAGAGAGAACTTGTGGAAAAAGCTTAATCTCTTCAGCAAGTTGCGACAGTTTTCTGCCTGTGCCTGCCATTACGCTTAAGGTAAGCATTGCCGCAGACATGCCGTCACCTGTCGGATTAAAATCCATCAGAATTATATGCCCGCTGTTCTCTCCTCCAAGCACTGAATCCGTTTCCTTCATCATCTCAAAAACATACTTGTCGCCCACACCCGCCCGGAGCAGTTTTATTCCGTGGTCCTTAAGATACATTTCCAGTCCGGCGTTGCTCATAACTGTTGTAACCACTGTGTTGTTTCTGAGCTTTCCCTGGCTTTTAAGAAAGACTGCCGCCATTCCTATCAGTTTATCTCCGTCAACAACATTTCCCTCTTCGTCAAGAGCAATGAACCTGTCGCCGTCACCGTCAAAAGTGATCCCCATAATGCTTCTGTTCTCAATAACTTTATCTGCCAGATTGTGAGGATAAAGCGCTCCGCAGTTGTCGTTAATATTTATACCGTCCGGATTGTTGTTATATATCCGGACATCGATCTGTGAGAAATTGCTAAACACCTTGGATGCAACTTTTGAAAAAGCTCCGTTCGCACAGTCAACTGTCATGTTTAAACTTCTGAATTTATTTATATATTCGCCATAGAAGTCTTTTATTTTCTGAGCATAACTGTCAACTGCTTTTAAATCTTCAGAAATTTTCCAGGATCCATTTTCATCGACTTTCCGGGCTTCTTTTTCATTAAAATAGATTTTCTCTATTTCAAGCTCTTCTTCATCGCTGAGCTTTGTTCCTTTTTCGTTGAATATCTTTACTCCATTATCGTGATATGGGTTGTGACTTGCAGATATCACTATTCCGAAATCGTGATTTTTTTCAACAACATGCATACTTACAAGCGGGGTCGGAACAACACCGAGCATCACAACATCGATCCCGGCACTTCTTATTCCTGCAGCAACAGCGTCTGCAAGCATTGAAGATGAGATCCTGGGATCCATTCCTATTGATGCGGCACCTTTTTTCCGTCCTGTTCTTTTCTTAAAATACAGAGCTATGGCCCTTCCGAGAACTGTCACAGCCTCAGAAGTCAGAGGATACACGTCAGCCCGCCCTCTGACACCATCCGTTCCAAACAGTTTTTTCTGTGTCATTTTGATTCCTTTCTGACCTTTATAGACATCTTTCTCACATCCAGAAGCTCTATCTCAGAGGACAGATCTTTAAGAAAATAAGAATCGACGGTGTAGTTCTTTCTGCCGACAGCATCCTTTACATAGACGTTAAAACCTTTACTTTCGAGCTTTTCAAGCTCATCTTTTGGGCCTTTTAGTCTGACTTTAACATGTGAAGGATCTATTTTTGCCTTTTTATCTCCTTCGACAACGATCGGAACCTTGTCAAAAGTTCTGATCTTTATATCCCTTTCCAGCTCGATCTTAACTTTTACATTTTTGTCACCGGCAACTGACATGTACGGCGAAGGAAGAGAAACCTCAACATCTCTATTAACAGAACTCTTTAACTCTCCAAGCTCAATTCTCTGAGTCGAGACCGAATCTATTTCCTCAACTGTTTCCTGAGGTCCTGATATCTTTACCTTTTCCGGAACAGTTTTATAACCTTTGAGTTTCCATCCTACAGGAGGCTGACCTTCAAGCCACGGTTCAACAGCAACAACTTTCTCCGCCTTCTTTTCAGTTTTAAAGACCAGTTCGCTGGGAAAGATCTTGACAACTTTGAGGTTTCCTCCCATTTTCAGCATTCCGGAGTCCAGAAACCTGGTGAATTTGCCAGGCTTTCTGTTTGAAAGATCAATATTAAGAGCTAGATCTTCCGGATCGATCCCTGCAAAATCAAAGACACTTCCCGATACTTTGACATGGACCGTGTCCACCGCATCAGAAGCAAGGACATGTTCTTTTGCTGTCTTTATATTTACTTTTACATTGAAACTTCTTGTTTCCTGATTTCTATTCACCGCAAAGGTCCAGATAATAAAAGTAACAAAGAGAGCTATTATCTTTTCTCTGCTGAATTCAGTGAAAAAACGTCTGATCTTGTCTTTCATTTGCTCTCCCGGACCAGATATTTCATAAGAACTTTTCTTAAGATATCCTTACTCATGTTCCTGGTGATCTTTCCTTTGTTGAACATTGAGATCTGGCCTCTTTCTTCGCTGACAACAAAAACAAGACTGTCAACGACTTCACTTATTCCGTATGCAGCTCTATGGCGGGTACCGAAATTAGGGTCGATATCAGGGTTAGTGCTTAAAGGAAGAACCGCACTTGCAAGCACCATTTTCCCGTCCTTTATCACGACGGCACCATCATGAAGAGGTGAGTTTTTCTTAAATATTGTCAGGATCAGTTCTTTTTTGACGTTTGAATCGATCCTTACTCCGCCTGTAACAAAAGATTCCGGGTTTCCTTTCTGCGAAATAACGATTATCGCACCTTCACTTATAGAAGCCAGATAGGCCAGAGACTCCGTGATCTCATCGACCATTGAAACATTTTCTCTATTGCTCGCCGGTCCTTTAAACAGATCAAAGAACTCAAAACCTGAAAGGATTTTCCTTATCTCTTCGTGGAAAAGAATGATTATAATTATGAAAATATTGCCGAAAACTCCGCGAAGAAGCCACTCTGTTGTGTTCAGACCGACCTGACTACCGACAAAATAAAGCATCAGAAGAACAACAAACCCTGAGAGGATCTGCATTGATTTTGTTCCTTTTACCAGAGTCAGGAATTTATAGACAATGAAGTAAACGACAAGAATATCAAAGATTCTTACTGTAAAGGCGAGCGGTGATCCGCCCCAGATGGCCTGCCAGTATGCCGATAAGTAGTTCAGAAACATTGAGACTCCTTTAATGCCGTATGAACCGCCAGTGCATCTTTTGCCGATGCAACGTCATGAACCCTCAGGATCGCAGCGTTCTTTTCAAGCACTTTCATGTGAAATGCTGTCGTTCCCGCCTCTCTATCCGGAGTGGCTTTTCTGCCGGTTACTGCTCCTATCATACTTTTTCTGCTCAATCCCACAAGAATTGGAAGAGAAAAAATGTGAAAAACTTCAAGATGTTTTATCAGTGCAAGGTTATGTTCCAGTTTTTTTCCGAAACCTATTCCCGGATCAATGATAATATTTTCCCTTTTTATTCCTGCCTCTAAAGCTTTTTCAACTGACGTTTCAAAATAGTCCGACACTTCAACTAGCAGGTTTTCATAGTTCGGGTCTTTCTGCATTGTTCGCGGTTCACCAAGTATGTGCATGAGGATCACAGGAACGTTAAGGCCGGCACAGACTTTAGCCATTTTTTCATCAAAATTAAGTCCGCTGATATCGTTGACTATCTTTGCTCCCGCATCAACTGCCGCTTTTGCGACCTCGCTTTTTGATGTGTCTATGCTTATTATCGATTCAGGATATTTTTTAATAATTTCAGTAATTACCGGAACTGTTCTTTCAATCTCTTCAACTGCATCTACAGGCTGAGCTCCCGGCCTGGTGGATTCTCCACCGACATCAATGATGTCTGCTCCTTCAACAATCATTTTTTCAGCATGAAGTACCGCACTTTCAAGTGTTTCAAACCTTCCGCCGTCAGAAAAACTGTCAGGTGTCACATTCAGGATTCCCATGATCGCTGGTCTATCTGAACTCAAACCTTCCATTTTAAAGTCAAACCATGGCGTATTTTTAGACAGAAGATCTTCTATCTTTTCAGCAACTATCGGAAGTTTCCAGCATTGAGTCTTAAACTTATTCAATAAATTAGGCAGCTTATCCTCTCTTACGCTGAAAACCAGATCGCTTTTTGGTTCACCGCAGTTAACGGAATGAGACGGCACTGCCGCTTCACCACCAAGAGCAAGAACGTGCTGTTTTACAACGTTTGCCGCAGGAGTTGATATGCCGGTTATCATGAATGAACGCATTGAGAAACGGTTTTTCATGATTTCTTTTCCGGAAGTCGAAACCTCCAGTTTTTTCATAAGATTCTCATACTCACCACTGTACATGTCAAAAGGAAAAACTTTCACAAAAACTCCCTGAAAAACAGTAATTTCAAACGATTTTACAAGCTTGAATTATCAAAGTCAATCAAAGATGGAAAAACCCGCATCCATAAACTTTATTTTCTATACCTGTTTAACAATAAATTGTGATTTTGCCTTGATTTTTTATAGACTCAATGCTAAAATTGACCTGTTTCACATTATTTTGTGATTTTGCAACTAATTTTTAAGGAGGCTGATGATGGATGTTACAATGATTGCAGAGGTCATCCAAAAAAAGAGAAAAATTCTGAATGTTGATCAACAAACTGTATGTGACTATGCCGGGATCAGTGTAAACACGCTATCTGCTATAGAAAAAGGTAAAGCGAACCCTTCGCTGAATACTCTAATTTCCATCTGTGAATTTCTCGGACTGGAGGTAAAGGTCACATGACTAAACTTAAAGTGTATCAGAAAGAGATATTCTGCGGCATTCTGGAGAGGTTTGAAGGAGAGTATATTTTTACTTATGATAATGATTATTTTATAAATTCCGATCTGCCGCCTGTAAGCCTTACAATTCCCAAAACAACTATGGTTCATAGATCTGAAATTCTGTTTCCCTTCTTCTTTGGTCTACTTTCAGAAGGAAATTTGAAAGACCTGCAGTGTAAAATATTGAGAATTGACGAAAATGATCACTTTTCAAGACTTAAAAACACTGCTTCCTATGATACAATCGGAAGCGTTAGGGTCGAACTGTTGGAGGAGTAACGAAATGCATAGATTCTGTCACAGCTGTTTTGTAGAGATCAACAAGGACGTTCCTTACTGCAACCGCTGTTTTAAAGCTCTTTTTGATGGAAACAGAAAAATATCTGTAACGCTTGATTTTGACAAATCAGATTTTATTAAAGCCAGAAAAGACTATGTCGACAAGCTTTCAATTTCAGGTTATCAGGATAAAATACTCCTTAAAATAGAACACAATAAACTTGTTCCGACAATAACTCAGGGTCGTTACATCTTAAAGCCTATACCCTCAGAATCTCACTCCCATTTGGACCTCCTTTCCGACCTTCCGGCAAACGAACATCTCACTATGCACATTGCATCACAGTTTTTCAGTATTCGGACTGCTGAAAATGCTCTTATCTATTTCAGTGATGGTGAACCGGCGTACATTACCAAACGTTTTGACTATACAGATGACGGAGAAAAACTATCACAGGAAGATTTCTGCCAGCTTCTTAACTTGTCGGAAGAAGACAAGGGTAAAAATTATAAATATGATTACAGCTATGAAAAAGCTGCCAACGTAATTACAACTCACTGCAAATCGCCGATAAACATTGAAAATTATTTCAAAATTATTGTTTTTTCCTATATTTTCTCAAACGGGGATCTTCATCTAAAGAATTTTTCTCTTATTGAGTCCATGAATGACTACATCCTTTCTCCCGCCTATGATCTTCTTTCTGTTTCTGTACACGTTCCAAATGACAGCCGGACAGCTCTTGATTTTTTTGAGGATTATGAATCACAGCATTATCTGGATAACGGTTTTTATGGCTATGATGATTTTATTGAGTTATCCCGAAGATTTAAAATTCCCGAAAAACGGACTCTCTCTTTTCTCAATTCTTTTTCGCAGCACAAACTCGGGATTCTAGACACAATTAACAAATCCTTTCTAAGTTCTGAAGCTAAGGAACGCTATATTGAGCTTTTTGAAGATAAACTACGAACTTTATGAATTATCTTTCACGATCTTTTCAGCTGCCTGCATTCCGGAAAGGACGGCCAGTGGCATTCCTCCGCCGGGATGTGCACTTCCACCGCAGAAATAGAGGTTTTTGAACTCTTTTGATCTTGCTCTCTGTCTGAAAAAGGCTGAATATTTCGAGTTTGATGAGACTCCGTAGATGGAGCCTTTGTTGGAAAATGTCCAGTCGTAAATATAATCCGGAGTTATAACCTTTTCTTCAACGATCCTGTCAGTTATGTCGATTCCGACTTTATCCTTAACCTTTTGAATTATCTTAGTTTTCAAGTCTTTTGCTATCTTTTCCCAGTCCTGTCCATTATCCCAGGGCGCGTTAATAAGAACGAACCAGTTCTCACAGTTTTCAGGGGCATCTTCCTTAACGCTTTTTGAGGTTATGTTGATGTAAACTGTCGGATCTTCTGAAACTTCTCCTCTTTTAAAGATAGCTTCAAATTCATCTTTATAGTCACTTGAAAAAAGGATGTTGTTGTGTGCAAGTTCAGGGTTTGCCCCTTTGATACCCCAGTAAAACACAACTCCGGAAAGTGATGGTTCAAGTTTGCTGTATTTTTTTGCCGAACTGCTTGGCTCTTCTATCATGTTCTCATAACTGTAAGTAACGTCGGAATTGCTTAGAACTGCGTCATATTCTTCAATTTTATCAGACACTTGAACACCTTTTGCAAGGTTATTTTCCATAACGATCTTCTTAACTTCCGTGTCGAAAACAAACTTCACACCAAGCTTCTTTCCGTGATCGAACATCGCCTTTGTAAGGTTGTATATTCCGCCTTTTACCAGCCAGGACCCTCCACTGTATTCAACGTGAGGAACGATCGCCAGAGTTGCAGGTGCCAGATAAGGATCAGAACCCGTGTAGGTCGCGTATCTGTCAAAAAGCTGAGCCATGTGAGGTTCTTTTGTTCTTGAAAAGTTAAAATCATGAAGTGTTGAAAGAAATGAAAGTTTCCACATTGAAAAAAGGACTTTCAGTGATGCGTTTTTTCTGAGCGTATCAAGTTCTGTGGGATTTCCAAAAAGAAAGATGGGAGCACTTATGTCGTGCATTTCCTTAGATCTTTTAAAGTATCCTTCTATTTTTTCCTTTTCAACTCCAAATACTTTCAAAGCCTCATCGGCAAACTTGTCTACTTCGCTCCATGCGCTGAACTTCTTTCCGTCACTGAAAAAGTATCTGCATATCTCATCGAGCGGCTCTATCTTCACATGATCATCAAAGTTAAGTCCTGACTTTTCAAAAAGTTCTCTGAAAACATGCGGCATGGTGAAAAGTGACGGCCCTGTATCGAACCTGAAGCCGCCTTGCTTAAACTCATCAGCTTTTCCACCCGGACCGGGATTCTTTTCATAAACTGTGACATCAAAACCCTTGTGAGCAAGGATCATTGAAGCTGAAAGACCGCCGAAACCTGCTCCGATCACTGCAATTTTTTTCAATTGAGCCCCCATTTGCTTTTTGCCTTGTCATAGACTAGAACTGACAGGACGAGCATCGTGAAGTTATAGAAAAAATCCTCAAGAGGTATCGTAAAAATTCTCACGCTCATGTTAAACTGCTCACCGTATGTAACGATCGGCAAAGAAGTGAGAATTCCGTTAAAGATCATGAAAAGAATAAGAAAAACTCCTAAAGTGAGAAAAAATCTCAGATCTTTGAGAGAGTTTTTGCAGATAAGCGGACTTAATGAGAAAATTCCCGCAGAACCGATGAGAACGACAAGTGAGTATTCCCTGTCATAGAAGTAAGCTGCACCAGCTAGACAGAAAACTGCAGGAATGAGATAAAAGAAATAACTGTATGGAATCGTTATCTTTTTCATGTAAGTTAAAACAGTTTCGTACATAAAAAGACAGGCGTAGGGAACAGTTATGAAAAACAGAACCTCGCCTGGAGGAAGACCGAAAAAACTGAACGTAGAAACATGCTCGGGATTGAAATCCCAGTGACCGCGCGCCGTTGCAATTATGTCCCAGGGAATGAAAATCACATCAACAACGAGTGTCGAAACAAGAACAGCCTTCATCTTGCTTTTAAAGTTCACCCGCTTCTCAAACGTCAGAAGAAGCGGAATTGAAATTATCAGAACGTTCAACCAAAGATAAGTACTCATATTCTTTCCCTAAAAAGTTCGTAAGATAATCCAATATTTGGAGATTAAAGTCAAGTAGGATAAAAAGAACTTAATAAAAATGAACTTATGGAATTTCAATGGGATTTTCTTTCTAAAAGTTTGTTATTTCTAATGTTTGTTATATAATTCCCTGCAATTATCACATTTGAGGAGGAAGAGATGAAGAAGATTTTAGCTTTAATGGTTTTATTGTTGATGTTTGTATCAATTTCTTGTGGAGATGACGATTCCGGCGATACTGGAAATACTGGAAATACGGGAAACACCGGAGACACTGGTGACACCGGAGATACTGGTAACACAGGCGACACAGGAAACACTGGCAACACAGGAAATACAGGCAATACTGGAGACACAGGTGACACTGGCAACACAGGAAATAC
>CAZTKP010000056.1:0-15077 GCA_964614215.1 uncultured Spirochaetales bacterium | reverse complement strand
TGAGAAAAGTGTCACTATCACAATTAAGGCCATTATTAACTTCATGATTTTCTCCAAAAAGTTTATCACAAGCATAATATCATTTATTTGTGATTTTTCAATTTTGAGGAAGCGGTCTAAATCAACCTGGAAACGGCAAAATGGGTGGCGGCTTCTGTTCGGATGATGCGGTTTCCGAGGTTAACGGGTTCAAAGCCTGCTTTTATGAATTGCTTGACTTCATAAGGTGTGAAACCGCGTTCAGGACCGATGGCGATGACGGATCTTTCGTTTTTGTTCATTTCAAGTTCATTTTCTGAATTTGGTTGAGCGATGTAACATCTTGAATTATCTGAATAAGTCGGCAGAACATCGTTTGAATACGGTCCAAATCTTTTTACGAGCTTTATTTCCGGCGGGATGGTGTCCATTGCCTGTTCAAGTCCTTTTGCGATGCTTTCCCTCAGTCCAATTTCTGTGAACAGATCGTTATTCCAGTATCCCCTATCTCCATACCAGGTCTGGATGATATCAATTTTCTCAACACCATATGTTGTAAGATCTGTGATAAGTCTTGATAGAACTTTGGGACGGCACAGACCGATAATTACGTGAAGTGGTATTTTTGCAGGCGGGTTACCTGAAAGTTCAAATTCGATGTGAACATTTTCACCCATTTTTATAATCCCTGAACCGGTCTTTCCTTCCCACTCACCGACTTTAATTTTGTCGCCATTTTTAAGTTTGAGAATTTCCAGAATGTGATCTTTCCGATGATCTGAAACCTGGATCTCGTTGTCAGAAATTTTGTCTTTCGGAAAGAAAAGGAGGTGGTTCATTGACTATTCTTTTTCGATCTTTTCAGGCTCACTTTCAGGAGTTTCTTCCGAATTTTGAGATTCTATATTTTCTTCGGCTTTTTTCGCTTCAGTTTCGGCAGCTTTTTTGGCCTCTAACTCCTTTTGCTCTTTTTCCTTCATTCTCATAGCTCTGTACTCATCTTTAGGCATTAGAGGTCCTTTGCACTTTTTATCAATGAAGAGAACTCCGTCAAGATGATCGAGCTCATGCTGGAAGATGACTGCCACAAAACCGACAATGTGTTCCTGTTTTCTTGTCACCTTTCCATCAACCATAACATCATATTCGATCTTAATGTCATGCTGTCTTTTCACCTTACCGAAACCTGCGGGAACACTGAGGCATCCTTCCCAGCCTTCTATCATCTCACCGCTCATCTCAAGAATTACAGGATTGTAGTAAAATTCAAAAGGTTTCAGCTCTTTATCCAGCCTCTGAACTATCACAAGCCTTCTGTTCACTCCTATCTGGGGAGCGGCAATTCCCACGCCTTTCTCTTCCTTAAGTGCAGTCATCATTTTCTTTTCAAGAATATCGTATCCCGTCGCACCCATTTTAACCTTCTTTGACACTTTCCTGAGGATCTTATCCCCTTCCTTCGTGTCATTATGAACAACAGGGATGTTCTTTTCACCCATCGAATTAATGAATTTCATCTCAGCATCGGTGAGAAGACCCTGATCTTCCTCTGTCACTTTCTGAGTTGTTGTACACGCAATGACCGCTACAAAAAGAACGATCAGACTTAAAAGCTTTTTCATATCCTTCTCCATTAGAAGTTCGTTTGAGAATATATCCTATTATTAATTTAAAATCCAGCACTCTTTTTGACTTTGGATTTTTGTGTGATAAAATATACAAAACATATTGAAAAAGGCGGGGTCTGAACAATGGTGGCAGAGGATAAGAAAACCGATTTCGCTTCACCTGAAAGAAGTGGTGATTTTGAACTTGATAATGATATTAACTACTTTAAGACTCTTGAAGGAGTTACGACCTTTTTAAATGCAGTCCCGCATACAATACTTGTTTTAAACAAGAACCGTCAGGCCGTATATGCAAATAGAGCAATTCTGTCAATTTCAGATACAGAATCTTTTAGCGATATCTACGGCAAACGTCCAGGTGAAATTTTTGACTGTCTTTATTCGGATAAAAACCCATCAGGTTGCGGAACAAGTGTTTTCTGCAGAAACTGCAAAGGAATTCATTCAGTTCTTAAATGTCTTGACGGGGAACATAACTCAATGGAATGCACAATTTTAAGAAAAGACAACAAGCCTTCTTTTGATTTAAGAGTCACTTCGAGCCCTTTTGAGGCCAACGGTTCGTCCTATGTAATTTTCACTGCGACAGACATCTCTCACGAAAAAAGAAGAAGACTGCTGGAACGAAGTTTTTTCCATGATATAGCAAACTCTCTTACCGGTGTTCGCGGATATGGGGACCTTATGGACAGACCCGGATCTGAACTTAATAGAAAATGGCTGAAAAACTTAAGATTGTGTACGGAAGAGGCAATAAATGAGATCAATTCTCATAAATCGCTTCTCGCTGCAGAAGATGGAGACCTTCATTTAGAAAAGAAAGTTCATAAAACTGAAGAGATAATCCTAATGCTGAAAAAAATGCTTGAAGGATATTCAGTTTTTAAAAACTGTGAAAGCCCTGTCATCATTGATCCAGAATCAGTAATGATAAGTTTTAAAACAGATGCCACACTTCTATCCAGAGTGTTGATAAATCTTGTAAAAAATGCAGTCGAAGCTTCGGAATTCTCCCCTGTCCGGATCGGCTGCTTTATGGAAAACGATAAAAAACTTGTTTTCTATGTCAAAAACAGAGCTTTTATGACTGAGGAGATTCAAAATCAGATATTCAAGAGATCTTTCTCAACAAAAGGAAACGGCCGGGGCATCGGCACCTACAGCGTAAAACTCCTTACCGAAAAATATCTTGGCGGAAAAGTCTATTTCACTTCAGATGAAAAGGAAGGAACCACTTTTTTTGTGGAACTGCCTGTTTAATCTAGGCTTTTACAACCTTCTTTCCTTTCTCTGTCAACCTGTATTTCTGTAATCTGCTGTTCGGTTTGTCCGGGATTGTGTATTCAATAAGATTGTCTGCAAATGCCGGCTCAATATATGTTTCTCTTAATCTTCTTCTATCTTTTAAATTAAATGCTTTTCTTATTTCGTTGTTACCCATTGGTCCATTTTCTGAAAGCAGTAGTAACAACTTAAGCACATAATCTCCGACTGGTGGCGTGACTGGTGGCGTGACTGGTGGCGTGACTGGTGGCGTGACTAGGTCGGGTTCGCTCTTTCTCCAAAGGATTGTCCTGAATATTTCCTCCTGCATGAATTCGGGTTCTTTCAAATCCGCTTTCCTGCACAGCTTCACTATTTCCCTTGTGCCTGTTCCCATTCTTTCAATATATCCAGACAAATACATCGGTTCGGCTAGAAGCGGGTTTCCCGGAATCGAGTTATGAGGTTTCTTTAACTGGGCTGGTGTGAGTCCGAACGGCAGAGTTCCGGGATTCCATATTTCGAGCCGGTCTTTAAAAAGCATTACCTGAACACTTCCATTACTTGTGTAATCTCTATGGGCGACAGCATTCACAATGGCTTCGGTAACAGCAGCGGGCGGCAACTCATAATAGACAGCCACAGAGACACTTTCACTTCTGTCTCCTGTGGACACATCAATTTTTGATAGCACGAAATCCACTGCCTGATCAACAAGTTGAAAAACGTCTCCTTTATAAACCTGATATGACGGTATAGGCTTAACCACATCTGTTCCGTGGAAATGGGCGCATCTTATCTCAGATGTAATGAAAAATCTCTGAGGATTGTGCCCAAACAGCAGAATTGCCGCATTTGTTATCCTGCCTCGGTCTATTAAATTAAGATGTGTAAGAACATCTTCAAGAGGATCTTCCTCTTTGAACGGGAACTTCCTTTTGCCTTTCGCTATTCGTATAAAAGAACGGATTTTTTCATTGTCGAGGTCGTCTAATTCAGCCTTTCTGTTAAACGCGGCATCAAATGGAACTGTTCGAATATATTCATGTTCTTCAAGATATCTTACCAGAGAAGCGTAAACTGAAGATTTAAGCTCTGATATAGATGAAAACTGCTTTCTTATGACAAACTGTTCGGCTTTTTTTATCAGTTCCGCTTCTTTAGGATGTCTTTCCAAAATTTTATGACTGCTGAGAAAAACGAGTTTTGTTTTGCTATGAATTTTTGCGTGATCGAATTCTCTTTCAGTCGGAGAAATTCCTTCACTATCTTCATAACCATAATTTTTGCCAAATATTCCAAGATAAATATCACAGTTTTCAATATTTCTCAGATAAGCCTTTGAAACTGAAATATCAGCAGCAGGAAGATTTTCAAAAATGAATGGCTCAAAGAATCTTCCAAGTAGCGGATCAGAAATAATATATTCATACAATAGTTCTCTTTCTTTTTGAAATTCCGATTGAACACTGCTGATAAATATTCCTGTTTTATTCACTACAGCTCCTATTTTACGCTCACACAATTATTATGAGTACAACTTGTTCTCAGTAGGATTTTAGCGTTTTCTTAATTTTTGTTAAATAAATTTTAAGAATATTTCTGGATCTAGAAATACATCTTCAGATTGAGATAATAAATATCAGGATAAAAGCCGAATTCTGAATTGACCTTGGGGAACAACCCTGAAACATCAATTTTTTCACCTATTGATATGTTCGCTCCGGCACTGATCGAAACGTCTTCAACAACTGACCAGTCAAGGGCAAGCGAGAGCATTCCTGAAGGGTCTGAACAGTTAAAAAGCACCGTGAAAGCAAAGCTTACGAGCGGATGAAGCTGCCAGGTCATTCCCGGTGCAAGATAGTGTTCACCCATGAGATAAACTCCTGAATCTTCGTATGCTGCTTTTTGTAATTTATAGTTCGTAAGATATGCTTCACTTTCAAGAGTTCCCGCCTGCGAGTAGTGGTATTCAAAAAAGAAGTAGATGTCATGCGGGAAGTAGTAGTCAAAACCTGCTGAAAGTCTTACGAAACTCTGGTCAAAGTCCATGTCACTTCCGTCTTCGAGCAGTCCTGCGAACGTGTATGCTCCTTCAAACCAGACCCCTGCTCCGCCGATACTTCCGCTTACGTTAAGTCCGGCCATAAGATGCGTTTTGTATTCCATGGCTATTACAGAAATATCATAGTTGCCGATCGGAAATCTGACCCTTGCAAAAGCGGCACTCTTTTTCCAGTCAGCATAATGACCGAAAACGTAGCCCAGATCTATCTCTCCCATGTCACCCATCGGAAACTTGATCCTGACTGCATCTATCCCGAACTTTTCCTCCTTGTTTAGCTCCTGAAAAGAAAATGGAGAAAAAACATCCGTCGGATTAAAAAATCTTGCACTGCCGAACGAGATGGCCTGCCTTCCTATCGTAATATCGGCAAAGGGAAGCGCAATGTTGAACGTCAGCCTGTCGATATTGTTATGAAGCGAGAAATTACCCTCTGTCAGGATCGTTTCATCAATATCGGCAATACGGTATGAATCGACAGAAGGCGAAATGAAATCTATGCCGTCATTTGCATACATCGAAACAGTCGGTGCAAGCGAATATGCCGCCTCCATTGAAAGCCATTCAGCAGGGTCGGAGAAAAGTTTCAGTCTGAAAACGTTCTGGTTAAGCAGGTTCTTATCCGATTCAAGAGTATCGGCCGTTCCATCCTTGTAATCATAAAAATACAGAAACGACTTGTAGTATCCTCTGAGCTCAAGCGGAACCTCTCCGAAAACAGGAAAGACCGCAAGCATCAATATGATTAAAGCCAGTTTTTTCATCTTATCTTATCTTCTCTCGTCGCTATCTATCATGCCGTCCTTAAGCCTCACGAGCCGTTTTGCCCTTTCCATTATCATTCTGTCGTGAGTTGAGAAAATAAAGGTTATGCCCTTAGTTTCATTAAGTTTTCTCATCATGTCAAGCAGAGCGGAACCGGTCTTTGAATCAAGGTTCGCCGTCGGCTCATCGGCAAGAATTATGTCAGGAGTCGAAACGATAGCCCTTGCAACTGCGACTCTCTGCTGCTGACCTCCGGAAAGCTGTGAAGGAAGTCTGTCCTCACTCCCTGAAAGACCGACCTCTTCGAGTATGTCAGCCACCTTCTTTCTTCTCGTTGCCTTATCCACACCCTGAAGCAGCATGACAAACTCAATATTTTCCGCCACGGTCAGAACAGGAATAAGGTTATAGCTCTGGAAGATAAAGCCGACATGATCTCTTCTGAAGCCTGAAAGCTCCGAGCCGCTCATGTGGTGTATAAGTTTTCCTCCCAGACTCACCTCTCCCTCAGTCGGAGTGTCAAGACCTCCGATAATGTTGAGAAGCGTTGATTTTCCTGAACCTGAAGGTCCTGCAATTGCTGTGAACTCACCTTTTTCTATATCAAGGTCCACGCCTCTAAGTGCCCTGACCTCGATCTCACCTGTCCTGTAGGTCTTAATGACTTTTCTTACTTCTATAACGTTCATGATATCCTCCTATTTTGTACCTTTTTTCATTGCATCGGCCGGCTTTATCCTTGCAGCGTGAATTGCAGGATAAACTCCTGTTATCATTGTGAAAACAACTAGCGCTATCGGGAAGGCAGTGTACTGCTCGACCGTCATTACCGGATAGATAAGCTCAGTGATTGAGACACTTACGAACTCTGTTCCCGTATAGTCAATTCCATAGTGTGAGAACAACCCTGAAAGCACCAGTGATGTGATAACTCCGATGACAGTTGCGGAGATCGCCAGTGCACCGGATTCAAAAACCACGAGCAGTCCCATCTTAAAGGGTTTTACTCCGATAGCTCTCATCACTCCGAATTCGAACATTCTTTCGTAAATTGACATAAAAAGAGTGTTCACAATGACTCCGGCAACAAGCAGAAACAGAATAAATCCGATAAGATACTTCGAAAAAGCCGTCATCGAAAGCATGGCTTCCATTTCAGGCATCAGCTTCATCCAGTTCTTAAACACATTACCGTTTTTGGAGTACTTATCCCAGATGGGCAGATCTTTCTTCCATGACTGTTTGTGATCTTTGAAATTGACCGCTATTTCGTGAACCTGTCCCTCAAGACCCAGCATTTTTGCCGCTCTTTTTATCGGAACGAACGCTATGCTGCGGTCCATTTCACGGATTCCCAGCTTAAAGATCCCCTTAAGCCTCATCATCTCCTGAGACATCTCTCCCGTGTTTGCCTGAGCCACCGTAACGACAAGTCTGTCACCTACTTCGACTTCAAGTATCTCGGCGAGTCTGCTTCCCAGAATTACTCCCCGCTCATCAGCATCCTTGAGGTACTCACCCTCGATCATTGCTTCATCCATCTTTGAAAGAGCTTTTTCTCTCTGCGGGTCAATACCCATAAGCATCAGAGACTGGACGTTACCCGGACTTGTAACCATGCCCAGAGTCTTTATCCTCGGGGCAAAATCCTTCACGAGCTCTTCCTTTGAAAGTTCGTCCATGATCTTTTGCGGATCCTTAACCGTTCTCTCCACTTCAAGAGCGTTCGTGAATCCTTCATTGTGTATCTGTGATTCACCCATGAACGATGAAGTGGCACTTTTCACCATGTTGATGATCATTCCCTCCTGGAGTGCATCAACAAAGATAAGAGCGGTAAGCCCCAGACTTATAGCCGCCGCCGCAATGAACGACCGCCTTTTGTTTCTGAAGATGTTCCGCCACGCCATTTTTAAAAGCATAATTATCCCCCTTTAGTAACTTCTCATTGATTTAACAGGATCGGTCGCAGCCGCCTTGTATGCCGGATATAGAGAGGCAAAAAAGGCCGCCGCCGCAACAACAAATACAGGAACGTAGAACGCCCTGGGTACAAATTCCGAATTGAGTGTCGTTATGTATATTCCGCCGATCGAAACAGGCTCAGGATAGGTTATTCCGTAAACGACCAGAGGCCATGTAGCCAGCAGACTCAGAAAAAAACCGAGAACAGCTGAGAAAACGGCAAGAACCACAGTCTCAAGCACAATTGAATTAAAAATGAACCACGGAGTAGTTCCCATCGCCTTCATCACACCGTACTCTCTCATTCTGTCGAGAATTGACATCAGTACAGTGTTGAGAACTCCTATTCCCACGATCAGCATTACGACAAAGAGCATTATAGAATTGCCCTCTTTCTTGGCCATCATTCCGTTGTAGAACTGCTGTTCAACTATTTCCCACGGTTCGCTGGTCAGATCCTTGAAGCCCTTGCTGAAAAAAGCCTTTGAGATCTCATTGGAACTTTTAAAAGACTTTTTATAACTATTTAATTTAACTGCAACTTCGTGGACTTTCCCTTCAAGAGCAAGAAAGGTCTGCGCATCGCCAAGAGAAACAAAGACTGTTCTTCCTTCAAGTGAATCCGAGTCTTTTGTAAGTATCCCCGCAACCTTAAAAACATCGTTTGCAATACTTCCGTCGGCAGCCTGCGAGATGAGAACTATCTCACTACCCACACCGGCATTGAGACTTTCAGCAAGAGAGTTCGTTATAAGAGCTTCAAATCCGCCTCCAGTCTTTCCCGAAAAATAGACGCCCCTATCCACCTTTTTGTCAAGGCTCGTAACAATAGCTTCAGATTTGGGATCTATGCCCTTTATCTGAGCAGCTGTTGTCTTTTTATCGATAAAGGCAAGTCCTCCGCTTATCAGTCTCGGGGTCATGTCCTTAACGTCCTTAACACCCGAAACAATATCTCTGACCTTTCCGTTCCATTCAAAATTCTTGTAAAGTCCCGGATTTTCAAGATATCCCTTGCGGTGGATCTGAACATGTCCCGTCTTTGCGCCGGTGAAAGCCTTTATCATATTTCCGAAACCGCCCTCCATCATTCCGATGGAAATCGAACACATAACGAAGCCCAGGATCATGGAGACAGCAGTAAATATTGCCCTTCGTTTCTGTTTGAGCAGGTTTCTAAACGCCATCTTAAAGAGGATCATTCTCTACCTCATCTTCTGAAGGTTTCTTAACGTGAAAATGCTCTTGTTCATCTTAATATCGAACTTACCTTTAAGATAGGTTATCTTTGTAAAATGTCCCTTCTTGTTCAGAGGAACGATCTCCATAACGGAAGGAATAAGTCTGCCTCCCATTTCCTTAATTCCTGAGAACTTGATTATTCTGACCTTGCGCCCTTTTTCGTCGTAATATTCCTGACTTATAGGCATATAGTCACTTTTGCGGACTTTGGCAATGATCTTTCCCCAGACTGAAGCCGCGCTTTCTTTAGGGACCATTTTAAGGACGATAACATCTTTTTCATCGGTCTTAACAAGCTCAGCGGTATGATCATCTCTAAATGTAGTTTCTTTAACCAGATCATCGTTGGTAAAGTCACTTCCCATCCAGCTTCCCATCATCATACTCGGCGGAACCTTCATTACTTTGTTAACCTTGGGAAAGAAGTTCCACATGTCCTGATCGACCTTGAGAGTCCCTATTCCCTTATCCTTTCTTGGTGAAAGTATGGTAATGAAGGTCTTATCCATGCCCTCGGACCATGCTTTCATTTTCATGGTTCTTTTCCAGTTTGGGGTAACGATCTCCATTTCCATCTCAAATTCCGAACTGTCGGCACGGTAGACCTTGTCCATCTTATCAAGAATGGCATTAACCTCATCGCTAGTCTTTGCATCAGCCCAGAGGCTGAAAACAACAAAGAGCAGTGAAAACATAACAAACAGTTTTTTCATAATATCCTCCATTAATTCAATAACTTCTCATTGATTTCACCGGGTCTGCAACAGATGCCTTAAAAGCAGGGACCAGACTTGCGAACACCGAAGAAATAACTATTACGACAAAGGGAATATAAAATGCTTCGGCAACATACTCCGAATTCATATATTCAATAAATATTCCTCCTACTGAAATAGGTTCCGGATAACTTATTCCTATTGTCTTTAAAGGCCACGTCGCCAGCAGTGATAGAAGAAATCCCCCGACTGACGAAAGTATAGACAGGATAAAGGTCTCTATAACTATGGAGTTGAAAATAAAGCCCGGCGTTGTTCCCATTGCCTTCATTACTCCGTACTCTCTCATTCTTTCAAGAATTGACATCAGAACAGTGTTAAGCACACCGACCGCAACGATAAGAGCGATAATGAAAATGACAATAAAGTTACCTTCCTTGTCTGCCACCATACTTGTATAGAACTGCTGCTCAACGATTTCCCAAGGCTCACTTCTCAAGTCCTTTATTCCTGCTGAAAAAAGAGCTTTATTGATCTCACTGGCTTCTGTGACAGATTTTCTGTAATCCTTTATCATTATTGCAGCTTCATGAACTTTATCGCCTATTGAAATGAATTCCTGAGCAGTGGCAAGCGGAAGAAAAACAGTCCTGTTCTCCAATGAATCCATATCCTTAGACAGAATCCCTATAACTTTAAACTTGTCGTTTGCAATACTTCCGTCAGCCCCCTGAGAGATAAGAACTATCTCCTGTCCGACATCAAGTTTCAGGGCCTGGGCAAGTGAATAGGTTATCACGGCTTCATATTTGGGCTCGCCTTTATCTTCTAAGGAAAAGTAACTCCCCTTTTCAACCTTTTTGTCAATATCTGTCATGTCGGCTTCCGCCTTAACATCTATACCCTTTACTGAGGCAGCGGTAGTTTTCGTATCGACAAAGGCAAGCGCACCGGAAAAGAGTCTCGGAGCAACTTTTTCAACTTCATCAACTGATCTGAGCACTTTCTCCAGATCTTTGTTCCACACAAAATTCTTATATATTCCCGGCTTATCGAGATATTCTTTCTGATGGACCTGAATATGCCCGGTCTGTGCCTTGGTAAAGGACTTTATTATATTTCCGTAACCACCTTCAGCAAGCCCCAGAGATATTGAAAGAAGCACAAAACCTATGATCATTGAAATGGCAGTAAAAAATGAACGCCGCTTCTGTTTCATGAGATTCCGCATAGCCATCTTGAACAGTATCATGATCTAGTCCCTCCATTTGTGTTCATCTGTAAAGCTGGCAAGTCTGTGAGCCTGTTTTTTCCACAACCTCTTTATTGAATCAAGGTCATCTTCAAAATAAAGAGTGGTTTTAAATCCTGCGATAACAATGTTCAGAGTTTTTGCTATGTCACTTGCTACTTCTTCTGACACATCATGCTCAGCGAGTTTATGGATCTTTGCCTTGACAAGTTCGTACCATTTTTTATGAATTATCTTTGTCGCCTTATGCATTGTCGGGTTGTTTATCATCTCATCAATTAATGAAGTTGTCTTAAGACCGTCCTGTTTTTGTTTTTCAACCTCTGCAATTGCCATAAGACCAATATCAGTAAAAAAGTGTTCAACAGAGTTAAAGGTCATAGCCTTAAAACCATCGATCATTTTCTGTGAAATAATATCCAGACTCTGCACGAGAACATCTTCAATGTTATCAAAATGATGGTAGAGTGTTCCCTTTGCAATCCCTGCTTTCTCACAGATCTTTCTGGTGGTAACACCCTTCATGCCTTCTGTTGCAATGATATGCAGCACAGCCTCTACCACCTTTTCCTTTGTGATCTCCGCCTTTGATCTTTCTTCAACCATAACAACCTCCGGGTTAAAACTAGACCGACCGTTCGGTCTATAGTTCGTTTATAGCACAGACCGACCGCTCGGTCAAGAAAAAATTTAACTTTTTTTCAGTTTTTTTATTTCGGCTGATTCTTCAATTAATTCAGACTATTAGTTAGGTTTTAATTTTACTTATGTATTAGTGAAAATTATTTTTTCTTCTTCTTGTATTTCGGTTTGGGAAGGATCGGTCCGCGTGATTTCCTTTTTGTCTTTTTCTGGATCTCGATGTTAGAAAGAAGAACTGATGGACTGATGGTTGAGACGGGAACCATTCCGCTTTCAGCTCCGCAGAATCCATTGAAAACTTCGTAGTCTTTTCCTGTTGCAATGATCTTATCAATTGCGGCAAGTGGAGTTCCGATTATTTCAGCATCTCTGACAAGCTCCTCTTTTCCGTCAGGATAGACTTTGTAAACGAGTTTTGCAGCTCCGCGAAATGACTGCTCGCCGTAAGAAGAAGTGTTCGTTGATCCGCCTGTCGAGCCTTGTATAATAAGTCCAAACTCCTTTTTCTGCCTTTTGACCTCTTCAATGAGCATTTTCTTGAGCTCTTTATAGCTGTATTCTTTATGAGACTTAACTATCGTCACACCCATTCTGGCAACGGGATTTCTTGTTCCTTCCGCCCTTCCGTGACCGTTGGACTTTTCAAAACCGTTGACGGGAGTTCTTGAAAGAAGATAGTTTTTTAGGATACCCTTCTCCACCAGAGACACTTTCTGAGCAGGAACACCCTCCTGATCATACTTATAGTTTCCGATAAGAGTCTGATCCTTGAATTTCTTCATGGTGGGATCATCACTCATTGAAATGAACTCGGGCATTATCTGTTTTCCGACCTTTCCTTTAAATGTCTGGCCTGAACGTCTGCTGAACTGTCTTTCACCTTCAAGTCTGTGACCGATAGCCTCGTGAAAAAGGATCGAAGCAGGTTCGGGCATAAGAAGTGCCGGACATGAAACAGGATCGATCAAAGGCGCGTTCTTGAGTTTCTCAATGGTTGCAAGAAGATCGGCTATCTCCTTTTTCAGTTCTTTCATCTTTGGAAGGTCCTTAAGTCCCTTTACATTGAAACTCCTGTAATCCTCCACGCTCTTACCGTCATCAGCCAGAGATGAAGCGGAAATGAACAGAGAGACATACTGCCTGCTCTGAATTACCCTGGTTCCTTCCGTGTTAATAAAATATTCAGTGGAATTAACAAAGTTAACAGATACATTGGATTCAAGTATATCCTTATATTTATTGAATATTTCAGCAAGTTCCCTGACGTTTTTCTCCCATTTTTTCACATCTGCTTTAATGTCCTTATCCTTTATATATTTTATTACCTTCTTCTCTTTTGAAAAAGCATCTCTGTTCTTTTCGTCCTCATCCACTTTTTCATAGACATTCTTTGATTTTTTGCGGTGATATTCCGTGAGAGCACGTTTATATGCTCCGTCTGTCGCGATCCAGAATGCGTTACGGAATGCAAACTCGTTGATCTTTTCCTCATAGGGTAAAGAGGCATAGCTTGTACTTCTGCCGTACATCCAGCTTGAACTGCCCTTGGTCTGATCGTCCTTGTAATCCCCTATCCTCACTTCCACATTCGCGGACGCACCCTTGTAATCACCGGATTCTATAACGCTTCCGTACTTACCGAGGATCTTATAACCATCTTCCTCAACAAGCCTGTATGAAATAAAGTAAGGCTTCTCGTAATCATCCACCTGAAGTTTCTCGGATGACCGCTTAAGCTCTTTATACATCGCATTCATGATGTCCGACTGTCTTTTTGTAAGCTTTGCCGCACCTAGACTGAAACACAAGACCGCAACAACTGAAAAGATAAGACCTTTTCTCATTTTCTCTCCTCCTGTCAGGAAATAAATCGAAAATTAGTGACAGATGATATCAGATGAAAGTTTAGCAGGCAAATAAAACAGATAGATCCTATTCTTCAAAAACATTCTCACACCCTAACTTTTTTTCCTCACACCAGCATTTTATATCTCTAACTGCACAGGCCGATCCTGCAGGAATTTTCCAAAGTTGATATTTTCCATCAAATGTGCCAAACCCCATCAGATATTCAACTGTATTGGGCCACGGTGAAACAGATGCGCAGTAACTTTTTTTCTGTTCCATATTGTAGAAACACGATTTGTGATCCCAACCCTGTCCTACAGAAAACATTTCATCATAGAGAACAACTCCTTTTCTGAAATCACCGGGTTCAAAACTTATCAGGTTTTCTTCTGAAGGACTTATTATGTGCTCTGTATACTTATGCGGTGTCGCAGACAGATCAACTTCAATAAATTTAGGTTCTCCATAAACATTGTAAACCAGCCTGTCAGGATTTAATTGATCAAGTCTTGGGCCGTGCCCGAGTTCCCCTTCTCTGTTTATCTTTGTGCAATCCGAGATCTTTTCAGGAGACTTATCAAGGTCACAGACATAAATTTCTCTGTCTCCGATTATGAATGAAAGCCTGTTCCCGGAAATATTGCCTTCATATACTTTGGGTGGTTCAAATTTTATCCAGTTCCATTCATCAACTTTGGAATAATAAACTTCATATTTTCCAGTTACACGATGATGCACCTGTATTAATACCCAATCCTTGCCTACAAAAGGCGGACGGGACAGATCTCCCATGTGCTGGGCATCATCATAAATGGCCTCATATTTCCATGATCCATCATCATTTCTTTTTGCAGAAATTATATACATCTGAGTATGATTCTCTTTTGAAAGATCTCCATTCGCCGTCACAAAAATGAATCTGCCATGATTAAACTGTGTATAGGCTCCGCTATATCCGATGGGTTCATATTCATCTTTTTCGATATGATAAGCCATCGCTCTTGATGAGTTATATCCTGTGACATAACCTCCCATCTCTATTCCGGCTATTCCTCCGCTGACTCTGAGATCTCCTATCGTGCCCATTGTTGAAGAGTAGTTGTCAACTGACAGGAATCTGTCACACTGACTTTTCATTGTCCGGTACGCTTTCATTCCATCTATAACACAGGGCCACGGATAACATTCAGGTGATGTATTCTCAGGATCTTTAATGTACGTCTGATAAACTCCCCAGTTATTCCATTCCCACAGATTTCTCACACATTGAGGATCATTCTCTGTCGGTGTGTCACAGCCGGGACGGCAGAATGTTATCTTTCCATCTTTATCTTTAAACGGAAATCCCGCCTTGATGACATTTTCCTGAATTTTCAGATCCGGACAGTAAGAATCTGTATCAGTGTCAGAATCACCATCCTGAATTTCAACATCTTCTTCATCAGGATCAGGAGTTTCGTCTACAACAGAATTCAAGTCCGGAACAGTATCAGTTTCGGCAGTATCATTATCGAAAGTGTATGTATCTGCATCATTTTGAGGTTTGCTCTCATTACACGAAACAAAAGCTAGAAAGACTAATAAAATCAGAATCTTCATGTTGCCAAGTGATTGTCAATAACATACAGATGTTAACTTATAGACCACAAAATTTCAAATAAAACAGATAGACCAGCGCCCTTCCTGTAAAGATCGGAACTAGATATTTA
>CAZTKP010000055.1:0-15158 GCA_964614215.1 uncultured Spirochaetales bacterium | reverse complement strand
GATCCGATCAATATAGACGACTAAAAAAACGCCGTATCACAATATTCATCTTGACAAATTAGCATAGGCTAACTATTATCATTTCCGTTTACTGCTGTGGAGTATAGAAATGAATCTGGCTGATGTTGCAAACGGAAAAAAGGGCGTGATCCTGGAGCTTGATACAGGAACAAGGCTTTTCAACAGACTTGTCTCAATGGGAATAAATGAAGGCAATGAGTTTACAGTTGTCAGGAATAACAGCAGGGGTCCTGTTGTCATAGATGTTGACGGAAGTAGATTTGCAGTCGGCCGGGGAATGGCTGAAAAGATCCTCGTTAAGGAAACTGACTGATGACAAAAACTATAAAACTTGCGATCGCAGGTAATCCAAACGTCGGAAAAAGCACACTTTTCAATATGCTTGTGGGTTCTAATCAGCATGTCGGGAACTATACCGGCGTGACTGTCGAACACAAGGAGGGCTGTATAAAATGTGAAGGTTACGAATTTGTTGTGACAGATCTTCCGGGCATTTATTCGATGAACGCCTTCTCTCCTGAAGAGGTCGTTACAAGGAATTTTATTGCCAATGAAAAGCCTGATCTTATTATAAATATTGTCGATGCTTCAAATCTTGTGAAAAATCTTTATCTTACGCTTCAGATCCTTGAGATGAAAGTTCCTGTAGTTCTTTTTCTTAATATGATGGACAGTGCTAAGAAAAAGGGACAGGAGATCCATCCGGACATTCTTGAGCGTGAAATAGAGACCCCGGTGATTGCCGGTGTAGCTCGGAAAGGGATAGGAATAAAGGAACTTAAAAGCAAGTGTATCGAAGTTTTTGAAAATAAACCCGAGACAACTACAGTTCCTTATTCTGAAAGCGTAAGAGGCTATATTCAGGAAATAAAGGATGTTTTTTCGCAGCATAACTATGACGGACATCATGGCCCGGACTTTGATGTCGACTGGAGAGCGATAAGACTTATCGAAGGAAGTGAGACTGATCTAAACGAAGTGCCTGAAAAAGATAGGGCTAAAATTCATGAAATAATTCAGAGGCTTAACACTGAATCCGGACATAAGATCCATTCCATGGTAATGATCCAGGAGAGATATAAGCTTATAAAAGATGTCGTTTCAAAAGCCCGAGGGAAGGTTGGGAAAGTAAAGACAGACATTTCATCAAAGATCGATAGATATGTTCTTCATCCTGTTCTTTCTCTACCTTTGTTCTTTGTGCTTCTGTTTCTGATGTTCCAGACAGTTTTTACTCTCGGAGAGCCGCTGGAAGGACTTCTTGAAAGTCTGTTCGGTGCTCTGGGTGAATTCGTGGGATCTTTCTGGGCGCAGGGCAGTGATTCAATTATAAGAAGTCTTATTGTGGATGGAATAATAGGTGGTGTTGGAGGAATACTGGTATTTTCTCCTTACATTTTTCTTGTTTTCTTTGCGATAGCCCTCCTTGAAGATTCCGGATACATGTCAAGAGTTGCTGTAATTATGGACCGCTGGATGTCTAAAATAGGACTTAGCGGAAAGAGTTTTATGCCTATGATCCTCGGTCTTGGATGTACTGTTCCCGCTGTAATGGGAGCGAGGATCGTTGAGAATAAATTTGAAAGGCTTGCCACGATAATGGTCACTCCGTTTATGAGTTGCGGTGCCAGACTTCCTGTTTACCTTTTGATAATTTCCGCTTTTATTCCGGGTGGTTATCAGGCAATGGCTCTTCTTTCCATCTATCTTCTCGGTGTGATAGTTGCTGCAACTGTCGCCAAACTTCTGAGACTTTCGGTGTTTAAAGGCGAGGAAAATCCTCTGATAATAGAGCTGCCTTCCTATACCAGACCGTCCTTAAAATCTATAGCGATGCTTACATGGGAAAGAGGAAAGCATTTTCTTGAAAAGGCGGGAACTATAATTTTTGCGGCAAGTGTGATCCTGTGGTTTCTCAATGCGTTCCCTCAGGTCGATAGAACTAAGCTCGACAGTTCTCTTAGTGAAACACAGATAAGTTACATTCAGGCTGAGGATTCCTACTCGGGAAAGATAGGAAAATTCCTTGAGCCGGCTTTTAAGGTTTTTGATGCGGACTGGAAAGTGGCAAGTTCTTTCCTGGCGAGTCTTGCAGCAAAGGAGCTGTTCGTATCACAGTTGTCAATACTGAACTCTCTTGAAGATGACGAGGAGGGTACGGCGCTTCTCGAGGGTAAGATAAAGGAACAGTATTCTTTTCCTACCGCTATGGCGATAATCATGCTTATTCTTCTTTCAGCTCCGTGCGTTGCGACTTTTGCAGCCGTCAAGACCGAAACGAATTCGTGGTTGTGGCCGACTGTTCAGTATACGGGGATGATAGCTATTTCCTATGTTTTTGCTATTTTTGCTTATCTTGTTTTCAGCTAGTCTAGACGATCCTTTCAGCACTTCCCAGAAAGGCTCTTTTAATGTGCTCCTGAAAAAGCTCGATCTCTTTAAAACACTCTTTTAGAACTGCGTCATCAATGCTGCCAAGCATTGACGGATCGATGAGATTATCAGGTTCCCTGCCTTTTTCAACAGTTTTCCCCTGATGGTTCAGTCTGAGTCTGAGCAGGTTTTTAAAAACCGTTGTGATATCTTCGTACTGAATTGCGGACAGATGTCCTATTTCATGGAGTTTTAAAAGTCTTTTACTCGTTGAGACTTCTCTCACCGAATGTTTTAAAGCAAATATTCTGGCGTAGTTGACAACGGGCATCATCGCCGCTTTAAGGTCCAGTCTCCCGTCATTTTCCTTGAGCTGTCCCCATGAGACCATATTTCCGAAGATCTGGAGGGGCACTTTAAATTTTAAAGCTTCATTGGCAATAAAAAGAAAGAACTGAGGTGCATCCTCAACGGTGAAAAAGATATGGTTTCTGAGTTCAGTTAAAAGTTCACTGCTTCCGGATACGGCTCTCATATCAAAAAAAGTGTTAAGTTCGATGATATCCTGCGGTTCAGTGTTCTCTATCCATTTTGTGAAATATTTTTTCCACTGACTTAAAGGCTGGCACCATTTTAGATTTTCCGCCATGATCTTTCCGCCACATGGACGGTATCCTGATCTTGCAAGATTTCCGCAGACTGATTTTGCAAGGTCCGAGAAGTATTTTTCAACTTGAGGATCGTTCATGCCGTCATCATGATAGATCAACGCATTATCCTGATCTGTAAAAAGTGTCTGTTCGTGTCTGCCCTGACTGCCGAGAGCAAGAAAGGTGAAGGGAACGGGTTCTTTGCCAATAACGTCTTGTTTTAACTCAATAAAACGAGTGGTCGCCGCATCGGTTATCTCTGTGACGGCTTTAACTATTGACGTTGAATCCGCTCCGCTTTCAAGCATTGCTGTTACAAGCTGAGGGGTTTTAAGACATAGATCAATAACTTCATCTTCGTCCTGTGCTTTTAATATCGTTTCCGCTGTATCGTGTGCGATCGAAGAAGGTAATTTCAGTATTTTCTGAAGTATTTTGCTGGAGTTGCTTTTTGCAAAAGGAAGCTGCTCTTCTTTTTTTCTTACAATACAGATAAAGCTGTCGTTACAGCTCTGACCGGTTATTTTCAGTGAACATCTGATCTTTGAACCGTTCATTCTTTTAAGGTCTACGTCGGGTCTTCCACTTGCCTGATTAAGATCAATTTTAAGGTCAGGAAAAAGTTCGCTCAAAGTAATTAGCTCGAGTTCCTTTTCGCTGCATCCGATGAGTTCAAGCATGACAGGATTAGCATAGGTGCACAGGCCGTTTTTCACAACAAGAAGTCCTTCAGCCGCTGCTAGAACAAGCGATCTGTACCTTTCATTTGATTCTTCAAGTCTCTTTTCAGCGACCTGTCTCTGTTTTTCGAACATGAGACCGCCTCGGATCATGATGAGCAGCAGTATTGTAAGAAGCAGGGCGATCACGGAGACGGTTTTAATCAGTCTGGTTCTTATCTGAGAAAGTTCATACATCGCATCGTGAGTGTATATTCCTGTTCCGATGACCCAGCCCCAGGGTTTAAAAAGTTTTATATACGACTCTTTAGCTTCAAGTCTGTCAGGATCATCTTTCCACTGCCACACGTAATCTGCGTATCCTTCACCGTCCTTTTTGACAATATCAGCAAAGACAGAGAAGATCTTCACTCCTCTTTTGTCAGTAAAATCGCCTATATACTTTCCGTCAAGGTCTCCTCTGTAAGGATGCATTATCATTTTGGGAGTGAGATCCTGGAGCCAGAAGTAATCCTTTTCCTCAGGTCCGTATCTCAGGTGCCTGATTTGTTCGATAACGTGTTTCTTGGTCTGTTCAGCGTCTGCTCCTGCATCAATTTCCACCTGAGCTTCCTCAAGCATACTCCAGACGGTATGTGTAAGCTCTTTAATGGTCTCCCTTTTCCTTTGAAGCAGTTCCTTTTCGTAGCCGGGAAGAAAAAAGACGAAAAGTGCGACAAGAAAGAGAATGACAACAGTGAATGCCGGAATGACCATCCAGTTTATGAGCTTATTGAAATTTTTATTACTGCCCTGGATTATTCCGATAGCGATAGCAGTTCCCGACCTTCTTTTTGCCTGTGCTCTACTTTGAGAATCGAAGATGGCGTTTCTGAACTTTTCCCAGTCCTTTCTTTCAAAGTCAATGCCGACGTTTTGTAAGTGCTCATCTGATTCACTATGAAAATCTGAACCGCAGGTAACGATGAGTTCTTTTTCTTCGGCAATTCTTTTAAGAAACTGCTGTCTTTCCTCAGTTGCCGAGTGGTGAAAAACTTCGATCCCGTCAATTCCCAGTTGTTTAAGTTTGTCAATTAATTCAGTGACTTCTGTTTCGTTTCTGCCCGCTGCAAAAGGATGAGCGAAGACAGCGATCCCGCCGGCCCGATGGATTCTCCTGATAACAGCTTCAGCATCAGGAGTGCCCTCATTTACGGGGGCCAGAAGACTTGAAAAAGCATCAGTTCTTCTTTCAAAACCGTAGCCCAGAATATGAATGTCGGAGTTGTTAACTCTTGCAGTTATCTCAATTCCTGAAATAAAACCTACGCCGCTTTTTGAACAGACCTCCTCGAATTTCTCAAGCCCCGAAGTTGTGTCATGATCTGTAAGTGAGGCAAACTGAACACCTGCTTTCACACATTTTTCAGCAAGAGCCGAAGGATTAAGTTCTCCGTCGCTGATATTTGAATGACAGTGAAGCTCAACTCTGACAGTATCTTTTCTCACAATTTCTCCAAAAAAATAGAAACTTCAAAAGTATCGCAAGACGGGAGATTTTTGTCAAGATAGATAAAATCTGCTAATCTAAAAAAGATCTTAAGTTGTGAGGTTTGATATGAGGTTTGTTTTGAAGTTTTTAGTGCTGATTTTGATGTTTTCTTTTTTTGTGACCTGTTCGACGGTCGAGAAAAAGGAAGAACCGAAGGCCGAAGAGACAAAGGTTGTTGAGGTTGTTCCTGAGCCTGTCGATCCCTGTGATCCCAATCCGTGTAAGGATAAGAACCGTTCAGTCTGCGCTGCGGATAAGGAGAAGTTTACCTGTTCCTGTGATGAAGGGTTTAAGGATATCGGCGGAATATGCACAAACAAAAAAGTTCTTGTTCTTTCTGTCGGCGCGGAGAAGGGTTTTGCCCACATCGGTGCGATTCAGGCTTTTAACGAGGCGGGGATGAAATTTAACGGAGTTTTCGGGAACAGCATGGGTTCTTTGATGGGGAGTCTCTACGCGATCGCTCCAAATCAGGATTTTGTTTCAAGATACAGAAAGCTCATAAATTCTGTTGTGCACAGTTCTGTCGTTACTCAGGTGAAAACGCTTCTTTACGGACTGAAAAATGATGTTTTCAGACAGAAGTTCGATGATCTCAACAACAGTATTAAGATCGAAGAGACGACCATTCCTTTCGCTACTTCATTTTTCAAGATCAAGGATGGAAGGATAGGTCTAAAGGTTCTTGAAAGTGGCAACCTTGCATACGCTGTTGCAGGAAGCATCAACAATCCGCTTATTTTCTCTGAACCTATTAATAATATTGAGAATCTTGATCCGGGCTTTGATAGAATAAGTGCCGTTCCCGTTGAAGATGCGTGCAGAATTTTCGGTCCTGCTGAAATTTATGCGGTTAATGTTACGGGCGAAGAGATAATGTATACCGCAAAGATGAACTGTCCAGTCATTGAAATAAAGGTTCCTGTATCAACGGATGTCGATCCTGAAAAAGCTCTTATGGGCGTTGACCCCGACATGAAAATTCTCGTCCTTCGCGGCTACAAGGCTGCGAAAAAAGTTCTTGACGGTTTGAATTAAATCTGAATCTGCGGCTGTATCTTCTTCCCTGAAAATTTTCACAACTGCTATTCTCAAGTTTTTGTTCAGCACTGGTTTGAGTTTCAGTCTCAGGGATGTTAAATCCTGTAAAGAGCACGAAAAAGAATATAGCTACGGCAGTTGCTGAAACTGCAAAAGCAGGTGCGTAACCTCCGGCAGAGATTTTTTTAGAAGTATTAAAAGTCATAGTCTGAATAGTTCCAAGCGGACAGACTGTGCACCAGCTTTTAGGTTTGAAAATAACTCCGAGGATGACAGCGATAATGGTCGAAGTTATACACATTGATATCATAACTGAACCGATCTGAGCGAGATTCCATCCGGCATTGAATAATCTGAAACTTAAAAGTGAGATGAAACCTGTAAGGACAATATATTTCGCCTTTTTCCCAAGTATGAGCTTAGGAATTTTTCTGTTAAGCGAAATAAACGGCATGAAAATTGAGATAAAAATCCCTCTCGGACAGAACCTGGCGCATCCTTTTCTGCCGTTAAAGATTGACTGAAAGACCAGAAAAGCCGCAACAGCTGTAGTTCCGAGCCCAAGATACGGATAAAAAAGTCCTCCGACGGTGAAAGTTATCATCGCCACCGCTGAGATCACTGCTTGTATTGATCTGTTCTTACTTTCCATTTTATCCTCCCCAAAACGTTCCCCGTCTAATAAAAGCAGACGGTCTCTGTATAGATTTTGTAAAAAAATGATAGAAAAAAAGTTGAAATACCTTGCAAATTTATAGTGGTGGTATAAAATTACAAGGTAAATGGAGGCGAAAATGAAATATAGAAAAAGACTTGTTCAAAGTAAACTTATTGAAATGGCTAGGTTTTTTAAGGTTGTGCTTGTTGTCGGAGCAAGACAGGTAGGAAAAAGCACTCTTTTAAAGCATATGTTCCCTGATTACAAGGTATTTGTTTTTGATCCTTTAAAAGATAATTACGGTGCGAAAAGTGATCCTGATCTTTTTCTGGATAGCTATACTGATCCGATAATTCTTGATGAAATTCAATATGTTCCTCAGTTACTTCCTGCAATTAAAAGGCGTGTTGATCTACATGATGTTTCCGGACAGTATTTTCTTACAGGTTCTCAAAATCTGACAATGCTTAAAGGAATTGCGGAAAGTCTGGCTGGAAGAGTGGGGATTCTTCAACTTGAAGGTTTTACAGTCTATGAAGAGTTGGAAAAAGATGTTCCATGCTGGCTGGCTAATTATCTAAACAACGCCAGTAAGTTTTTAACCTCACTTGAAAATGAGCTTTATAGTAGAAAAAATCTTGTGAATTATTTATGGCATGGGTCAATGCCGGGTCTGCTGGATGTTCCTGATTCAATTGTTCCGACATATTTTTCCTCTTATATCAACACTTATATCGAAAGGGATGTCAGGCTTTTAGAAAACGTGAAAGATCTTTCTCTCTTTCATAGATTTATTTCTATTTGTGCCGCATTGACTTCTCAGGAGATAAATGCCTCTCATTTTGCAAGAGAGATCGAGGTAACTCCAGCTACTGCAAGAAAATGGCTTGATCTGTTAATGCAGTCATACCAGTGGCTTGAGATCGATCCATACTTTGGGAACACAATAAAGAGAATCAGCGGAAAAAAGAAAGGATATCTGAGAGATTCAGGTTTAGCATGTAATCTCCAGAGAGTTTCATCTCCTGATGCTCTTGCAGTGAGTCCTTATCTAGGAAGTTTTTTTGAAACGTTTGTTGTTAATCAGCTCTATAGATATGCCCTGACAATGGATGTTCCGCCGAACTTTTATCACTGGAGAACCGGAGGTGGTGCTGAAGTGGATATCATTCTTGAACGTGATGGAAGACTTTTTCCAATTGAAATAAAGTGTAAAACGGCAATTGCAAAAAGAGATCTGAGAGGAATTAAAGCTTTTCGGGAAACTTACTATAAAAACGAAATTGGTGAAGCTCTGGTGATTTATGCAGGAAAGGAATCTTATAAAGTTGAAAAAGATATTACAGTAATTCCCTGGAATCTGCTTTCATAATTCCCCCTTGTAAAAGGGGTTAGGGGGATTAAAAAAATGGCTCCCTTTCGGGAGCCGGCGTTAGAGATACGTTGGTTCGTTTTGCGGTTTTACTTGATCTCGATCTTTTTCTTTGCCTTGTCAGCACTTTTCGGAATTGTCAGCTCAAGGATACCGTCCTTGAAATTTGCCTTTGCAGCTTCTGATTCAACATGATCCGGAAGTGTGAATGAACGTGTGAACGTTCCGCTGTAAGTTTCCTTTCTGAAGCAGTTGGGATCATTTTCTTCCTTTGTCACATTTTTTTCACCGCTTATTGTCAGCACCCTGTTATCTATCTCAATGTTCACATCCTCTTTTTTGACACCGGGGAGTTCGACTTTGAAGATGTAATCTTTGTCATTTTCCTCAATGTCTACAAGAGGATAGCCGCGATGTCCCTGAACACTTCTCAAGTTGTTGTCAAAGAACTCGCTGAAAAGATCGTCCATCCAGTTGCCCAAAAGAGCAGGTGAATTTTTCTTTGGATCCTGATAACGTACTAATCTCATGGTCTCCTCCATTATAAAATCCTCAAATAAGTAATAGTTACGAGCAGTTGCGCTCGTTTCGGCCGTCAGTATCTTTTATATGCATGAGATTTTTTCAGTCAAGGGGAAAAGTTGTTAAGTTGTTGAATTTATTAGTGAATAAATTTTTCAGATATGTTTGGTTTGATCTAAGGTCTAGAAATTACAGGTGATTTAACGGTGATGCTGACCGCAGTGCTTTTTCTTTTTGCCTCCGCAGCTCTTTTTCATGCCTTTACATCCGCAGCTTTTCTTGTCATTTTTGCAAGCACAACTGTTTTTTGTATCTTTGCATGAGCAGTCTTTCTTTTTGTCGCACTTGCAGTCCGCTTTTGCATCCTTGCAGTTGCAGTCTTTTTTCATGTTCTTACAATCACAGGTTTTTCCATCTGATTTACAGGTACATTTTTTACCGTCTTTACATCCGCATTTACAGTTGTCGCATGATTTGCAGGTACACTCTTTTTTTACCGTGTTTTTTTTCTCTCCGGCAGACAAGTTTGATGTTAAAAGAAAAACCGCAAAGAACATTATAGAAACTGTTAATAACTTTTTTATCATAGAAATCTCCAATAAATTTAAGTAATAAAAATAAAATCTTAAAGGATCTCTATAATATCAGCATCTTAGAACAATTTTTGAAAGTTTTAGGGAAAGGTATGATCTGTCACCGCTTGAGGGGTGATGAACATCGTAGTTAAAAAGTTTTAAATTAAAGGTTATTTCAGGAGTTTTGAACCATGAAGTTTCGTTGCTTTCAATGTTAAAGTCAGTTTCAACTTTGAGTTGATTTGACGCAAAATCCAGAGATGGGTAGGAAACTGTTTTGCAGTGTGATCCGCAGCATGGCTTTTTTATTTCGTCAACTTTTTTACAGCAACATGAAAGATGAACATCGCCGTTACCCGAAAAACAAAGTTCACCACCATCAAAAACAGTGCCGAACATTGAAAAAATAATAAAAATTACAGCAAGATTCATTTTCTCTCCCTGAAAGTACCCTTTAGAATTTTAGCTGAAACTGGTTTATAGTCAAGCGGTTTTTCGGATAAGAGGGTATAAATAGTTTGTTCACAATAAATTTACCCTGCGAACTCCATGACTTTCTCTTTTATCTGATCTCTGATCTTAATTGTTAAAGCAAGTTTTTGTTCATCGGTTCCGCTAAGTCCTGATGGATCCTCAAACCCCCAGTGAAGTCTTTTTCCCTGACCGGGAAAGAAGGGGCATTCTTCCGCGGCTGTTTCATCGCAGACGGTAACAACAAAATCAAATTTGATGTGTCCGTCAATGAATTCATCCACCGAGTTTGTCGAATTTCCGGATATATCAATTCCTTCCTGAGCCATTGCCTTAATTACGATCGGATTGAGTGTTCCCGGTTTAAGTCCCGCGCTCCGGACATCAAATCTGTCGGAGGCAAAGTGCTTAAGATAAGCTTCAGCCATCTGAGATCTTGCGGAGTTATGGATGCAGATAAAAATTACGTTTTTTTTCATGATTTTCCCTCTCATAGGATGTTAAATTAGTTTCACCGCCTCAATAGAAGCGGAAACAATATAATCTTCAATGTTTTTGCCCGGGACCCATTCACTAATAAATTTTCTGCTTTCATCTTTCGGCTTGATCAGGATATTTCTGAAACCTGATTTTTTCAAAATTGAGTTCAGCTCATCTATCGTTGAAGCACCGGAAACGCACCCTGAATAAAGTTCCAAATCATTTTTGATATTTTCCGGCAATTCAGTTGTGGTAACTACATCAGAAATGGCAAGTCGTCCACCGGACTTGAGAACGCGGAAAGCATCTTCAAAAACCTTTTCTTTTTCCGGAGAAAGATTGATAACACAATTTGAGATAATGACATCAACACTGTTGTCGGCTACCGGCAGATGCTCTATCTCTCCCAAACGAAAATCCACATTGTTGAATCCAGCTTTCTCTGCATTGTTGCGGGCTTTACTTATCATTTCAGGAGTCATGTCCACTCCGATTACCTGTCCCGAAACTCCCACCGCCTGAGCGGCCAGAAAACAGTCAAATCCCCCGCCACTGCCCAGATCAAGAACAGTTTCCCCTTTTTTCAATGAAGCTATCGCCTGGGGATTTCCACATCCCAGCCCCATATTTGCTCCTTCTGGCACAAAGGAAACATCTTCAGTGGAATAGCCTAAAGCTTTTGATATAGTTTCATAATCGGCCGAAGAATCTCCACTACAGCAGCCGGTTGATCCACAACAGCCGCTAACTTTTGCAGTGGCTATGGAACTATAATTTTTTCTGACAGCGATACGAATTTCATCATGTTTATGCCTACTCATAGAATTTTCTCCTTTGGGAACCAGTGTTTAGTTTTATTTGCAATTTTTACAAGTGTGAGCATCACAGGGACTTCAACGAGAACTCCCACAATTGTGGCAAGAGCAACAGGTGAAGTCGGTCCGAAGAGCGCAATTGCAACTGCAACTGCAAGTTCAAAGAAATTTGAAGCACCGATCATTCCAGCGGGAGCTGCGATACTGTGACACAGACAAAGCTTTTTAGAGCTGAGATATGCAATAAAAAAGATGAAAAAGGTCTGAATGGTGAGAGGGATGGCAATAAGCAGGATATGAAGCGGATTCTCAAGAATGACATGACCTTGAAAAGAAAATATTATTACAAGTGTGAGCAGCAGTCCGCCAATAGTTATATTGTTGAATTTAGTAATGAATTTCGTGTTGAAATATTCAAGGCCCTTGTTCTTTATAACCGTTTTTCTTGTGAAAATGCCACCTGCAAGCGGGATCACGACAAAGAGGACAACAGAGAGAAAAAGAGTGTTCCAGGGAATGGTTATTCCGCTGATTCCAAGAAGCAGGGCAACGATCGGAGTGAAAGCGACAAGGATGATCAGATCGTTAGTTGCGACCTGAACAACTGTATATGCAGGATTTCCTTTTGTGAGATGACTCCAGACAAAAACCATAGCGGTACAAGGTGCAGCCCCGAGAATTATTGCTCCTGCAAGATAATCTCTTGCAAGATCAGTCGGGATAAGCGATCTAAACACGATAAAAAAGAAAAACCAAGCTATACCGTACATCGTGAACGGTTTTATCAGCCAGTTTACAACCCATGTCACAAAAAGTCCTTTCGGGTTTCTGCCGACATCTTTTACACTTGCAAAATCCACTTTCATCATCATCGGATAGATCATTAGCCAGATGAGAATCGCAATTGGAATTGACACCTGCGCATATTCAAATTTTCCAAGAAATTCAGGGATCACAGGTGCGAATTTTCCGATAAGAATTCCTGCAACCATACAGAGAACCACCCACAAAGTGAGATACTTTTCAAAAAAGCTTATGCCTCCAGTATTTTTTTCCATAGTTTTCTCCATTTATAAATTACAAGTTTTTGATTTTTCTTTGCTTTCAAGCCATTCGTCGAGCTTTTTCTTCAGTTCATTTCTGACATCGCTCCCCAGACAATTTTTTAATGCTTCAAGAATTGCAAGCTTATCAGAACTCAAGTCTTTGCTTATAGAATAATACACCCAGATATTTTTTCGAATGTCAGTCAAAATACCTGAATTCATTAAATATCTCAAGTGTCGGGACGCCTTTGACTGAGTCATCCCCAGCGTGTTTTCAATGTCGCACACACAAAGTTCCTCTTTCATCAGCAAGAGTACAGCGATCTGCAATCTCGTTTCATCCGAAAGCGCCTTAAAAAACTGAGCAAGATCTTTCATTTTCTCCTCCGAAACAGCATAACCGTTTAAACGATTACATGAAATCAGGAAAATGTCAAGATTTAATTCCGAAGATGTGGTGTGTCGGAATTTCCGACTGACCACTCAACATGGCACTATTTAATTAAAAATACAACGAAATTTGTCTGTGTGACGGGTGATTTTCTTTTAATTTTCTGTTTGATCAAGGGTTTCTTTTTGTAAAGAGAAAGATTCCAAATCCGCTAGAAACCAGCATTTTGTGCACCACGTGTTGGCAGCAGTATTTTTTATAATTCAACTAATTCAACCCTGCGGTTTCTTGCTTTTCCTTCATCGGTAGCGTTGCTCATTTGAGGAGAAACGGAACCAACGCCATATGGGACAAGTTGTGTTTGCTTAATTCCATGCTCTGCTACCAGCTTTTTTACTACCGCATTCGCGCGGGCATTTGATAAACTAACATTAGCTTGAAAGTCTCCTGTATTATCTGTATGGCCAACTATCACAAACTTTTTATCCGGATTTTTCTTCAAATAATTTGCAATGATCGCCAATGCGTTATTTGATTCACTTTTTACTTCAGACTTGCCTGTATCAAAGTAAATGTCATAAATGGCGATTTTTCCTTTATCGGCAATTCCGTCGTTTAATACATTCAATGTAACATTATTCATATCCATTGGCTCTGCCAAAACCGTAACAATAGTATAATATGTTCTCGATTCAACTGCAGCGGCAGCCACGCTTATATATATGTCATTTTTTGCTGTTGAAATTTTCCCTGAAACATAATCTTTCGCAAAATTCGGAAGCTGAAGATAAGGATACGACCCATTATGGTTAGATCTGCCTTTCGCAAACAAGTTCTTCATAAATCGGATTGTTTTTCCTGTTTTTTTATCTTTATAGCTTTGAGCTTTTCTGGATAAATGAATTACTGTTCCATTTTTTGATTGAATTGCTTTTTCATAATTTTTAATTATCTCGTAAGCAGAAACACCTTTTGGTGCCTTACAAAATTGTCTGCGGATTTTACCGTCAACCGCTTTATGTGAAGTTGGTCCAGTTAAATAATAATGAGTTTCAAACCCAATATTATCGTCATTTATTTTTTTACTGCCTTTGAAAAGGGAAATAATCTCATCCTGTTCCTGTGCAGGTAATGCTAACGTTGATAATAGTATCAACATGAATAAAAAACCTAATTTTTTCATAATCCCTCCTGTTTTTGGTTAATTATCAAGCGGACTTACTATTTTATCCAGTCCTTTTTTCGTTGAATCTTTGTTCATTTTCCATTCCTCTTTCACCGAACTGAAAAACTATAGGAAATTAAAGCACTTCGGTCAAGGAATCTTTCACACCGCAAACTCTTAACTTTCTTTTTTATCTAATCTCAATTCAGAAACACATACATAACTGTGTAATAAAGTCCGAGAATTATCAGGATAACTCCGAAAACGGTTCTCACCCATTTTTCGATTTTTGTGATTTGGGTAAAAACGGTGCCGATCTTTGAGCTGCCTGTCGCGATCAGAATTGCAAAAAAGACAACGGGTAGTGCTGTGCCGATGCCGTAAAGAAGAGGAAGGGCAAACCTTGACTGCTCTGATACTGCAAGTGGTATGAGTGATCCGAAGAAGAGTGCGGCTGACACAGGACAGAATGAGAGTGCGAAGATGAATCCAAGAAGAAAAGAGCCGAACAGTCCGAATTTTTCCGGTTTTACGGGCTGTCCTCCGAAAGAGGGCAGGGGAATGGTAATCAGTTCAAGCAGAAATGCACCGGTCAGGATCAGCACGGGTCCGATTATTTTTGTTCCCCAGACTTGCAGAAAATGGGAGAGTTTCGGAGTTGAAACAACTGAAATGACAATTATAGCGCTTATCAGAGTATATGCCGCCATCCGCCCTAAAGTGTAAAGAATTGAAGATATTGCAACACTTTTCCTGTCACTCAGGTTCTTTGAAATATAACTGACCGCCGCAATATTTGTCGCAAGCGGACACGGTGAGATGGATGTCAGAATTCCAAGCCAGATGGCTGAAATTAAAGCCGCGATCATTTCTTAACCTCGTTAAGCCAGCCGGTCACTTCCATTTCAATGTAACTCCTGAAGTCTTCCTCTTCCCTTAATAGCTCCCATACTCTGTCAAGGTTCTGCCATCTTTTTTCTTTGCCGTTTTCATATTCAGACACGATAACTTGTTTTGTAGTAAGCTGATATTGTTCAATAAACTTGTTGTTTTCAGGTTTGTCGACATTGATCTCATGAAACTCGATAAGTCCTGAATCCATTTGTGCCCTGAATTTTGAAGTGACTGTCTCTTTTGTATATTTCTCTATTTTCAGGCATGACGGACATCGCATTGTTCCATGAAAGTAAGTTACTTTAATGTGATGTTTCTGAGAGTTCTCACTGCTTTTTGCAGCTGTTTCAACTTTAGTTTGAGTAGTTGACGTGTTCTTTGTCATTTCTTTAGCGATCAGAACAATGACGCTTGCCGCCACAAAGAGCCCAATGACTATTCCAGCTATCTTTTTCTTATCCATTTTTGCTCCT
>CAZTKP010000054.1:0-15539 GCA_964614215.1 uncultured Spirochaetales bacterium | reverse complement strand
TAGGATATTCAATTAACCCTGATGAACCGAGGTTCGTAGAGGTTTCAATGCTTATTTCTCTTAAAGCGGAGAGTGGAAATTTTAAAATGAATTTTGAAATAAAGGGTGGTTTTCTGGGAGAAAAAAAAATGCCGGAAGATTATTTTAAAAATCTATATACAAAAAATGCACCTGCAATTCTTTACCCATATGCTCGTTCTTTGGTTTCTAATTACATGGCACTTGCAAATATTCCTCCATATTTTTTGCCTTTAATAAATCTTTCAAAAAACGAAGAAGCAAAAGAAATTAAAAGAAAAAAATCAAAAAAAACTAAGTAAGGGCAAAAGCCCCAACCTTCGCTAAACTTTAACGGACAATCGATCAGAATTAGGGCATCTCCACCTGGAAGGTTTACATCAAGAAGATTGCCCGCTAGCGTCTTTTTCCTCAATTAACTCTATCCTATTACCGACTTCCGTGAAAAAATCCGTACTCCAGACAGAAAGATCGTGATAACTTTTGAGAAATGGTTCAACATCGGCTCTTGCCTTATCAAAATCGACAGTTTCAATTCTTTCTTTTATTAGTTCTCTGAACTTTTTCTCATCAAGTTTATCTTCTTTTGTGAGATGTCCTGTCTGCTGCAACCTCTTTTCAAGATGACTGAGACTGAGTTTATGGTTATTTCCGACATACCAGACAAGATCATACCAGTCTCTTCCCTTAACTCTCGTTTTCCACTGACGGCAGAGAATTGCATGCATTTTTCCCGCAAAAAGATAAGGAATTTTATAGGTGCTGACAGAAAAAGGGATCGGATTGAAAATATACTTCGCTTCAGTTTCAAACATTCCCGGAGGATCAATATCGACCTCGATCTTTATTTTGAGCATTTTTGAACTGCTGACACTTTTCAGCAGATCTGACGGAACATTTATCTCAATAAAATTCTTTACCGTCCCGGCTTTTATAAATGCAGATTCAATGTTTGAATTCTTTTTCTCCTTCTGCTCGACCGACACATCCAGTCCGAAAGAAGAAAGCTCATCTTTTACAGCTTTAAAATATTTTTCTATCTTAAAATCCATATCAGGCTCATAAAGTGAAAAATCCATATCTTCTGAAAACCTGTCAAGACCGTAAAGAAGTCTCAGTGCTGTCCCGCCGTAAAAAGCAGCCTTTTCAAAGAATTTTGACCGCCAGAGTCCAAGAAGTGTGATCTCCTGAATAATCTCTTTCAATGCATTTTCATAATCCACAGAGCTTTTAAGTTCATACTTTTCAAGCATACTTTTTACAGCATTATTCATTCCTTTCCTCCAAGATATTCTTTAAGCAACGCAACATTTCCGCCATAAACATCCGAAAGATTGTTTATTACCGACTTATCGAGATTCACAATATCATCAAATTCTATCCTCAAGTTATCATGCAGATACACTTTTAATTCATCAAGACTGCCAAGATCATCATAAAAATAGAGCGTATCAGCCAGAGCTTTTTCTCTTCCCGCAATAAGAATATTATGCTTTTCATCAAGTGAGACCGTGTTAACACCTACCGGGTAAAGATCAGGATGAATATACCTGTATGTAAACTTTCCAAGAGGAGTATCAAAAGACTTGTTTTTCTTGTTTGTAACAGCTGTAACTGTCTCAACTCTCTCAGGGATCATTCCGTAAAAAGAAAGTGCATACTCAAGCGAAATGTATGACGGGCCGTAGATAAGATTTGAAAGAGTTTCTCTGTGAATCACTCCCCTTAAATATTTATCACCGGGAACATAAAGCCCCTTTTTGACTCTAATTATCTCACCCTTTTTAAGCATAGAGTTTATTTTTACACGAACATTTTTATATCCGGACAAAAAAGACTTCAGATAGTTGTAATCAATCTCTTCGATTGGAATTGTATTTAGAAAAGCCATCATACCACCTCCAGTATGTTAGCATTTTACTAACTTACTGGTTGGTTGTCAAGCGAATTTAAACTTCCTGAAGCTTTTTAACGGTTTTAAGGACCATTTTTTTGGGGAGAAAAGGCATCATATTGAACATGAGTCTCTGGGAGCAGGTAACTCCTGTGAGGACATCCATCTTTCCTTTCATCATTCCGTTATATCCGTCAAGCGCAACTGTGTAAGCACTGGCAGTTTTCTTAAAAAGAGCTGTCTTATCCATACCCGAGATCGCTCCGAAACCTGTTTCAGTGGCTCCGGGCATAAGATTTGTAACAGTAACTCCTGTTCCGCGACACTCTTCAGAAAGTGCGTTGCTTAAAAACTGAACAAAGGCTTTGGTTGCAAAATAGATCGCCTGTCCAGGGCCCGGCTGGAAACTCGCTGTTGAAGAAACGTTGAGGATCTTTCCTGAACCTTCTTTGACAAAATCCTTAAGATAAAGATGCGTAAGAACAGTGAGTGCCGTCATGTTGAGATTCATCATTGCAACCTGCTTTTCAAGACTAAGCTCATGAAAAGTTCCGACAAGTCCGAAACCCGCATTGTTGATAAGATATTCAACTTTTATTCCCGCTTCTTTTATCTCATTGTAAATTTCTTCAGGCGCATTGCTGTTGCCGAGATCCTTAACAATAGTCATCACCTCGACACTGTGTTTTTCCTCAAGATCTTTTTTAAGCTCATCAAGCTTGTCACCACTTCTGGCAACAATAACGAGGTCTCCGCCTTTCTTCGCATGTATCTTTGCTAGTTCTTTTCCTATTCCCGATGAAGCACCAGTGATCAATGCGGTCTTATTCATTATAAACTCCTCTCTTAACTATCGCAGGCATCTGAATCATACTCCCACATGACATTGGCATAATTCAGGATTGGAAGAATGCTTTTATCTGTCGTGGTCATAAGAACCTCAATCTCAAATTTTGCAGCTGTCAGAAAATAATCGCGGTAATCTGTAAGATCTATCTCGGTTTCCGCAAGTCCTTTCGGGATATCAAAATATTTTTCAGTGGTAACAATTTCCGGAACCCAGCCTGAGATTGGGGCATCATCTTTATCAAGTGACCTTATCCTCACTCCGACGTAAGTCTTATCAGGCACAGATGCTTTAACAAAGATTGATGATGGAATTGAACAGTTTGAAGGTTTCCCGAAACTATAGCTCCATACGCCTCTTGGAGCAGTAAAATTAAAAGCGGTTGAGCCGGTAAAATCACTGTATGTGTAATGTGAACCGACACCGATTGCTTTTCCTTCGGGCAGATCGGTTGCTCTTGCATTAGTGGCTGGATCTATTTTCCAAACTCTGTCACTTCCTAGGCCGAGAGTCCACGCATAACCAAAAGGATCAAAACCAACGCCTCTGAGATCAACACCGACCCCGGGAAGAAGAACATTCGAAGAATCTCTGGTTGTTGCAATAAAAGTCCATGTACTATTTGATAAATTCGTCTCATCAAGTATCAGTTTTCCCGTATAGCCCTGCTGATAAAAAGATGTCCAGATGTTACCGGTTGAAGGGTCAACAGTTATTCCTGTAGTGTCATGAGCAGTTTTACCACCACCGGCTCCACCGTCAGCCATTTGTACAGGAGCTGTGGATGCAGGCGTGAGAGCGGCTGTATCAGGGACGAGAAACGAGGTTGCTTTTTTAGCATCATTATCAAACATTACAACACCCATACATTCAGGGTAACCTCCCAGCCATATTCTGTTCTTTCCATCAACTGCTATTCCGTATGAGCAGGCACCAAGCTTTTCGAAAGCTCCTATCCATGTTTCTGTTTTCGTATCAAAACAGGTCAACAGTTTTCTGTTGTTCAGAGCGCTTATGTAGAGAAGTCCGTTTGAATCTGCAATAAGCCCGTAAACTCCATCTGCATTAATGGTTTCTCCTGTCACAGGTTGAAAAACATTTGATCCGTCAGGTCTCCAGACCGGAACTGCAAGAGCGGAATAATACGGTCCGAGAGCAAAAGTTTCAGGATCTATGGACTGAACTCCGCCGAAACTGTAACCAATCCAGATCTTTCCATCCGGAGCGACAGCAAGTCCTCTTATACTCAACCAGTTAACATTGGGAACTTCACTGTAGACAACGCATTCATCTGCAAAAGGATCAGTCGCGCTGTTTACCTGTACAACCTCTCCTGTAGTTCCATCAATATGTGAAGTCTGAATTCCCGGAATTCCATTGCTTTCAGGACATTTTGTTGTGTCCCAGAGAACTTTAGTCAGCCTTCCGTCATCTCTTCCTCCAACCCACATATTTCCGTCAAGGTCAACAGCTGTTCTGCTCGGATTGACCCCAACCCAGTATCGTGCTTCTTCTGTTTTCGTTTCAGTATTAAACTTACTTACAGATTCATCTGTATGATTAGCCGCCCAGAGATATGGAAGAACTTTTGACTGTCTAGAAAGGGTGAGCCCGTCTTCTCCTGTCAGATTATCAGGATCAGTTCCCTCAATCATTTCAAGACCTTCATCAACCGTTCCGTCAGTAACAGGATTAATAATATTTTCGTCAGTTTCACCATTACAGTTGTTGTCCTTTCCGTCATAATACTCCGGTTCAGGATCAGGTGCATCACATTCACCCCAGCCATCAGGAAGAGTACATGTTTCAAATCCGGGACACGTACCGTAAGTATTTATTTTTTCACAATCTCTCTTATCTCCGTCTTTGGGAGCTGTACAGTTTTTCCACTCTCCATCTATGAACTGCTCAACACCTTTGCCGCAGACCGTCTCACATTCTCTCTCCGGAATATCAGCATCATTTTCTTCATTATCTGATATTTCATTGTCCGACTTTTCATTATCGGTCACCTCATTGTCAGTAGGCAGACTTCCTTTGTCAGGCTGAGTATTGTCAATTATATCATAATCATTTGCAGGTTTTTTCTTATCACTGGAACACCCTAGAACCATTAATAATAAAAGAAAAAAAACTAGCTTCTTCATTTCTTCCTCCCAAAAAAATCCCGCTCAATTGATGCATTGTATTAAAAAGATTTACTGTTGCAAATTAAAAAATGATTGCATTATCAGAAGTTGAATGATAAATTTCCACTCTTTTTGTGACTTGCGCTTTCATTTAAGAGTAAGGAGCTGATTATAATGAAGAATTTAAAGCTTTTTATTTTAACTCTCATTGTCTTTTTAACAACTTTAACTATTTATTTCAATTCAGAAAAAGAAGATGATGAAAAAATACGTATCATTATGACAGGCCCGTCAAAAGAACGCCTTGCAGATTATATTTTCCTGTATAAGAACCGGCTGTTTCATGATGATCGTTTTGTATTCACATGGATCTATCCGCAAGACGTAAACGTCACAAAGGTTGAGAAATATTTAGAAAAACGCAGGTATGATTTTATTGAACTGAAAAAAATCCCCTGTTCTGTCGATCAGTTTTCCGTTTTCAAGGAAAATAAATGCACACCTTTTTTTAAAGATCTTTTTGAAAGTTCAAGTGCCGCAGTTTTTAACGGTGGTCCCGACATTCCGCCACAACTTTACGGACAGGAACCTCATGAACAGACAAAACCGTTCAATAAGCAGAGGAACTACTTTGACATAAGTTTCCTTCACCATATTTTTAATAACTCTGAAAACGGAAAAGCAGGTTTTATTGAAGATAGAAAAGACTATCCGCTAATCGGAATATGTCTGGGCATGCAGCAGTTGAATGTAGCCCTCGGCGGGACATTGATCCAGGATATTCCTTCTCTGGTCTATAAAGGCCGGGAAGCTGGAAAAAATAATATCCATCGCACTATGGATAAAAAGAAACGAGCTATCTTAAACCCTGTAATTATAAAAGATTCCTTATTTAAAGAAGATGACGTCTCAGGAAAAGAGTTGGTTTTTCATAATCATCATCAGGCAGTTGAAATTCCGGGAAAAGACCTTGAAGCAACTGCTTTTTCCGAAGATGGAAAAATAATTGAAGCTGTCAGACATAAAATTTATCCAAATGCTGCAGGCGTTCAGTTCCATCCTGAATACAGGCTAACATGGAAAAAATATACAACAGAAGAAAACGCTCAGGACTTTTATAAAAACTTCTGGAAATCATTCAAAAAGATAATAATTTCTAACATTTAGCAATATTAATTAGCATCACTTTCACCAATCGGAGAAAGCTCTCCTATCTGTTCAGTGTAAACTCTGCTGTTACCTATGAACTGCCACTTGACGTTTCCGTTATACTTCCAGTCAAGAAAGTCTGATTTTCCACCACTTTTTGTAGTAATTAAAAGGGTGTTGCCCAGGTTTCCAAACCCTAGTGCCTGTCCACGCAGACTTTCTTTATCTCCTCTATCGGGATCTACTGTAACCCAGCCGTATCCCGGAAGATAAACTTCCGCCCATCGGTGAAAAACATTATCAACAAAGGCATCGTCTCCTCTAGTCACAATTCCTCCTACATAACGGGCGGGAATTCCCACAGCTCTGCACAGAGCAATAAAGACAAAGGAATACTCCGAACAACTTCCGGTACCTCTTTCAAGCAGGATAGGAACTGAATCCCAACCGCCTTTCAGCTTATAATCGAGCATTTCTCTTACAAACTGATATATCTTTCTTGCTTTCCAGTAGGTATTTGTCTCTTTTCCAATAGCTTTGATTGCCGCTTCCTTTATTTTCGGATCATTAATTCTATACTTGACCGAATCCTTGAGGTATTTCTTTTTTATTTTCAATGGCACTTTATCAAGTCCCTCGACCTTTTCAGGCATTATCCAGAAATTAGTTTTATACAGGTCTGCCTTTACAACCATCCTGGGGACAAGATTAGTCCCAGGCTTGATATTCCTGAAATTAAAATGAGCAACTTTCTGACCCCAGTTATCAAATTTGATCTCCTGAGGCTTTGGAAAAAATTCTAAGGATGATGTAATTTTCTGATTGTAATAATCTGTCGGAACAGCAATATAAAAGTCAGCATTTTTTATGTTATCAGGTCCCTGACTGAGGAACTGGATAGAATACTCTATTTTTAGTGATTTCTTTTCGTAATGTATCACCTTTTTCTTTGTTTCAATGTTTAATTTGTAAATTTTCCGGGTCTGGTAATCAACATTCCAGAGATACTTTCCGTCATAAGCAAGACCGTAAGGATGAGGCCCGGGACTTGGAAAGATGTTTATAACGGCTTCCTTATCAACATCCATCATATATATCTCATCCTTATTTCTATCAGCGACCCATAGATATTTTCCGTCAAAAGTCATACCTGTTACAGATGTAGATGGAGACTTGAAATATTTTATAAGAGTTCCGTCATCAGGATCCAGCATATAAATATTGTTTTTCTTTGCATCTGCCACCAGAAGGTGCGCTCCGTCATAAGCCAGACCTCTCGGAGATCTGATCGCGATCTTAAGAACCTTATCAACTATTTTTGTTTTTGTATTAAGGCGATAGATAACTTTCCTGTCTCTATCCACAACGAAAAGAAACCCTTTAATATAAGTAAGTCCGGCACCATGAAATCCCGGAGTCGGGATCTCAGAAATAACCTTTCCGTTATCTTTGTCTATCTGAAAGATCTTGTTTAGTTTTCGGTCTAACATCCACAGATGTTTCTCTCCATAAGTCAGTCCTCTGGGACAGCAGCTCGGTCCTGAAAAGCTCTTAACCACAACCCCGGGGTCTTTTGCATGGACTGCAAAGAAAATGAAAATCGCACAGCTAACCGTCATTATCTTTTTTATCATGTCATCCTCATCTTTAACAGGAACGAGTTAAATAGAAAATTGTACTATAGATTTCAGCAATATAAAAGAACTTTTTTACAATGAAAATTTTTCTTACAAAACTTTATCTAAAGAGTGTACTACTAAGAAAAATGATTTTAATATGAGAAAAGGTTTAATGAATCAGCTTACTTAAGCTTCTTTGAAAGTGCGTCGAGCATATCAGCGGTCATCTTGTCAAGATCGAACTCAGGGTCCCATCCCCATTCTTCTCTAGCTGCACTGTCATCAACTGAATCCGGCCATGAGTCGGCAATTGCCTGACGGAAATCCGGCTGATATTCGATCTCGAAATCCGGAATATGTTTTCTGATGGATTCAGCCATTTCGCCAACTGTGAAGCTCATTCCGCCGACGTTGAAGTCAGAGTGATGCTTAAGCTTGCTGAAATCAGCCTCGAAAAGGTCGATAGTAGCCTTGAGACAGTCAGGCATATACATCATCGGAAGCTTTGTGTCTTCTTTAACGAAAGATACGTACTTCTTGTATTTGATAGCATCGTAGTAGATAGCTACTGCATAGTCAGTTGTTCCGCCGCCCGGAAGAGTTTCGTTGCTGATGATACCGGGGTATCTGAGTCCTCTTACGTCAAGACCGTACTTTCTTACATAATAGTCACACAGAAGCTCACCGGCAACCTTTGTAACACCGTACATTGTAGTCGGTTTGAGAACTGTTTCCTGAGGAGTGTTGACCTGAGGTGTCTCAGGACCGAAGACAGCGATCGAACTCGGCATAAGAACCTGCTTCATCTTTCTTTCTCTTGCAACTTCAAGAACGTTGATAAGACCGTTCATGTTGATGTCCCATGCAAGCATCGGATTCTGTTCGCCGACTGCTGAAAGGATAGCGGCCATGTTAACGATATGATCGATCTGATACTTGTCACAGATCTCTTCCAGTCTTTTTCTATCTTTTACATCGAAGAACTCGAAAGGACCTGATTCCATGATCTTTTTCGAAGGCTCAGTCTTTCTTGTAGATGCAACAACATTCTCATTGCCGTACTTTTCGCGCATTTTGAGTGTGAGCTCGGATCCGATCTGTCCAACTGCTCCGATAATAAGGATCTTTTTCATCTTTACTCTCCTTTGTTAATAATGTAGCTAACTATCTGTTTTTGTTCTATACATGAGCACCTTCTCAAGTGCAAATTCAATATCTTCCACCGCATGGTCAGCCCTGTAGCTCAGATACCTGTAGATAATGAGACTGGGAATAGCCACAGTCAGACCTGCAGCGGTCGTGATAAGCGCCTCCCAGATACCGCCGGCAAGTATCATCGGATTTCCGCCTGCCTCGGTAAATCTGTTAAAGATCTTTATCATACCGAGAGTCGTTCCCAGAAGCCCGAGAAGAGGACTGATCGTCGCCATCACACCCGGAATGGAGATCCATCTGTAGATATTACTGCTGACCTTCTTTGCATACATTTCTGTAACTTTAACAGGGTCTTCCTTTGTATCGTCCTGCAGAACAAGATCAAGAATTACGGAAAGATAGTCATCCCTTTTCTTGACCTCTTTTGAAAGCTCGGTCCAGTCACCCTGCTGAGATAAATGGAGAACAAGTTCATAGCCTGAAATGATCCTGCTTTTTCTAAGAGATACCAGCCTCTCCATGAGGATAAGAAGACTTATCACAGAGCAGGAAAGTATGGGATACATCAGAATCCCGCCTTTATCCATTATTTCAAAAAAATCCAACTTATTACACCTCCGTCAATCCGGTTTTTATATAATTTAAAAAGCTGAAGTTATCAAGATTATTTTTACAGAACCGTCATTGAGCATCCGGCACTCTTTTTGACCACAGGATCTTCTTCACCTTCATTTTCATTATCATCCTGTGTTTCAGCCGTTTTATCAGAAGTCTGAGAATCATCAGCGACTTCGCTTTCATCATTTATCTGAGGATCATCGACAGTTTCATCAGGAGTTTCTATCTCTTCTTCCTTACACAGAGGATCACATCCGTCACCGGGAAGATTGTTCCCGTCATCACACTCTTCACCATATTCAAGAACACCGTTTCCGCATTCCGGAGGCACTTCCTCTTTACAGGTCGGATCACAACCATCACCAGGCAGGTTGTTGCCGTCATCACACTCCTCACCAGCTTCAAGAACTCCGTTTCCACAACCGGGGATCACATCTTCATCCACGACCTCGCCATCCTCATCGGGAATAAAGCTATCTGTCTGTATTTCCTCATCATTTGCCTCGTCCGGCACTTCACTGTCAACAGATTCATCGGGAACAGTCTCGTCAGCAGTTTCATCGGGAACAGAATCATCCTGAACAACTTCATCATGAACTGCATCATCAGGAGTATCATCGGGAACCATGTCGTCCGGACCTTCATCAGGAACCTCCTCGGTTTTACATACAGCATAGATACCGTTCTGCTCGCAGATCTGACCCAGAAGATCACAGTCCTTGACAAAAGACCAGGAACCGCTGTCACACCAGTAGATATCGGTATCTCTGCACTCCATCTCATCAGGAGTACACTCAAACACCACTTCCGTTTTACAGTTGCTGTCACAGCCGTCACCGTCAGAGGTGTTTCCGTCGTCACACTCCTCACTTCCGTTCTTTATGTTGTCACCGCAGAATTCCGTAACTCCGGGCTGAATGGTGCAGTTCGATGCACAGACTTCACATTCAGTTTCACCGTAGTCACATTTTTCAGTAACAGTGTTTCCGTCGTCACACTCCTCTCCTGTTTCAGTTGAGCTGTTCCCGCAAACTCCGGGTGTTTCACAGTATGAAGTAAATGCATTTGTTTCACAGATATTACCGTCATCAGCACAGTCTCTGACTATTTCCCAAAAACCCCCATTACACCAGAAAAGAGCCGTGTATCTGCATTCCATCTCATCAGGAGTACACTCAGGCTCTCTTGTACAGGCGAAACTGCATCCGTCGCCTGATTCTTTATTTCCGTCATCACATTCCTCTTCTCCTTCCACAACTCCGTCTCCGCAGTAAGGTTCCGGGTCAGGAATTCCGGGAATGACTATTCCGTCTTCGCATTTATATCCGTCTCTAAGTCCTGCACTGCTTACACAGGTAGCTCTGCATTCACTTTCAACACATTTTGAAACACCCGAGCCGTAGCAGTCACCGTCACTGCTACAGTTTCCTGAGCAATAACCGTCCTGCCACGCGGTCTTACAGAAAAAGTCATTTCCCGTATTTGCGCAAAGAGAATCCTGATCACACGCATCTCCTGCCTTTCCTTCACCACCTTCGGAACAGTTGTCGTCAATTCCGCCTTCACAGTCATCATCCATACCGATACCGTCGCCGTAGCAAAGATCGACATCGGCTGTCTGTATACATGACCCGCAGGTTTCGTTAATAGCACCCTGAACCATCAGATTCACATCCACTGTTCCGAAACCGAAACAGGGACTGTGTTCTTTGGAACCCGACTCCAGATAGATGTCGTTCTGCAGTTCCCAGCCACCTCTTGAACAGTATTTTGTAGATTTTCTGGCAGTCGATTTAAGACAGTTGAGAGCACCGGAAAAGGTCAGATCCGGATTAGAGGCAAGCATAAGCGCAATAGCACCTGCAACAACCGGAGCTGCCGCGGAAGTTCCGCTGAAAACAGAGGTGTAATCAAGATTGGAAAGGCTGTCTCCGTCTGAGCTGCCCGAAAGGTAGTTGTATCCGTAACCTCCTGCAATATCAGTTGTATAGCTCGCTGCTCCCGCACTGACATCGACCTCGTCACCGTAGTTGGAATAGCTTGCAAAACTCCCGTAAGAAGTCAGAGCAGAGACAACAACGATATCGTTGTTCTTAAGATCACCGTCCGTACTGGTGTTGCAGCTGTCATTTCCCGCAGCCCAGACCATGATGGTCCCTTTTCCGCCTCTTCCACTGGTCTTTCCGTACTCAACGGCGGAAGCCTGAAAACTGTTTGCAGAAATGTTCTGACAACTTGAATTCTGCGGTCCCCAGCTGTTATTTACAACCCATGCACCCTGATCGACAGCATACATGAGGGCGTTTCTGATATCAAAAGAAGAAATATAACCGCCTATAAGCCTTATCGGGATAACTGTACAGTTCTGACAGACTCCCGCCACTCCAAGAGAGTTATTTGTCTTTGCAGCGGCAATTCCGGCAACCGAGGTCCCGTGAGGAACACCGTAATGGTCATCGTTCGCTATATCCGGATTAGGATTTGAATCCCCGTCAAGATAATCGTAACCTGTAGTCACGTTAAGGTCCGGATGATCGGTATCCACTCCGCTGTCAACTATAGCGATCTTTATGCTGCTGTCTCCCGTTTCAAAATCCCAGGCACTTTCGGCATCGATCTGATCAAGATGCCACTGATTTGGAAAATAGGTGTCGTCAGGAGTTGCCTTTGTAACATACTCCGAAAACCAGTTAGGCTGAGCCCACCTGACATAACCTTTTTCAAAAAGTGCTCTTGAAACATCAAAAGGATCAGCTCCCGATGGAGCTGAAACCATAATAAAATCAGGATCTTCCACATCTATCTCGACTACCTCAAGATTCATCGAACTCAAAATATCACTTTTGCGTTTTTCCGACATACCCTCTCTGAAACGGATGCCCACAGTTCCATCAAGGATCAGTTCATTTCCAGCTCTATCGGTTACGACCGGCCATACAGAAGCACCGAGGTTTTTCAGTTTTAAAGAGAGAAATTTCCAGTCCTTCTTACTTTTCAGACCCGGGATCCTGTTTATCGAAAGACTGCCTTTAAAAGTATTGAGCGATCCGACTGTTCTTTTCCCCGGAAGAACCTTTTCATCAAGAGAAACAACTGCATTAATAGCCGCAAAACTGTAATCCTGCGTCAATGTCACCTTCTTTCCATTGTAATCATAATAAGAAGGTTCACTTAAAAGGCAGAAAGTAAATAAAAGGACTGAAAAAAGAATTACTGATCTTGACATCTCTCATCTCCTGATAAAAAAACTTCTGTCGATAATTTACCCATATAGTGCTGTTTATGCAACATTTATATTATTTAATACTATATGTTGATTGACTTTATTTTTTATGTATAATTCATTCCAGTCATAATTGGCGTAATTATTTTTCGGAGGTTATTAAATGAAAAAATTGTTACTTTTGTCAGTATTTCTGCTGTCACTTTTTGTACTTTCATGTGACAAAAATACTGATCCTGAAGTCGATGTTGATGACGGTACCGGAGTTACGGATACTGACACAGCTGAGACTGGAGATGAGGCGGTTGATGAAAACCAGACCGATGACATCGTTAACGATGAAACTCAGGATGAAGTCAGTGACGAAGTTACTGATGAAGTTAGTGATGAGACAAACGACGAAACTCAGCCTGAATGTACAAAGGATGAAATGAAATGTGAAGGAACTGTACTTACCTGGTGTAAGGACGGATTCTGGACGACGGTAAAAGACTGCGCAGACGAAGATAAGATCTGTGAAGTTGTTGACAACACTCCTCAGTGCGTTGAGGAAGAGGAAAAATGTACTCCCGATGATCTTAAATGTTCAGGCACAAAGATCTTAAAATGTAACGCTGAAGGTGAATGGGCCGAAGATCAGGACTGTGCTGATGACAGCAAGATCTGTCAGAATGACGAAGGAACTGTAACCTGTGAAGATATTATCGTAGCAGTATGCGACCCCGATGAAACAAAATGCTCCGGCGACGTTGTTCTTAAATGTAACGCTGACGGACAGTGGGAAAACGATGAGAACTGCGCAACCAGCGACAAGATCTGTGTCTTTGAAAGTGACGCTGCAGCATGTGAGGTTCCTCCGTGTACTCCCGATGATAAAAAATGTGTGGGAACCGAAGTTCAGAAATGTAACAGCTCTGAAGTCTGGGTAGTTGAAGTTGACTGCGATACTGATGATTCAAAGATATGCAGAGATAACGGAACAACTGTTGAATGTATTGTTCCTCCGGTTTGTACAGGCGGTCAGACCCACTGTAACGGAAATACTGTTGAACTTTGTAATGTTGACGGTCAGTGGGAATCACTTTCGAACTGTGAGAACAATGACAAGATCTGCGTTTTCGAAAGCGAAAGTGCATCATGTCAGACTGCTCCGTGTACTGAAAATGATAAGAAATGTGACGGAAAAGCCGTACTCACATGTAACGCGAGCGGAACATGGGATTCAGTTGACTGTACCGGAGTCCAGATGTGTAACGATGACGGAACAACTGTAGAATGTGTCGACCCTCCTGAGTGCAGCGAAGGTGAAAAGAAGTGTTTTGGCGACACTCTTATGACCTGTTCCGCTTCTGAGGAATGGGATACTCCTGTAAACTGTTTAAATACTGAAGAATTCTGTGATGAAAGCGGTGCGGAAGCAAAATGTATGTGTACAGCAACAGAAATGAAATGTGACGAAACCAAACTCATGCTCTGTAGCGGTGAAGGTATATGGGGAACTCAGGTTGACTGTAACGATACCGGAAGGATCTGTGTCGATAACGGCATTACTGTTGAATGTAAGGCTGCTCCTGTATGTAATCCCGGTGAAAAAAGATGTAATGAAAGTGATATAGAGGTATGTAACGTTAACGGACAGTGGGAAAACTCATCCACCTGCGATGGTGTGACACCGACATGTATGGTGGTAGGTGAAATTCCTACATGCGTCTGTGAGAACGATGATCTCAGATGTACAGGTGTTGTGCTTGAAAAATGTACTGCAGGAGTCTGGAATGAAGAACAGGATTGTTCAGACACATCAAAAGAGTGCCGTGAGATCACAGGAACTCCTCAGTGTGCAACTCCTCTGTGTACTCCTGATGATAAAAAATGCGCTTCAGGAACAAATACTCTTCTCCAGTGTGATTCAGAAGGTGCATGGCAGACTTCGGATGTTTGTTCCGATCATGGAGAACTTTGCAAAGTTAAGGATACTGAAGCTCAGTGTGTCTGTACTCCTAATGACCTTCAGTGCGGAACAAGAACAACAGAAGACGGCAATTATGACGATTATATAGTTTTCAAATGTAACGCAAGCTATGACTGGGTCGAGGAAACTGACTGTCTGTATGCAGACGAGGAAAATCCTCAGGCGTGTGAAGACGGTGCATGTATAGATATCAACTGTGGTGACAACGTCTACCACGATATGGTTGAATGGTGTGACCCGACTGATCCTGGATGGGCTCAGGTTAACAATGGAACAGTTGAATTAGCTTGTAATGCTTTCTGGACACCTGCATCAGGTATAGGCGGAGACGGCCTCATTAAATGTACCTCAGAATGCAGAATTGACCTTATTAACTGCGAACCGACTGGAACTCCATATGGAACTATTACTTCTGTGAGCGGAACTATTCCAGGAACTCTAGATTGGGATGAAAGGGCGAACCAGACATATCTCCAAGACCATATTGATGATGTTGTACTTGAAAACTTCTTTGTTGGAACAGTTGACGGTGGTCCTATTCCATCTGACCCTGAAACCAGTGGATGGGCTTCAAACGGTGCAAATCGTGCGTTTCATGCTGCCGATTATGATCTGATAATACACTATCAGGATGTTTTTGAGTATGGATCAGGTCAGGAGGATTTTGCATGGCTTGATCAGACCATTACTTTCTATTTCAATGACACTATTCAAACAGGATCTTATGCTGTTGATCTTCATAGTGGATTGGAACTTGATGTGCTGGATGTTAACGGTAGTGGAAACACATGTCTTAAAGCTATCGGGTTTCTTGGAAGCATCGATTTTACAAGTGTGAACAGTCTCACTGCTACAGACGACGGATCATATACTCTTGATGGTGGACCTGTTTATCTGTATCACCCATCAGACCTT
>CAZTKP010000053.1:0-15577 GCA_964614215.1 uncultured Spirochaetales bacterium | reverse complement strand
ACATTGCATCTGATTGCAAAAAAATTGGAAAAGAAGGTGAAGTTGCAGGATTTCCAAGTTTTGACAAAGACAATCCCAACCGTATTGCGTACAGACCAATGGCAGACGGTATCCCCAGAAACCGTTTTGTAATAATGGATATATCTAAAGAACCTTGGAAAGTTGAGAAAGAGTTTGATATCCCGACCACAGAACCGGGCTACTTTAAGCTTCAGCTGGCAGAATTCTCATCAAATGTAATGCTTTATAAGGAAAATTTTTATACCGAAACAAGCGAAGACGGAAAGCTCTGTTTCTATCGAATAGATAAAAATAAAACCTACTGCTCAAAACCGCTTGCGGGTCAATCTAAATACGGGCATGGTTTTCCAAATTTTGAGGGAAAATATCTTTTCTGGCAGCCTGCTGCAAAAGCAGGATACATTTTGAGAGATATGGAATGCTACTGCAAAGAAGAAGGAGTCTGTCCATTTGAGGAATGATAAATCCTCATTTTTTAAGTTTATTCCAAAAAAATTGAAATAATTCTATTACTTTTGTATAAATTCAGAGTTTTGGTGAATAATGCTTTTTAACCTCAGGGGGACGAAATGAAAAAATTACTTATTATTTTAGCATGTGTTCTGGCAGTGCTCGCTTCTTGCGACAATAAAAGCGCTATCCAGAAGAAAATGGAAGAGACTGCGGAAAGGAACAAGGAAATAAAGGCTAAGATAGAAGCCGAAAAGAACAAAAAGAAGAAATTTGTTGATACGGAAGTCAAAGAAGAGCTTCCTCCGATCATCGAAGCAGCAAAGAAAGGTGATCTTGCCGCTGTAAAGACTGAACTTGGAAAAGGAACTCTTGTTGATACAAAGGATGGAAGGAAGAGGACAGCTCTTTATGTTGCCGTTGCAGAAAAGAAATGTGACATAGTTAAACATCTTCTTTCCGAGGATGCCAATGTCAACACTAAAAGAGATGACGGCGACACACCTCTTATGGCTGCTGCAAGAAATGCCGACAAGAAAATGGTCGATATTCTTCTTGGCGCACAGGCTGATATAAAAGCTACCGACAACTTCGGCAGAACTCCTCTCATGATGGCTGCTCAGGGCGGATCACAGGAGATCATCGACATACTTCTTAAAGCAGGCGCAGAGCTTGATGCCAGAGATAAGTACGAGCTTTCAGCACTTATTTTCGCTATGAAATACGAACATATGGACCTTGCCAAGTATCTCCTTAAGAAAGGCGCGAAAGTGTGGAAACCGGCTCCTGTTAAATACAGCAAAAAGCCTCTTACTCTGAAGATCGAAGGAAAAGTTCAGCCGGGAATGGACAAGATAATCGAAGAGCTTGACAAAAAAGAAGTTAAACTGCGTCAGAAAACAGAGCTTTTTTACGCGATCGAAAAAGGTGATCTTGATCTTGTAAAACTTCTCGTTAATAAAGGAGCTCCTATTCTTGTAACTGACGTTGAGCAGAGCAGAGAGAACATCATCTATGTTTACGGCGCAAAAGAAGAAGAAAGAGATATGCTTTTTGAAAGAGCTACTGAAAGAACATCTTACGACCGTGATCAGAAAAATCTTCTTCACTATGCAGCTGAAGGCGGATACGTTGAAATAATGAAGTTCCTCATCAAAAAAGGTGCAAGACTTGAAGAAACTGACGGTGAGAACGTAAGAGGACCTCTCTTCTACGTTGTAGGACAGCCGATAGATCCTAAAGATCCTGGAAAAGTTGAAAGACTTGTAAAAACTGCTGACTTCATCATTGAAGAAGGAAAGAAACTCTGGAAGAAGAAAGTACGTCTTTCAAAGAAGGAACTTGATAAGATCAGAGAAGCAAACAAATCAAAACCCTGGTACGATCAGAATCCTTTTGATGTTGAGTTCAAGATCGTTGAAGCTCCTATGGTCGATCTTGAAGAGTATGACTACGAAGGATGGACTGTTCTCGGTCTTGCTGCAAAGAACGGACAGACAGAACTTGTTAAACTGCTTATCAATAAAGGCGCTAACATAAACCATAAGGAAAGAAAGTTCGGCCGTACCGCTCTTATCTATTCCCAGGTCGGTAAATTTACTGAAATGGAGAAGTTCCTTAAGGCAAACTGTGCAAAAGAAGGTATCGCGTTCGACTACGAAGAACTTGTCAAAAAAGGCTGGAAATGCGTTGACGGCAAAGAAGTCTTCGAAAAACCTGAAGAGAAGAAATAATCAGACTTAATGGGCTACACTGAGCTCAGTTTTCAGCTTCCTACCGATTATCAGGAAAGTTATCTAAGATCACAGATCTCAAAAAAGATCAAAAGTGATGATTTCCACTTTTCTATCCTTGGCAAAAGTCTTGATGCACGTAAAAAGAGCAAAATAATCTGGCAGATAAGGGTCGGAGTTTCTTCTCCTTCAATTAAGGGAGGAAAGCCTCCTGTGACCGAGAAACTGATCCTTCCTGATCCGGACTGCGGCAAAGGAAAAAAGGTTACGGTTATCGGCTGCGGGCCTGCAGGTGTTTTCTGCGGGCTTGTACTTCAGATGTCAGGATTTGACACCACCATCATCGAAAAAGGTGGAAATGTTGCGCGAAGATTTTCAGAAATCGCTGAATTTGAAAAAACAGGGATACTGAAAAAGAACAGCGGATACTGTTTCGGGGAAGGAGGCGCAGGAACTTTCAGTGATGGAAAACTGACGAGCAGAACTAAAACTATCTCTGCCGAAAGACAGTTCATTTTCGATGAATTTATAAAGGCCGGAGCTCCTGAAGAAATAAACTATCTTAAGCATCCGCATCTGGGTAGTGACAATCTGAAAAAGATATTCCCTGCCATAGTTAAGAAATTTGAAAATCTTGGAGGCAGAGTTCTTTTTAACACAGAGGTTGTTGATCTGGATATTCATGCAGGTTCGGCATCGGTGACAACTGAAGACGACAGCTGTGGACAAATAGAGTCTAATTTCCTTGTTGTGGCTCCGGGGCACAGCTCCTACGATCTCTACAGACTTCTGATCACAAAAGGCATAAACTTTATAAACAAGTCTTTTGCCATTGGTTTCAGAGTCGAACATCTTTGTGAAGAGATCAATGTCTCTCAGTGGAACAGTCCTTCTCTTCCCGGAGTAAAAGCCGCAGAATACAGACTTGCAGCAAAACTGAAAACCGGATCTGCTTTCACGTTCTGCATGTGTCCTGGCGGAAAGATCGTTCAGGCTTCGCCCAAGCCGGGTTTAAGTGTTGTAAACGGGATGAGTGATTATCAAAGAAACGGGAAATTCTCCAACAGCGCTGTTGTAACGGGATTTAATATCGAAGAGCTCACCGGACCGGTTTCCGTGCTTAAGTCCTTGGATATTATGGAGAATATGGAACGCAAGTTCTTCGACCATACAGGTTCGTTCAGCATACCGGCAGTCAGGATCGAAGACCTTGTAAATGGAAAAACATCAGGAACTCTACCTGGATCAAGTTACAGTTTCAACCTTGTCCCCGCTGACTTCAAAGAACTTTTTGACAGCAGAATACTTAATAGACTTGTTGAAGGACTTAACGTTTTTAACAAAAAACTGCGACACTTTGAAAATGGAACCGCAATAGGTTTTGAAAGTAAAACATCCGCCCCTATCCGGGCCTTAAGAAACAGCGACCTTTCGTCTCCCGGACACGATAATGTGTTCGTTGTCGGAGAAGGAAGCGGTAACGCCGGCGGAATTATCTCAAGTGCGGCTGATGGAATAAAGGCTGCTCTGTCTATTGCCGGAAAGCTTATCTGACCATACTTTCTATCTTATCTTTAGAAGCTTTTGGATTTAAAATGAGGAAGTATTTATCTTTCTTGTCCCCATATGCAAGAATAAGGATTCTGTCCTCTTTCTTAATACCGATATTCGTAAAAAGAAGTATTTTCTCAGTATGGCTCAGTGAGTTGAGGATGTCACTTGAAACAAACTCCAGAAACCCTCTTTTAAAACCATCCTGAAATGTGGGAAGAGATTTTAACGGAAATCTGCTGGCCATATTTTCTTCCTTAAAAACAACTGACTCTCCTTCGATCTCAAAAAGAAAAACCTGTTCAGCTACCTTTGCCAGTCTTTTTCTTGCGGATGCTATCGTTATCTTTCCAGTGCTTGAGATCTCTCCGCTTTTCTGTTTCTGAACAATTACGTCCGTATATTTATCAATGTCAAAAAGAAAGTGTTTTGCAGCTATTTTTTTGAAAATAGAATAGGGAATATGAAAAAAGGTCGTGTTGAATTCAGGAAAGATCTTCTTAATGTTATCCTTAATTTCATCAATAAGAGTTGAATTTACAAATCCGACGATAATGTCCCTGCTCTCCTTCTTAAAAGAGATCGGCACAGCAAGGTGTCTACCTATAACATCCGGTGTAAAGAAACGTGTAAAGAAATCATCTTCCATCGGACCTTTACCTTCGTCATAGATCACAGGATAGCCTTCTTTTTCGTAGAATCTTGCAAGCTTTTTCTCGTCGATCATTCCACGTGAAAGTGCTCGCCACAGGGGATCAACACCTTTTTTCATCGCAAAAATCCTGTTAGCATTGTCAGAAGAAACAACCCCCTCCTGCACCATTTTTAGGATAAGATTTCTCATCATTTTCCCCTTTAAAAACATCCAACTCGCGATTATAACAGTTCGTCACTTTGTAATCAAATAAATTAAAACCTCATTCCTATATCATTATTTGACACCGACTCATCAGATCATTATTATAAACCGATTTTTTACTGGGAGATAAAATGATTACTGAAATACAGAACAGCTACTGGGTAGTATCTGGGAAACTGGCTGCGGGACCATTTCCCGGAGCTTTGGAAGATTTTAAATATAGAATGCGTTTAAATTCTATATTCGAGTCTGGAATCAGGGTCTTTATAAATCTTCAGGAGCCGGGAGAAATGTCCCGGAGCAGGCACAGCTATATTGAAGATTATAGTAAACAGTTTAAAGCATTGCTTGAAAAGAATGGTGAAACTGAAATCACCGGAGGCTTAATGAGGAGATTCCCCATAACCGACAAGGGCGTACCTTCTGTTGATCTGATGAAAAAAATACTAGATGAAATAGACTACCTTCAAAAAAAGGATATTCCGACTTATCTCCACTGCTGGGGGGGAATAGGCCGGACGGGGACTGTGGTCGGATGCTGGCTTAGAAGACATGGTCTTGCTGAAAGAAATAACGTTCTAGACAAAATATTTGACCTTCGGAAAACTCAGGTCGATCCAAATTTTCTAAGATACAACTCACCGGAAACGGAAATTCAGGAACAGTTTATTCTTGAATGGGAAGAAGGAGATTAGTCTAAAACCAGTCGATCATTTTCCATCTCTTACACACATGAAACGTCCTTGAAAAGTCTCATTAATGCGATCTCCAACTCCACCACCAAAAGTCATGCTCCAGTAAGAGCACGAAACAGTGAAGCTGTTCTCTTTCGGCTTAACGGCAGGATCTCTTCTGCAACTGGTATCACCTGAGTAATTTGAAGGAGTTGATGAAATAAACCTCTGAAAATCTTTACTTCTGAATAGCAAATCACAACCCATATAAGGATCTTCAATTATCATGTGACACATTTCATCGTACTCTTCTTCTGTAATACCAAGACTGGAAAAATAATCTTCACAGTTGCATTTTTCATCAACTTTACAAGATAATGCCGCACAACCTCCCTCTTCTGTCACACCGCATTCGCCATCAGGCATCATTGCAGGGCATTTCTGTAATGCCCGAAGTTCATCAATTGTTGTCCAGTGCCAACCGCCCCCATCGTAATCAAGCTGTCCGCAAATATATGCCATATCTCTCACATACTCAACCATTCTCGGAACTTCATAATAATATTCCGCCCCTGTTTCAGGGTGAACAAACACTCTTCCTTCTCCGCGTTCTCTCTTGTCACCTGAAAGCGATTCATAATCACAGGAAATCAGAAAAATAATGCTGAAAATTAAAAACACAAACTTCACTTTCATTTCAAACCTCATATCAGTTGCCCGCATTTTGATGAATTAATTCAAGAGTGTGAGGATAAGCTTCGAAACAGGCAGTATAGCTAAAGATCTCTCTTTCCATACATGTCATCAGCACCAACTGATATTCCTGTGCTGCTGAAAAAGAAGGAGAAATCGTCAGCTGCAAACCATCTTGTGTAAATTGCATGTTCGAAACAAGATCTGTCGAAATTCCTGTCGAAATACTTCCCATTCCACCCATATCATCAAACATAATATTAAATCCACCCCACTGAAAATCCCAGAGCAGTTGAAAAAAATCTGAAAAGTTAACAAATCCCAGAGTTCCGGCAGTCACCCCGGCCCACAAAGCATTTGCAAATACCTTGTAGAAAAACTCATATCCGTCGCCATCAATGTCAAGGTTTTCAATGTTTAGGCTATACTTTTCATTTTCAAGTGCAATGTTCATATCTGCGTCTATATTGACATCCAAATCAGGGTTCCATGATTTATCAGTCATACCAAATTCAATATCTGCCTTTGTGCTACTCGACTGGCTTATCTCAACCCTATCAGACTTTTCAGCTAAACTTAAGTCCTTATCTCTTCCAGTATGTATATGAAATGAATTGCTGATTGTGGTGACATGTCCAAGAGTGTCTTCCAGCATAGCCTCCAGCAAATCGTAATGCAGAACTGCGGTGGCAGAACCAGCAAAAATACTCGTGAGATCAATTTCAAAATACTGCTCTTCCTCGCCTTCCCCGCTCCATCCGGTTATGTAATCATCCCACTGCCAAGCCCAAAGCGGATTTGACCTGAGAGTATTGTGATCAACCAAATAAACCGGATCAGCAAACGAATGTCCTGAACAAATATCATTTTCTGCGGCAAGACAATGATTAATATTTTTCTGTTCAAAAATCTTCACCGAGTTTACATACAATTCAATGCCGTCAAGCAATGCCGCATCATCCTTCACCGTCAATTCAGGTCTTGCCTCATCTCGGTCATAATTAAATTTGGCGACTTTAATGAACTCAATGTCATCAATTGAGCTAATATTCAAATCTTTTGACGAGATTTGGAAACAATCTCTTGAATTAGCCTCGTGATTATTTTTATGGTTATCAAGATAGAAAAGTGAGTAAAGATGTTCTTCATCATCACTTAATATCATAAACCCATCTTCACTGTTTGAGTTATTATCATTAACTTTAACATACACCTGATCGTCTGTTCCATTATTTCCCCAGGTAAGACAAAGTTCCATAAACATCACTGGAACTTCACCTAACAGATCATCAAAAAGCCCCTTTTCCGTTTTTCCCCATGCAGAGGTTCCCTTTCTTTTTTCCACAGGAATTTCATCATTTTTTGCAGAGAATAAAGGCAATGCACCCTGATATTCCAATCTTGTGTTGACTGTTCCAGTAGTTGCAATCTTGAAAATAGCAAAAGAACTATTTGCGTTATATCTTCTCAGAAAAGTCATTTCTTCAAACATATGCTTTTTCATGAACGGGATTCTCTGGTCTTTGTAACCATCTATAAAGAACGTGTAAAATCCATTTATAGTTGATTGTTTTTTTATATCAATCTCTTCGATCCAGTAATCCTTCACAGTTTGTGTCAGTTGGCTATCACTACTAACCGCTTCCTTTAACTCTTCAGCATAAAGATTTTTCACATTAAAAGGACTAAGCAATGTCATTTCTTCAGCACCTGCACCAAGCCAACCTGAATTTGAATTTTCAAAATTCTTTATCTGATAACCGATAGGAAGATCCGCCATAACAAAATAATCCTCATTTTCATACCACTCAACTTTCCAGTTATGAGCTTTCATGTCAGTATATGGACGAATATCAGGTGAAGCAAGATAGCTGAGTTTCCAATTTGCAAAAACCGTTCCAATATATTCATACAAGAACCCAGAAAGATAACTGTCTGGCTTCATTGTTAAACTTAATGCTTGATATCCTTTGGGGAAAGTTATAATTGATCCGGCGGAAGAAATGGGAACTGTTACATTAACCATCTTGCTGTAAGTCCATATTTTTGCCAATGTTGATGAAGATGAAGATGGAGCAACAGTTATGTATGCTTTTTTCACAAACATATCCCCTGAATCATCAGTATAACAATACCTGTTTTCAATACAATACTGGAGAGTTCCTTCAAATATCCCTCCATCTGCAAATTCTATCTGAATGTTTACATCTTTCTCCGTCAAACCGCCTTCCATTAAATAATTAATCGTTTCTTTTTTTATTTTAAGATCACAAACACCCAATTCACAGAGTTCATTTTCAGCAATAATTATATCGTTTTGACATCCTGTGCAGCCGTCATAATCAATTGAATTGCCGTCATCACACATTTCGTCGCCTTCAACAACTCCGTTTCCGCAGACAGTTTCCATATAACTCATCCTCAACCCGTTTCCTTCTGGAAAAAAAGTATATTGACCTATTGTGTGATTGTTACGAAGCTCGACTTTGTCACCGGACAAAGTTGTTCTGATAACCGTTGAACCGTTAAATGTGATTTTAATCACAGTATCACCGCTTGCCGCATAAAGATCATCTCCGTAAGCTCTTAATTCAACATTGCTCGGATTATAATAACCTGTGCTCATACTTGCAAGTGTTTCAAGATTGAATCTCTTCAACCCAGCCCATTCAAAAGTGTATATAACACCGTTCAATATTTCGAGTTTCTCAACATCACCTGATGTATTTTTCTGTTGAAGAATGCTGAGTGTTACAGGATCAATGACTTTTATTCCCTGTCCATCTCCGACATAGATGTTTCCATTATAAAAACGCATTGATCTTGTCGAACCGTATGTGATTTTATGCGTATACGCAAATGTATCAAGATCTATCGCATCAATTCCATTTTCAACAGCTATTATCAACCGATTTCCGACAATAACCATATCCTTTGCAGGTCCGTAAATGTTTTTTGTGTGCATCAGAAACGGTTCAAACGGATCACTCATTTCATAAATTTCCACACGGTTGGAAAATCCGAGTGCAACTATTGTTCCTGAACCCGCAATAGTTTTAACAGTGTCACCAAATGCAATAAAGTCTGATTGTGAATTCGTAAAAGGAATACAATCCACATCAGTCTTAACCCCCCCTCTTAAAAAATCGTTTTGATTTGAAATACAGTATGAAGAACTGATTTCCCCGGCAAGAATTGATGCCGATAACATCAAAAAACTTATTAAAACCGCTAACTTTCTTAAAATCATTATTATCTCCTGAAAATTTAAGTTAAATAGTTAAACATCTTTAGAGCTAAACTAACCTTAAACGGGGGGAAACGAGGAGGCGGCAAAAACCTTGTCTTGTCTTGTCTTGTCTTGTCTTGTCTTGTAAAATCATATCACAGAAAAAGAGAAAATTAGTTTTTTGCAAATCTTTATTAATATATATTTTTACCAAATTTCTGATCAAGTTGTATAAAACATGTTTCAGAATGTCAAGGAAAAAGATTTTTCTGGAGTTCCCCCAAAAATCCCGAGCATAAAACCTGAAGTCTAATAATCACAGCAACTTAGTTGAAAAAAGAAGTGAAACTGTAAAAAATGGGGGAACTTTTTTTGAGGAAATGATAAAATGGAACCGCCTTCAATGTAAAAGGTAAGTACCTAATTTAACTTAACAAGAAAGGAGGTCCCATGGGCATTATACATCAGATCGGTAGTAAATTGCGAGTACAAATTGCAGGATTTTCGGGGGAACTCCAGGTTCAGAAACCCGATCTCAAACGGCAAAATGGAGGGAATCAACAACAAAATCAAAACTGTTATGAGAAGAGCTTACGGATATAAGGATTTTAAATATATGAGATTAAAGGTTTTACAGAAATGCGGTTTGTTGATGAATGCCTTTCCACACTTTCTGAACTAGAACCTTACTAATGAGCAAGAAGGAAATTAACAGATTAAAGATTTTGCCACAAGGGAGCAGTTCCCTTGCAAAGATTTTGATATGAACCGTGCATACTTTGAGATCATGATTCTCGCATTTAACCTATATGAATCATTCAAACGGGATTGCCTTGACGGAGTGATTCCCGCAACCTCATATCCTGAAAAAGTCAGAAGAAAATTTATTGATACGGCAGGGCGAATCGTAAAAACTGCACGCAGAACAATTCTCGCAATCCCTGAAATTGTGATGGAACAGCTAACACTTGTGGAGGTCTGGCAGAGAGCCACCGTTCCGGTCTGAGAAAAAACACTTCTTCACACTGCGACCCAACGGGCCGCTGCTTTTGCACGCCCAGAAACTCCGAAAACTGCCGTTTTTCACTGTTATTAGCGAATTTAATCAAAAAAACAGATTCTTCCTCAGCTGGAACTCACTTAAGAAGGTCTCAGACCATTTTTTGAGATCTCAGAGCAGGAATCGAACGATTTAGGATTTAATCAGCTGTGATCTCATAATCATCCGCATAGACATAGATACCTGTTGTGGCCCCACCGTCTGTATATATCCTCACCCCGACTCTTGCAAAAGCCGCATCAGCAGGAGCTGTCTTACTGGAACTTACCTGAGTCCAGTCAGTGCTGTCAGAACTGTAGCTGCCGTAGTCGACACCGGTAATTGAAGACACTGCCTTTGAGCTGTCATACCAACGGACAAGAATTCGTCCTTTTGCATCAAACTCGTCCTTATCCAGAAACCAGGCGGAAATTGTATAGCCAGTTGAAGCAGTAACAGGAAAATAGTCGGAAAGGTACTCCGTGTCTCCGTTATCATTTTTTGTCCTTGTAAGTTTTACTGATGAAGAGCCTCCATGCTTTTCGGTTGTCTCTTCAACCGCATCGACTCCGACTTCTCCCGTCCAGCCTTCAGCATCTCCAGAACTCCACGATTCAAAATCACCATTAGGAACTTCAGTTACAGGTTCTGTACAAAGATGTGTATCACTGTCACAGTTAAGTGCAGGAGCAACAGTACAGTCATCATCAGTGTCGCATCTTCCGTCTTTTGCCGCACATGCACCAAGTTCAGGATCACATTCCATCCACTCGTCGCTGCATGTAACTTCAGCACATGGGTCACCGTCTTCACAAAGATGCGTATCGGTGTTACAGATCCTGGTCGTTCCGGGGCAATCAGTTTTTACAGCGCAGAAACCTGTCTTGGGTTCACACTCTCCCGTATCTTCATTACACTCGGACCAACTGTCATCACAGACCACATCCTTACAACGGTCAATACCGAAATCGTCTTCACTTCTTGGAAGGATCTTTGAATTACCGAAAGAGAATGTAAGAATTCCCTGAATAAAGGTAAATTCAAAGTCAAGATCAGGATTGGTATAATCATAGAGATAGTCATCAAATAAAAGCCCGCCGGTCACCTCAAACTCATCATAACTGTCAGCCTCTTTTGTAACAGTGACGTCTTCAACTCTTACAAGAACAGAATTATAATTTTCTGCATCCGCTCCACCGGTTTTTATATCTGCAGGAAGAGCTACAACAGGATCAGGCACACCTTTTGAAGCGGCAAGAACTTCTATCGCTTCAACATCTCCGATCTGAGTCTGTCCATAGTAGTCGTCAACTTTTCCTGTTACAGCTATTTTGTCACCAAGTGCCGGCTGAGTCAGAGAACCTGAGCTTGAAACATAGACATAGATACCGCTGTATTTTTCCTTCAGAGTTGCATCATGATCGTCCGGATCGACCTGAATATAGAAAGCTTTTCCGTTAAACGCTGTAACGATGCCGTTGATCTTTACCGGGGCTCCGAGAGGTCTTCCGTCTTTCATGATATCATAGATCGTGATCTCTTCTGTCGGACACTCAGAAGCAAGCGGATTGGAGTAGTCGGGACACAGATCGCACGCGTCTCCCATCCAGTCCTCATCGGTATCAGCCTGATCGGCATTAGCGACATAAGGACAGTTATCCTCGACATTCCTTATCCCGTCGCCATCTCTGTCATCGGTATCAACAACTGTACAGTCTGAACTATTCTGAACAAGAGGGCACGGATCGCAGACATCGCCCACGCCGTCTCCATCTTCATCACCCTGAACACCGCCGTCTATAGGACGGACAGGATTAAAGATATGAGGACAGTTATCCTCCGCATCGTCAATTCCGTCTCCGTCACTATCTGCAGATGTCGCTTCGCCGGTGTATGGATTATCTTCGTCTATTTCTCTTGTTCTTGAAGGAACACAGGTAGGTTCATCATCAGGAGTTCCGCAGAAGAAAAGTCCGTAAGAACCTGCGTTTTCTGTCTGAAGTTCCGATAACGTCATTCCTGTCTCACTTTTTACGCAGACTAGCTTATCACTTCCGCAGACATCAAGTTCGTCGCATGTATCTGTCCCTGACAATGATTCCATGACAACTTTGTCACCGTAAAGCGGAACTCCGCCTCTAAGAACAAGCGAAACTGTGCTTTCCGTTCCATCAATTACTGCTCTGTAGAAATTCTCAGTATCCTTTCCATCGAAAATACTTATATCTGCCGCAAGTCCGACCCTTATAGCACCTGTAACATCAGCGATCCTGAGAGCTACCGCGTTATTCTCAGTACCCATAAGCCACATTTCTCTGTCAGTAAAAAAGGTGTTGAGATTCCTTTTGTTATACTCGTCAACACATTTGTATTCTCTGAGCATATTTATCGAACCCGAAGGAACCCAGTCAGTTCCCAGACCGATAAGCACACCCTGATTTGCCATCATCGTTACCTGAGCCGTGTTGCCGTAAAGAGAAATATTTGTTCTTGCAGACCAGACTAGTGAGGTTCCATTCTCGGCAAGCTCGGCACCGTCTGCCGCATTAAGACCTACAAGGTGAATATAAACAGAGTTGGGCTCTGTCAGGTCGACGCCTCCTTCCGCTCCGCTCAGACAGAGAAATTCGTTCCTTGCAGCTTTATTGATGCCTTCAGAAACGTGAGGAAGATAACAGTCATTTTTAAGAAAAGACGTACTGTCAATGCCTGGATAATCGCAACCGCTTTCAAGCATAGTTCCGTCACCGTCGCCAAGCGGAAAAGTATTGTAATACACGTTTATTTCACCGAGACCTTCAGTATTTTTAAAATTCTGATCAACGTTTCTAAGCAATCCGTTCGCACCACCGCTTCCGGCCATTGCAGTTGTTCCGGCCATTACATTTCTGAGCTCACCCCATGTTTTTGTCTCGGGACTTGAGCCGCTTGGATCATTAAGGTCAGTATGTCCGTTCTTTCCCAATCTCCAGTCGTGTCTGTGGTCAAAACGTTCATCGTTCCAGACTTTAGGATCATGATGTGCCCAGGAAATATGATCATGAGCGTTTATAAGTGCAGGAGAAATAACACCTTGAGGACAAACTATTTCTGTAGCTCCCTCTGCTCCTGTTTCACCTTCACAGTTACATCCCACACAGAGAATATCCCCTTCATCTGAAACAAGGATCTGTCCTCCGATATAGTTTCCGTCCGCTCCGAGAACGTTTCCTTTCAGAAGTTTAAAATCATTACCAGCCTTTACCGCACATGTCCCGCTTTCAAGTGGAGTAAGCGTTTCACAGACAGTTTCAGGGAATTCTCCTGTCTCATCGGGGATCTCATCCTCATCTGCAACTTCGTCGATGTCTCCTTCTTCATCAGTTGAAGCATCATCTTCTTCATCTATTGTTTCATCAGTCATTTCATCTGATGTTTCGTCTGACATCTCATCAGTTTCAACGACATCGGAATCATACACAGAGTCAAGATCGGCATCATCTTTCTTTTTACCGTCATCACAGCCGAAAAACATCAGAGTAATTACAAGAATGAATAGAACTTTTTTCATGATATCCCCGCTAAAAAAAACACAAACGGACAATTATACTTTTTTGGACTGATTTATACAACCGCTAAATGAAAAAATGACCTTATTTTATCCTTTCATAAACGTAGACCTTTTCAAAATAAGAGCCGTGGGAACCCAGCCACTTCATAATGTGGAAACTCTGCTCAGTTTTTCGGTAATGCTTCTTAAAATCTCTTTTAAGCACATAGGATATTTTGTTCTCATCCTCGACAATAATGCTGTCGAACTTCTTTTTCCTGAAAGAAAAAAGAATCTTATCAGAAAATTCCTTTTTCTTTTCCGGATTGGACAGAGAATCATAAATAAGAACCTGATGAGCGGCATAACCTTTTCCGGCAAGAAACGACAGATGTCCTGTGGAAACAAGCCAGACAGAACCCTTCATCTCTTTCATTCCTTCAACAAGTTTGTGTTCATGAAATCTCATTTTTCCATCCGGAATATAACGTCTGAAATCATAGGTGAGAAATGAGAACTGTACGATTATCAGCAGAGTCGAAACTGCAAACAGGATCTTTCTTTCCCGACTTTTCCAAAATAGCATCCCCATAAAAAGTGCTCCGCCGAAAAAGAAAGGCAGATAGGAATTCGTTGCTCCTCCCACCTTTAAACGCATAAGGTAGGATGAGATAAAAAGAGTTCCTGCTAAAAAGAAATAAAAAAAGAACTCCGTTTTTTTCTTGAAACAAATAACCAGACAGATAACGGCAGCGACAATATAACAAAGAAGCCTCAATGAGATATCCTCAGTAAATATAGACAGATACCTCGTTTCTATAACTCCGTGATGCATGGGCATGACCATGGTGTAATACCAGTATCTGCCCTCTGTTACAGGGTTCATTATCAACGTAAAAAATGCTATGGGAACTATCCACAAAAAAAGATAGATGAGTATTTTCCTTTTGTGGAGAAAGGCACCCGCAACTACCAGACCGACTGCAAGTCCAAGCGTATTCTGCTTTGTAAGAAAGGATAAAACTGTTAGAAGTCCTGCGTAAATAAGATCTTTATTTCCTCTGCAAAATCGCACCAGATAGGCAGCCCACGCAAAAAAAGCAAGAGACAGCATGTCAACTCTGGCTAAAAAGAACCACTCGGAAACAAACCAGTAAACAAGGGCGAACATCCCCGCTGAAACAACTCCCGAAATTTTTGAACCGGTCTCTTTTTTTCCCCACAAATAAAGAGTAACAAGTATGGAAGCAGTTGAAAGAACGCTGATCCACCTCATTATCTTAATTGTCGGGCCGAAGATCAGTGAGAAAAAAGCGGAAAGATAAAAATAGACGGGAGCGTAAGGTGTGGGAACAAAGTCGATCGAAGGCTCGCTGTAAATGGATTTTCCTTCAAGGATCCTGTGAACATTATCCATCATCGCCCCTTCCATCCACTCAAGAATGTAAGGATATCCAAGTTGATAGGCGGCAATATAGACAAGAATTCCAATTGAGTAGATTGAGAGTCCTGCGACAACAATATTATTTATATTTTTAAAAAGATTATCTTTTTTCACGACTGTCACTTAAACATTGTCAAAATCAACAACTTTAGTAACAAAGAGTCAGGTTTTTATTAAATTATTGTGAGAAATCCTCTTTTTCGGCACAGCAAGAACTTGGATGAACTGTTTTTATATAAATTGCGCTGTTCCATGTCAGAGCCGGATTACACTGGACCTGCCAAAAACTGACGCTATAAAAATCATTTAACCAGCTATCACTGTTTTCATCAATTTCATGCCAATCCAGAAACAG
>CAZTKP010000052.1:2228-15895 GCA_964614215.1 uncultured Spirochaetales bacterium | reverse complement strand
TAAAATATTCAAGAATTCGACCTTTATCTTCCGTCATTTCGTTCTTGAACATCATATAGAGCTTTTCACCGACTGAACCATCAATATTGTTGTAAATACAAATGAAAATATCCCCAACGGGAACATCGTAGATCTCACCTTCTTCTTCAAGCTCATCTGTTTCTGAGATGGCGATATAACAACTCTTTCTTATCTGCTGAGACGACACATTTCCTACGGAATCCAATTCTATGTCTGTGTGCATGTGGCGGAAGAACATCATTCCACCAAAACCAGCTTCACACAAACCTTCTTCCTTCATAACAGGAACTAGCTGCTGACTGAACTGCCACATTGCCTCCCAAGAATCAATAACCCCTTTGAGAGAATCTATGGTCCGGTACTCATACGTTGATGCTTGTGCAATCAGTACCTGACTTTGATAATTCAAATAGGAGCCTTCGGTCAAGTCTGTTGAACCGCTATCAAGATTAATCTTTCCGTTAACATAAACAGCCGGTTCATATTCTCCGTAATAATCACTAATGACACCTATCATCTTAAGATATGACCAAGATTTCCAATCATCTTCAGGTTCCATCCAGTCAGAAAGAAGATGCGGGCCACAATCATCATAATCAGGTTGTTCACTAACATTATCCGGCTCTTCAGAATCGACTTCCTGCAACTCTTCAATATCACTATCTGTTACATCAACATCATTTGAGAAATTGTCATCACCTGCTTCATTATTATCTATTGAAACATCACCGCAGCCGATTAAAAATATCGTCATTAAAATAATTAACAGAATTTTTCTTTTCATCTTACCCCTTTCTATTCAATATCCTCATCATTTTCTTCATCTACATTATTATCACTTACTTCATCGTTATCGTTTCCCGCAGGGTTACAGTGCTCTTCCGGAACGTAATCAGGACACTCTTCTGCTCCTCCCGGACCATCGTACTGCCAGCAGTTAACTTCATTTCCTTCCTCATCGTAGCACTGGCAAAGATGCATAAAGTTTTCATCTCCGTATTGTGCAACTGTTCCATCCTGCTGCCTGTTGTAATAATTGAAAAGAGCTTCCTGCGATTCATCCATTTCGTTTTTGAACATCAGGTGTGCATCATCGCCGACATCCGATTTTCCATCACAAAAACATGCCCAGATATCTCCCACAGGAAGTTTCTTCGTTTCATTGTTAACGGTAACATCACCAATCTTAGATATCGCAAGATAACAGTTTTTTCTGACAAGCTGAGATGTAACAGCATCGTTTTCATCAAATTCTATATCTATCAAAGTCTGTGTAAATGTTACAAAAGCTCCAAAACCTGTTGTCAATTCAATATCTTCATCCACTTCAGGAAAAACTGCTCTGGGGAACTGAAAATTCGCATTGTAGTAATCAACTGTCGCTGTTCCGGCATCTTCATCAAGGTTGAGAAATTCATACGAAACAGCATGTATGTTGTAAACTTCATTATCAAACAGAGATACATCTCCATCCGTCAAATCAACAACTCCACTTGCCAATTTTATCCTTCCATCAATATAAACAGCCGGCTCATACTCATCACTCTGTCCCATAATCGGACCCATAACCTTCAAAGTAGCCCAACTTTCCCATTCATCATCCGGCACAAGCCAATTATCCGCTAAAGGATCTCCATGTGAATCATCATCAGATTCTTCTTCTGAATCTTCACTCTCATCATTCATCTGTTCAGTAACATCTTCATCAGACATTTCTGAATCATTTACATAATTTTCATCATTCTGCTCATCTTCAGTGTTATCTCCGCAGGAAATAAAAAAGAAAAGTGCAAAAACAATTAATGTTATTAACTTTTTCATGATAAACCTCCAGCTATTTATGGAACTGGATTAATTATATTTATGATTTGAAAAATTGCAAAGGGTTGTCAGATATCTGAATCTTTAAGCTCGGAAAACCTGTCAACGATAAAATCCGGAGACTCACTTTCAAGTTTTTCTCTCGAATGAGATCCTGTAGTAATTGAAATTACTTCGGCATTAAGATGCCTTGCAGTCTGTATATCCAGGACCGTATCTCCGATCACCACAATCCTTTCAGGGGTAGTTTTATAGTGTTCAAGCGCTTTTTTCAAAGCAGAGTCAGCAATATCAAATCTCCTCAGACCATCTTCTCCGAATCCGCCTGTCGGGAAATATTCCCAGACTCCGATCTTTTCGAGCTTATACTTTGCTCCGATAGAAAGTTCTCCTGAGATAAGTGAAAGAGAGCAGCCTTTTTTATGAAGTTTCTTAATAAAAGACACTGCATCGGCATTTTCACGCCAGACATCAGTTTTCTTAAATTCTTCAAGTTTCTTTTCATATTTTTTGAGAAAACCATTCCACAGGTTTTCTGAAAACGGGATCTTAAAATTATCAAGAACTTCCATCAGAACATCCTTGTCCGACCTTGCAGTCGTATCAACACCCTCCATACCGTTCTGAATATTGAAGAACTCATCAACTGCCTGAGCGAAAGGAATGTCAGTCCTTGAATCCCGCTTTATTATCGTTCCGTTAATGTCAAAAAACACCAGTGTTTTCATAGTTATAGTCCAAAAATCTCTCTAGTGGATAAAAAGCAAAAAAAAATGGCTCCTCGTGACGGACTTGAACCGCCGACCTAGTGGTTAACAGCCACCCGCTCTACCAACTGAGCTAACGAGGAACCTTAAAAACTGATTCAAATGAAATGAACATCAGCGAAATGTAATATACGGAGAGAGTTTTCATAGTCAAATATTTTTTATATGCCGCACGTATAATTTTCAGTTTTTCAGTGATTATAACATGTTAATTTTTTATTTATTTTGCTTGACGAGGTCTCTTTTTAGAGTAACATTGAAGTTGTGGATAATATCCACATTCCCCTCCCACCCCAGATATGAGGCGCCCATCATGTGGCGCTTCTTTTTTTTACTGGAATGTAGGGAAAACTATTTTTCAGCCTTTTCTAAGAAATGTAGAAACTAATCCGAGAGCTTTTAAAGGAACAACTGAACTTACTTTTTTAAGTGAATACATGAAATCTCCTGCCGGATCTGTCCACCAGATATTTCCGCAGTCATTACATCTGAAAACCCTTCTGTTTCCCTTAAATGAGATGACTTCATGATAGTGTCCGCCGTTTACTTCATATATCTCTTTTCTGAGTGTAGGAATATCTCCGTTTCCGCATACTTCACATTTGAAATTATCAGACATTTTAAAGCCTCCATGCTAAACGCAATAGTCCGCTAACTCACCTTTAGTGTTTGTATCGTTAGTATTTTATTATTTTTTTTTGAAAAAATTTATTTTTTTAGAACTTTTATATATAAAAGATATACTTTTAAGTATCTTTATCCGTCTAACTGCAAGGAATCCTTGAGCATTTTCCAAACTCAGAACAGGTGTATCCTTCCGGGCAATCTGCAGGTTTTTCACAACTTTTCTTACCGCAGTAGCCACTTCCGAGACATGACATACCTGAATTACAGTCAGTATCAAGGAAACATTTAACCAGACAATATCCGCTGACACAGTCAGAAACCTCAGCTCCGCCATGAGGACATTCAGCGTTGTAAGTACAGCCGGAACAAGTTCCTGAAGGAAGGGTCGGACTGCATGTAAGATCTGCATCTTCACAGTCAGAATCATTTCCGCATACAAATCCCGGATCTGAACTGTTCACACAGAAATTCTCAACACAGCTGAAGCCGTCAGGACAGGTTGAAACTGTTTCAGGAACACATTCACCATCTTTTTCCACCGTACCTTCATCACAGACACAGCTTGGAACTCCGAGCTTTATCTCACATGTTCCGCGGTTAACTTCCTCACACGGGTTGGGATCACATGAACCTACACATGTTCCGCCGATACAGGCTTTGCCCTCTTCACAGGTACCACCGGGATTAGTTTCAGAGCATGCAGTTTCCTGACACGGGATTCTCTGACACATTCCTGAACCGCTGCCGTTACTGTCAATGCACAGAGTCCCGCCGAAACAGTCCTCATTACCATAACATTTTTTCTGGCCACAATATCCCAATGTCGTACAGTCTCCATAAGGACAGTCGCTGTCGTCATCACAAAGAAGCGCACAAGTTCCATAATCTTCCATGCACTGTGAGTTTCCCGGACAGTCAGATGGTATTAAGCAACCTATACATATTCCGCCTGCCGCATGAGGAGAAGCACAAGTCGTTGTCGCTCCGGGAAATTCTCTGCAGTCATCTGTTGTCAGACACTGTTCATTTGAAAGATCAAAAGGCACACAGTAACCGGCAAGACACTGGAGTCCGGTCGGGCATATCTCGTATTCAACAAGACTACATCCATCACCGTCAGCTTCGTAATTTTCATTACATTCACAGTGGTAACCTTCTGTTGATCCATCAAGAACACAGACATTTTTGTGTAGAGGATGTCCGCTTCCGTCACATGGGTTGGGCTCACATTTATTATCAGCTTTGGCTACACACTCATCACCATCTTTCTCGTATCCTTCATTGCATTCGCAAGTGCCTGATTTATTTGTTGAATTAACTGGACAGCATTTCCCGTCGCTCATTGTAAGTCCGTCTTCACACTGACAGAATGGAGCGTCATTTTTGACAGAGCATGTACTTTTTTCAGGACAGGTATACTGGTAACACCAGTCTTTAATACAGATTCCCTGCTGACAGACCTCGCCGGGCACACAGTATCCGTTAAAACCTTCAATTGTGTCTTCAGTACATTCCGCGACGCAAGTTTCAGGGTCATCAGCGGGAGCAACGTAGTAGGTGTTACATTCACATTTTCCGCTTACATTGCTTGAATAAGGCTGACAGCAGATACCGTCAGATTCGTGATGATCGGTATCACACAGACAGACATAACTTGTTCCTTCATTTTCCGGCATACATCTTGTTCTGTACTTTTCTCTGTTCTCAGGTGTATCACAGGGGTTCGGATCACAGATGTTTGTTGAATCGGTGTCTGTAGTTTCCTCATCAGTTACAGAATTGTCAGCCGTATCATTTGATGAATCTGTTACATTTTCATCATTCTGCGACTCATCTACTGACGTGTCGCTGACATTTTCAGAATCAGTTGTCATCTGATCACTGTCATCAGTTTTACTGTCATCTTTCTTACAGGATGAAAACAGTGCAACCATAATAAGCAGAGTAATCCATAAAAACTTTGATCTCATCTTTTTCTCCATCTATTTTCTGAGAGTTATATCGATCTTAAAACTCTTTTTATCTCCGTCTTTTCCAACACTTCTGACCTTAAAAGAGTTCTTTTCAACTTCTTCTATCATCAATTCCACTTCAAGTTTGTCAGATTCATCAACGAGAACCGGGTTCAGGAACTTCATTCCCGCATCTGTTATCATAGATTCGCTAACATCCAGAATCTCTTCAGAAATTTCCTTTATCATCTGCATAAGGATAACTCCGGGAACGACCTTTTTATCAGGGAAATGACCACGAAAGATCTCATGCCCGCCATCAAAGGATATCTGTACGGCAAACTTATTTTCCGTTTTATCTATCTGCCTGATCCTGAAAAGATCATCCTTAAACATTTCCATCCTCCAGAAGCGTCAGTTCTATTCTCAAACGGACGTTGAAATGATTTATGGTTATAAACTTAGGTTTTATGAACTGACCATTTTCAAAGCCGTAATTTATCTCATAATATTCCTCATCCATATCCTCAGCCTTCCAGACTTTCTTCACCACACCAGTTCTGGAATCGATCAGGGCAAAATTTGCAATGTCTTTAAATTCAGGGCACATGAAAAGGATGTCCTTATTTTCCTCATATCCGTAACTGGAACAGTCACTCTGATCGAACCCCGACATAACAAGAGATGTAAGATCCTCCATGAACGTCCTTTTCACCACATCCTTATCCAACTCAGTAAAGACATTAAAGATGTCAGCCTTGCCGTTATTTATTTCCATATCAAAAAGCTTAAAACCCGTTTCCGAGATCAGGGCAAACTTATGGTGGTCCGCAGACACTTTCTTTATTATCAGCAAACCTGAGAAATACATTGAATAAAGATTGAGTGCCACCTTGTAACTAACTGTATCTATTTGAGAAAAAGGCTTATCAACCTTCTGGGCCTTTGCAGGGAACCTCTCGAAACAGTCTCTGCACGGAAGTGATCTGCATGAAATTACAAAAAGTGCAGCCAGAGTTATTAGAACGAGAAACTTACTTAACTTCAAACTCTTTTCCGCTCACATTGCCGTTAATCTTTTTGTCAGTGAAGAAAAGAGTTGTGGAATCTCCTGTATTTTCGATCATTTTAAGGAAACTCACAGCATAGTCTTTTTTTGAGATAACCATCTGGATTTCCTTGAGATACTTCTTAAGATTCTCTTTCCCCGGGACCATTGAGACATGAAACTCGTCACCTTTATCGGAATACTTGAAGGTAAAATTCTTCCTGTCATTGAGTATTGTTCCGTTCAGTGATTTGATAAGGATCTCATTGATCTCCTCAAATATTTTACTTGTACTCATATCGAATCTGGAAACTTTGTTGTTATCCTTCATAACTACATTGTCACCATCCATAACGATAATATAGGAAAAAGGCGTTGTATATTCCCATCTTACCTGATTTTTACTGTTATCTTTCTTAAAAAGAAAAACTCCGCCCGAACTTACTTTGGAGTTCATGAATGTCAGGTCCTTAACCTGCCTGAAGCTGCTTCTGATGGACTTAATGGACTTAGACTTTTTCCCAATGATATCGACCTGTTTCATGCATGCATCGTCACATTCCCCATCAAGAATAACAAATGCTTTTTCTGCATTTTTTTTAACTTTTTCAGAGTCAAAACTTTTTTCACCGGCCACAGCAGTAACAGAAAAAAGTAATAGAAAACAGATCAACAGCTTTTCAGTCATTGTCCACTCCGAAGAATTGTCCGGCATCAATAAACTCAAACCCTCTTTCAATACATACTTCTATAAAATTATCAAGTATTTGTACTGTCTGAACTTTGGTGTCATGAAAAAGCACGATGTCTCCATCTTTAATATCATTGAGGATTTTCCTGCTGAGAGAGCTTTTGTCGGATTTAACAGTGTCAAGAGATCTCAGACTCCATCCTACTACTTTTTTGTCTGTTTTTCTAACAGCTTTTGCAATATTTGGGTTCGTCACACCAAATGGGGGACGGAAAAGTTCAGCCTTTTTACCTACTGTCTTTTCAATAACTTCGTCTGTTCTTTCAATTTCTTCGACCATTTTCTTCACAGAAAAGACAGGAAAAAAATTCGAGTGACTAAAAGTATGATTTCCGATAACGTGACCTTTTTCAGATATTTTGCGGACAAGTTCAGGATTTTCGGCAACTTTTTTTCCAGTCACGAAAAAAACCGCCTTAATTTCATGTTTTTTAAGAATCTCCAGTATTTCCGGGGTAGTTTCAGTATCAGGACCGTCATCAAAAGTGAGAATTATTCCTTTTTTCCCAGTTGTGCAGACCGCCCGGACGAACATTCCCGAACTGATGGTCAAAACTCCGTAGGCAGCAAGCAGAATAAAGACAACAACAACTGTTACCGGAACAACAGGATGCATGTTCAGCATAAGCGAACCGGTCAGAAGAACTACTGTCAGGACTAAGATCCTGTTAAATCTAAGCATTTCTTAAAAGTATAAAAGCGTTTTCCATATTTAGAAAACTATTCCACATCACAACACTTTCCGTGCCGCCTTTGAGCATTTCAAGCGCTTCGTTCATCGCAAGAGCCGAAGCAGTCATAAATTCACCTATCTTCTGACGGGGATCGACCACTTCCTTCCAGTTTAGACCGCTATCATAAGGAGAAAGTGACACCAGAACGGAATTTCGGGTATCTATTTGATTTTTCTTAATAAAATCGTCAAAAGATCTCTTTACACTTTCTTCTTCCCGTTTTGCAACAAGTTTAATATCTGCAATTTCCGCCAGAACATTTTCCTTCTTTGAACTTATCACAAAAAAAGCTCCGCCTTCTCCGGGAAGATGATCCTTATGAAGCCCGAGCCTATCTGCGATTTTAACATATTCGTCTGTAAGTTCATCAATTCCACCGACAAGAACAGTTGTCACTTCCCCATCCTCAAAAAGAAGCATCGCATCTTTCAGGGCGCTTTCAAAAGAAAGTCCCCTATGAACAAAGGTGGAATTGTAACCTTTACAGCCGGTAAGAATTGAAAGTGTTCCGCTAACCGTATTGTGTGTCGAGTAGATAAACGGAGCGGGGTTGAGGTTCTCTTCGTTGAATTTCAGTATAGAATCCATAAACTTAACGGTATCCGACAGGCATCCCAGACCTGTTCCCGTGACAATCGCATCAGGTTTTTCAAGTCCCGCATCCTTAAGGGCGTTCATTCCTGCAAGAATACCGTTCTTTATTATCCTGCTGAGTCTTCTGGACTCTTTGGGATGCATAAACTCCTTTATGTCCGGTTTCGGGCATCTGAGCTCTGTTCCTTCTTCGTTCTTTTCGGGATAAACGGCCCCTTTTCCGGTAATGTACAGTTCCATAGTTCACCTTGAAAAAATTAACGAAGTGTTATTTCCTCCGAAACCGAAGGAATTTGACATTACGATACTGACCTTAGCTTCCCTGACGGTCTTTTTCACCGGCATCAATCCGGACTCCGGGATCGGATCGTCAAACCCTGCACTTCCCGGAATAAATTTGTCTCTTATGACAAGAGCCGCGACCACAGCTTCAACCGCACCACTTGCTCCGAGAGTGTGACCAGTCAGTCCCTTTGTTGAGCTCAGCATAGGAACATTTTCACCGAAAACACGCTTGATCGCTATGCTTTCAGACATGTCGTTGTTGCCTGTTCCCGTTCCGTGAGCGTTGATATAACTGACATCATCTATTTTCAGCCCTGCATTTTTCAGTGCTCCTGTCATTGCCGTGTATGCACCGTCACCCTCAGGGCTCGAAGCTGTCTGATGGTATGCCTCGGCACAGTTGTGATAACCTTTAAGCTCACAGATGGGTGTATTTCCTGTCTTTTTAAGGGTCTCTTCTGTTTCTAAAACTGCAAATGCGGCAGCTTCTCCAAGGTTCAGTCCTTTTCTGTTTCCGTCAAATGGCTTGCACAGGTCGCTGTCAAGAATTCTCAATGAATTAAAGCCATTAGCCGTAAAAAAAGTCAGAGCGTCACTGCCGCCTACGACCATTCTTTCAACGTCACCGGCTCTTAAAAGTCTCGCTCCTGTGATGAAGGAATTTGCCGAGGATGAGCATGCTGTACTCAATGTCGTGACAAAGTCCTCCGCTCCGATTATTTTAGAAACTTTTGCAGCTGTATCACCGCAGTCGTGACACTTAACATCGCTGAGGTCACCAGCTGAGCTATCCTGCGAAAATTCACGGTAGAAAAGTTCACTTCTATCCATTCCTCCGACAGTCGTTCCAACAATGAGACCCGTTGAGATGCCGTCATCTTTTTTAATTTTCGCACCATCAGCCGCCTCTTTTGCAGCAACTGCCGCAAGCAGCGAACATCTTGTGAGGAATGTGTCCTTTGAAACACCTGCACACTCTGCAAGCTCCTCGTTGCTCAGTTTCACCTCACAAAGAGGAAAAAACCTTGCAAGGTCGCTGTCAACGAACTCCGCAGTCCTCTGACCGCGCTTTCCCTCAAGCAGAGAGATCAAAGTCTCCTCAACATTGTTCCCGATCGAACTGATAATTCCAATTGATGTAATATAGATCCTTTTCAAAATGTCACCCGTCAAACAAAGATCAACAGGCCGCTATTTTACTTAAAACATGGAGACCTTTCAAAGTTTTATTTAGATGGAGTTAATAACTCCCTCGATCCCTCTTTCAAAAAGAGGGAAGCCGCCGTTCAGTTCCCTCGCTTTTTTAAGAGAGGGCTAGGGAGAGTTATTTAGTTCCATATCCAGATAATCAAGGACAATGCATCCGTCTTTTTTCGGGATTATGCGGAACTTGTTTCTTCCTTTTTTAAGTTTGGCTTCAAAGACAGTTTTCTGGACTTCTTCAGGATTTATTTTCGGATCAACGGTAAAAGCCTGTTTACCATTTATTTCGATGTCAAAGCCTGTTGCGCAACTTGAGGCCACATAAGCGAGCTCAAACTGATAATCGCCTGAATTTACTACCGAATGTTCAAAGCCATACCAATTCTCACGCCCTTTTCTAAACTGCAGAAGAAGTCCAAGATACCTTAGCGGCAGGGTTTTCCCAGGGAAAAAACCAAGCTCATTTTCCACATAATCAGACCAGATCGGAAAACTGAAGTAAGGAAGCCCCGAAACAGGTATTGATTTCACTTCAAATTCAACTATGAACTTGTCATCATTTTCAAGAAATTCAAGCTTTCTTACTTTAAAATCTCCCGGATTTTTCTTATCTTCGTCAAACTTCCAGACAGCTTTATATTGAGAATTGTTGTAGTATTTCAGAATGTTTTTATCCACGTCACTTACAATCTCAGGCAGAGATACGGACTGCATTATCAGGTTTCCATATTTGTCGTAAGGAGGATCATCCATGATCGTAAGTGGAGAATAAGTCTCAAAAAATACACAGAAAGGCAGCATAATTATCGAGTTCTTTATCCCTTTCTCTTCAATTATCTCCTTAACCCTTACATTTTGAGGTGTTTTATACGGAGGCTTTGTGACAAAAATGGGGAAAATGTGATAGGAGAAAAATACTACGGATGAAATTATAAAACCTGCGACGATACCTTTTATAACTTTTTGTTTAAGATCGTTTTTCCTGAGAAGCTCGAAAACATAGGAAATTCCGCAACCTGCCGCAACAAGGAAAAGAGCTCCTGTCTCCATGAGATACCTGGGTCCCGCATAGTTCCCTTCAATATAAAAGAAAAAGTATGACGCAACTGCGCAAAGCGGTAGGAAATAGTAAAGAAAATACTTCCTGGGATATTTATAGACGACCGGAAAGATAAAAAACAGAAGCCCGGGATGAGCAGTTATTCTCGTCAGAAAACTATTAAGACGAAGAAAATTTATCCCCGCAAGAAACTTAAGGTCCGTGCCTCCGGGAGGCAGGTGGTCACCGTGGTTAGTCGAACAACCTTTTCCAAAACCGGGACGATGACAGAGTTTTCTGCGATTTATAACATCAAAAAGTGCATCCTGAACAAAATAGAACGGATCTCCTGTAAAGAACCAGTTGTAAGTCATCAGAATTCCACCAAAAAAGAGAAACGGAAGAGTAAAAACGATCAGAGACCGGAATTTTTTAAAAAGAATAAAATAAACAAAAAAACCTGCATAGACATAGACTGCATTCTGCGGTCTTACAAGCAGGGTATAGGCAACCAGAGCACCGGCAATTGCAATATTTCCTGTACTGCTTTTTCCATGAACGATAATGTAAGTTGAAAGCAGAACTATAAACAATCCGAAATGATGCGGAAAATAAAGTGCTCCGTGAAAAATGTGTACAGATGAGAACACAAACAACATCATCGCTGTAAAGGCGGCAGTCATATCTCTCAGTTTTAATGCATGTTTTCCCACAAGATAGGTGTTCACTCCTGCAAGGATAGGATTAAGCAGCCATGGAACACCCAAAGCAGTAAAGGGAGCCATGACCAGACTGAAACCGGGTAAAAAAACAGAGACAAACTTACCGTCATGCACCGTAATGAAATTGCACTGGAAATGCTCATTGAATTCAGGCAGTTCCATATACACCCTGCCTTGCAGCAGGAGCTTAGACAACCAGACATAATGAATTCCGTCATCCGGCTGAGGAACGAACTGAAGATACTTCCAGGCGTAGATAAGACTCCACAGAAAAAGAGTTATCGGCAGAACAAAAAACAATATTCTGTCTGCTTTTATCTTTATGTTTACCCTATTCCTAAACAAAAAAAACAGGATCATTACAAAAGCACAGACAAAAAAGCAGTAGTGATACGACGGGAAAAAAACTGTGAACGGACTATAGACCACACCTTTTGTTGAGATAACAAAATAGACTATGAAGATCACCGCGGCAGCAAAAATTCCCATTATTCTTTTGATCCAAACGTTCAAAGTTACTCCGAGTTTAGTCCTAATACACCATAATTCAAGAAATACCCGCCTAAAACCCTCACGCATGTTCTTGAAACGCTCATTAACACTGTTAAGTTTTTTTTGACTAATATCTTTCATGGTCTAGACTGTCTGAGTTATCTGGAGGAGCCGCGATGCATATTACAGAACTTGTACTTGTCATCAACTTTCCGATCTTTCTCGGATGGTTTTTCAAACAGTTGAAAATGTTCTCCAAAGAGGATATCGGAACTCTTAGAAAGTTCGTTGTAAAAGTTTCAGTTCCATTTATCATTTTCAGGAACCTCTATAAAACAAACGTGGAGGATGTGTCTCAGCTTCTTCCAGCTTCACTTGCATTCCTAATAATTTCAATTCTTTTTGCCACGGCTGTGTTCACTCTCCGAAAAATAATTTCAAAAGATCCGCTCGTTCAGAACTCTTTCTGTGTCGGCTCTTTTATGGGAAACTACGGATACTTGGGATGGGGTGTGCTTTTTTACTTTTTAGGAGATGCAGGATTTACCAGAGCAGTATTTTTCACTGTCTTTTTCTGGCCTGTTTTTCTTTTTCTGGGTTTTTCTCTTTCAATTCTTTTAAGTGGCGGCAGGTTTGACAGATCTTCCATCAAAGTCATTTTGAAAGAACTTTACAACAACGCATTGATTCCAATACTCGTAGTCATTGCGGCACTTTACATGAACTTTAAGGGCATAAAAGTTCCTATCTGGCTTAATAAAAGCATCGAATCATTCGCTTCGATAACAATACCGGCCATTCTTTTTACTGTGGGACTTTCATTTTCGCTGATAATTAAAAAAGCTCATATAAAAACTATCGTATCAGGAACAGTTCTGAGACTGGCCGTCGGCATGATCTTCGGAATTCTTGCTGTTTTACTGATATCGATCCTTTTTAAAGTAGACTCTATAACAAAAAAGGTAATTTTAATAGAATCAGTAATGCCGACAGCGGCAATCTCGCCGTTTTTCTGCGATTTTATAAAGTGTGATAACGAGGCTGTGAGTGGAATTCTCACTTTCTCGACACTTATTTCGCTGCTTTCACTTCCGTTCTGGTTCAGCATAGTTGATACATGGACATGGCTGTAAAGGAAAAGATACTGACACCGCGTGATATTGCGGTAATGCTTATAGTTATTCTCGGAATAATCTACGCTCTTTATTCAGTGCTGCACGAACTTTCGCTCAAAGGATACTGCCCCTCAGTCTTCGGAGTTCCGTCAAGTTACTTCTATTCAAACAGTCTTCTGTTAATGCTCGTCGCGAGCTTTCTCATCAACAGACTCGCTGTAAATTTCCTGTTTAATCTGGGACTTGCGCTTGGAATAATGAGTTCACTCTATTTTTCCGCGATGCACCTTCTCATGATAAACCCGAGTCCTTCCTACTTCGGACTTCCGTCATGCTACGTTATGCTTGGAGTTTTTGTTACAACTGGAATCGTGAGAAATCTGAGACTCAAATAAGTAGAAAAAATTTCACTCTAAAATCTAAGACCGACAAAAGTTTAACATTTACACGCCTCTTTTACTTTTCGATAAACCAGGATTTAAGCAAAGACAAAACT
>CAZTKP010000052.1:0-2128 GCA_964614215.1 uncultured Spirochaetales bacterium | reverse complement strand
ATTTACACGCCTCTTTTACTTTTCGATAAACCAGGATTTAAGCAAAGACAAAACTGTATCATAATTTTCACCGGACCAGTCACTTGACACCATAGTTGATCCCGGAGTATCACCATCAATGAAAAACTCTTTAAATATACCAGAAGCAGCTCTAAACACCTCATATTCTTTCATCTTAACCAGTGTTTCAGGGATTAACTTATATTCTTCATTTGTCATCATGGCAACAGCTCTGAAAACATCTTTAGCATGCTTAATTGACTGCGTCCGATGGAAAACCCCTTCTTCATCATTAAGGCTCTCATCTTTAGTTTTGAGCCAGCGATCGCGCATGGCTGTAAGTTTCATAATGGCAAAACTCACGGCATTCGGAACAACAATATCAGCACCATCTATACTAAATGAAAACGGAGAAATATTACTCCCTGCAGCTTCCGGGTTTTCCCTGCCATGAATAATTCCCTCTTTCCCGACATTGCGACCTTTCACTCTATTCCCCTCAACCTTCACATTTGCATTCTTATCAGGGAAAGCATGTAACTCCAGAATAAGATGATTGTCGTCACCAATACCTTTTTTAAATTTCCAAAACTTTGTCCATGGCGTGAACTCATGTTTTTCAATCAATTGTGCAACATCTGAGTTTAGAGTTGCATCAGCAAGAATCTTTACACAGACAATTACATCGAAGTCTTTTGTTGCTCTTGGAACTGAATCAGGCCATATCTCAATACCCACAACGCTTTTCACATCCCTATTCTCTATTAACCATTTCTGCTTTAAAAAGAGTGCATAACCTCCCGTTAAAAGAAGTCCGTGGCTCAATTTCCTTAGATCATTCCATAAAGGAGCAAAGTTTTTCCACATAACATCTGACATTATCTTTTAAACTCCTTTAATATTTTACTCTTAATCTTAGCTGCTGCTTCCAGTTGACGAGCATCGCCGTTTGCAAGCTCAATATATGTCTGTACCATTCCCGCCCAGTTAACACCGGAAGAGTCGGTCTCTTTTCCAAAGAAAAACCCAGGCTCATTTGTTCCATAAATAATAACATCAGCAAAGCTATCAACAGGTTCGACTTCATTATCTTCATCAATTAGTAATTTAAGAGAATTAATAACGTTAGAAACCACAACCTTTTTAGGGCCGCCCTGAGAAAATGGTGTATACCTCTGAACAGATGACTCACCAGTAATTGTCCATTGTAAGGATGAATCTTTGGAAAGTATTGAAAGTGAACTTAAACCATTTTTTAATTTAAACCCTGAGGATTTACGGAGTGCGAACCTTCCGCCTTTTTCTCCCCAATTAAAAGCTAGTTTATTAAGCAACTTATCTGGGTCGAAAAGTGACAATTTGCCTTCCGACTTTGATACCACCAGGTCATCTGTAAGAGCCTGAACAGCTTTTGAAACCTGTGATATCGCCAATGCTTCTCCATAATCTTTTAAAACTTTCCACAATTCACTTAGAGTTTTAAAATTATTCCTGACAAGGAAAAGTCTGCCTATCATAGCTGAACGGCCCCAATAAGGATTGTTTAAAGGACGTGAGGAGGGATAAAGATTTCTCTGCCCTGTTCTTAAAATGTATATCCTGTTTGGAACATTAATGTAGCCGTTACCGCAAAGATCTACACCACTAACACCCTCTGCTTCAAGCATCTCAAGTCGCTCTGGAGAAAGATAGGGAACTGCAATTAAAGGAACAGCATCATCAAAATATTTAGCTTGGCTTCTTACCTGATTAACTGCCTGTTTTACAACTAAGGGGGTGTTTGATGCTTTCATTTCAACTACAAAATTAAAAACCTCATTGCTATCAAGCAACTTTGCTGAAACAAGAGCTTCAACTATTTTTCCATTAGTCGGAACAAAAACATCTGTTTGAACTCCTTCAATAAAAAGCGGTTTTAAAAGATACTTTCTTCCAAAAAAAGAGCTCATCATTTCCATATCAGTGATTTTCTTATCTCCCATAGTTTTCTCCCTTGAGAAAATAACCCAATAAAAGAAAACATTACGAGATTTTCTTAAAAAAGCAAGTTTTCTCGTTTGAGAAAATGCTTGCTTCAAGGAAAACCGCCAAAACTAATATTTTTGAAAAAGTTCTACTTAAACTGTGA
>CAZTKP010000051.1:0-16155 GCA_964614215.1 uncultured Spirochaetales bacterium | reverse complement strand
CAGGAGCTAAGGTATTTAAACTTGATTCTATAGAGCAGGTTAAGGAAAGAGCTGAGGAGATGATCCTTAACGCGAAGAAGTCGATTGTTGTGGACGCTTTTCCTGTTGCCCTGTCGCTGGTAGCTGAACATCTTGAAAATGTGGCATCGAAAAAAGGAAAGAAAAAGGTTAATGTCGTAGTCAACAGTTATGACGGCAACTCACTTAAAAACTGTGTTATGATCAAGAAAAGTGCCGCTAAGCAGACTCTCAGTGTGTATACCGACAGCTGGCTTAACCTTGTTGTGGATGGAGATAAGTACCTTCTTGCCGTTGTGAAAAGGGATGACCTTGAACTTCGCCACGGTGTCTGGAGCAACAGTCCTTATCTCAGTTTTGCCCTTTACAGCGGAATGGCTTCTGAAATGGTGCTTTCAGTTCTTATAGAGATACTTAACAAAGAGAACCTTCTTCATCTTACAGACGAACTTAAGAAGAACTACGTAGAACCGCTCATGGGTACTGCTGCACTTACAAGTCAAATGCCTGGATTTCAGAAAATAATGGAAGCTCAGTCAGGCAAGTAAGGAAAGACATTAAAATATAGTAATAAAAACAAATAGTTGAATTAAATGTTTCTCTGTTTGTTTTTTCGCTTGACAAGTATAATATAAAATTATAATATAATGTGACAACACAATGTTCCTTAAAGATCGGTCGTTATCCAGTCAAAACGATACCTCCGCAAACATGGTATTGATCTAATTGACCTCCTGGATGTAACACGGCGGCCGTTTTCTCTCACCGGGTGTAATCTCCGCTAAACACACTGCCACCCGGTGAGTTTTTTTTTGTTATTTTTTGAGTGGAGGAAGTTTATGAAAGGCTTTAAGTTCAGCTCGACACTAAAAATTCTTTTTGTTCTTGTTATTCCTTTTTCTGTTTTTGCCCATATGGGTCCTGATGTTGCTGTTGATATGAATGGAAAGGAGTTGAAATGGGAGGAAGGAGCATGGGATTATCATGTTATGTTCAAGTCTCTTCTTCTTAATCTGAATCAGCAGACCTGTATTCAGAACTGTGAGGACGGTCAGGATAAGGCAGGAAATCCACAGGCAGATGCATGCATGGACCCGAATGTGGGAAGCACTTACACTTTGATGCAAAACCATATTCCCAGTGATGCACATGTCGAAGCGGCATATCTTGTCTGGACGACGGCTGTGCCGCCTGAAAAGTTCGATGACCCGGTGGATAACGAGGTCACGCTTACTTTCAACGGTCTTAACAGCGATATAGAGTATTCTATGGATGTTGTAGGTCCTGAGCATTATCTTAACGAGTCTGACGGTTTCACATACGACGGAAAAAAGCTGGAATTCCCGCTGATGAGTGGTTACGGAAATCCATTTAAGCAGTGTTCCACCCAACAGGATTGTACCGATGCCATCGGGTCATATTCAGAGTGTATCCCTTATGATGGTACAAATTACTGCGGTCTCCGCCAGGGTTCCTATACATATAGAATAGATGTGACTGAGTATTTTGAAAATATTCATGCGATGAGCGCGGAAGCGGGTGTCAGGGATAGCGGTGCACAGCTGCTTGGAAACTATACCTTGACCGGTATGGACTGCACAGATTCTGATAACTATATGAAAATTTCAGGAATGATAGGCGGGTGGTCTATAATTCTTGTCTATACCTCAGAGAAAATAAATCCGAAAAAAGTCTATATTTATTCAGATCTTAACATTTATCAGTTCCAGTATACGGATATTAATGTTACAGGTTTTGAGCTTCCGACAGATGCAAATGTGAAGATCACGCTTCATACTCTTGAGGGGGATCCGGGACTTGCGGGGATAAATAATACTGTTGAGTCTCTCAGCATTAGCGGTGCAACTCAGACTGACTGGGTTTCTTTAATGAACGATTGTAATCCGCCGGCTCAAAATTCGCTGGGGACTCCGTACACGGAAATTTATAATTCGGTATCAAGTGTTTACGGCTGGGAAGATCAGTTCCCGACCTGTGTGGGCAACAATGCTGATCCTAATTCACTTGAATACGCAATGGATGTAGACACTTTTATACTTTCGGCTACGGATCCCACTTTTGAAAACCATCTTCAGTACGGAGACACAAATCTCTGGGTTCAGGTCTCTTCAAATCAGGATGGTGTATATACGAACTATATGATACTGAGTATTGATACCAGGGCTCCTAAATTCGATATTCCCAATAATGATGAAACTCCCGACGGAAGAGAGAAGAGTTACTGCTCATGCTCGACCGAAGAAGACAGTTTCTGTGCTGGTGGAGATATGTACTTCACAATAAAAGTCCAGAACTGGGGTGACAACGCTGCTGCGGGTGTTAAAGTTAAGGACACTCTTCCCCCGACAGTTGACTATGTTCCGGGAACAACGGAGATCGCCACTCAGTTCGATGAATCCGGTAACGGAACTGACTGGATACAGATAGTTGATGCGGGTGAAGGCGTTTTTCCGTTAAGCGATCCATATCTTGTAAGCGATATGATGGAGCCTTGTGACAAGACAACAATGAAGTGTCAGGATACAGTCCTTGTGCGTTTCAAGGTCAAACCCAAAGAAATGCTTGCTAAACATGAAGTTGTTGTAAATATTGCAGAAATAGTTGATAATTCCGGTGTTATTTATAAGACGAACACCTCAGTTCCCTTGAGGCTTAAGAATGATACGGAGTGTGATTCAACATGTACTCCCGATCTTTCGGAGTGCGGCGGTGATGGTTCTGTATCTGAAAATCCTGATGATGGTGACACCACAGACGATTCTGATGACGGGGACAGCGGAAATTCAGGAGACAGCGGAAATTCAGGGAATTCCGGAGATGATGTGTTTGAGGATGAAGCAGGCTGCAGCTGCTCACTTATCGTTTAGGCGGCAGCTTCCTCTTTCGGAAGTTTGTCGTTATCTTTCTGAGTAATTAAAGAAACTATCACAAGAGTAATAAAACTTATAGGAATTGAAATTATTCCCGGATTATCAAGACCAAGCGGAGCTGAGAGCGGGTCAAGTCCGTACTTTTCGAACATACTTGGTGAAACAAGAATAATTCCTAGTGCAGAGACCATTCCGGCAAGTATTGAATAGGTAATTCCCTTTGCTGTCGTTTTCTTCCAGAAAAGAAGCATCAGAATTGCGGGAAGGTTCGCTGAAGCTGCAACAGCAAATGCCCATCCTACGAGGAAAGAAACATTTGTTCCTTTAAAAACTATACCCAGAACGACTGCAAGAGCACCGACTACAACTGCTGCTATTTTTCCTGCCCTTACTTTCTGTTTGTCGGTCATTTTGATAGCGAAGAAGTTGTCCATAAGATCGTGGGCAACTGCTCCTGAAGCTGCAACGATAAGTCCGCTGACAGTTCCGAGAACTGTTGCAAAAGCTATGGCCGAGATAATGGAGAAAAGTCCTATCCCGAAGAATTTTGCAAGCAGCGGAGCCGCCATGTTGGAGCTTTCAACATCAAGAACTCCGTTCATCATGGCACCAAGCCCCATGTAAAGGGTGAGAATATAGAAAAATCCAATTGCGGCGATTGCGACAATTGTTGATTTTCTTGCATCTTTCTGGCTTGGAACGGTGTAGTATCGGATAAGGATATGAGGAAGTGCCGCTGTTCCGAAGAAAAGGGCAAGCATCAGTGAGATGAAGTTAAGTTTCTGCATGAAGGTAGAGCCTTCATCAAGGGGGAATTTAAGACCTGGACGCATGATCTTGGCCCCTTCTGTGGTATTCTGATACCAGGCTTTGATCTTGCTGTTCTCATGCTCGAAAGATGTTTTGGTAAATCTGACTATCTCACTCTGTTCGATAGTGGAGAGGAAAGAGAACGGGCCGAGACTTCCGGACTTGTCGACTTCTTTTCCGTCTACGATTATCTTGCTGGCATGACCGACGGCAAAGAAGTTCCCGTTTTCTTTAGGTTCTCCGTTGTAAAGTTTAGTGCCGTCGCTTTTTGATTCGATGGATACAGCTTCTTCAAGTGTATTTCCGTTAAGTCTCCACCATGTGCCGACATTATCTTTTACAAGTTTTACAAATGTGTTCTTAGCATCTTTTGCCTGTCCTGAAACAGCATATTCACTGTCTTCGGGAAGCGTGACCGTTTCTCCTGAAACTGTAGCCTCAACAGTCTTGAACTTATGATAATCCTCCTTCGGCTGAAGGTTTATACCGTTATTCATAAGGTAAACGGAGAGCACAGTGGAAAAAACGATGAGGAGAGCGCCTTTGAGGAACTGTACGTATGTTGTAGAGGTCATTCCGGCGGTTGCAACGATGAAGATAACGATCGCGCCGACCATTGTAACTCCCACCCAGTGCGGAAAGCCCAGAAGAGGAGTAACAAGAGCGCCTGCTCCGACCATCTGAGGGATGAGGTAACAGATGGAGACAATGAGAGTACTGATAGCCGCGATAAGCTGAATGCCTTTTGAGTTGAACTTTGAATCAAGTGCGTCTGTGAAAGTATATTTTCCCATTCTCTTCATCGGTTCGGCAACGACAAAAAGTGCCACGATCCATCCTGAGAGATAACCGATGGAGTAGAGAAATCCGTCGTATCCGTAAAATGCGATCATTCCGCATATTCCAAGGAACGATGCTGCAGAAAGATAGTCGCCCGCAAAGGCTATTCCGTTAACTGCCCAGTGGATAGTTCCTCCGGCGGCGAAATAACCTGCTGCTGATTTGGTCTTCCTTGCAAAGTAGAAGCTTATGCCGAGAACGAAGGCGACAAAGAAAAGAAAGAGAAATACTGCAATAGGGGATGCTTCATATATCATGATTCACCTCCGTCTTTTTCTTCTTTCTTATTCATCGTATCTTCGTAACCGGTGCACATCCTGTTGTAGATAATACCCATAACGATTGCGAGAATTATAAGACCGAAACCGTAGACAACGGCAAGGTTAAGACCGGCGAAGACCTTTATCCCCATTGTTGACGGACTTAATGTGTTGATAAAAACAAACCCTGCATAGATGAGTGCATAGACGATAAAAAGTTTGATACCCAGGCTCGTTTTTTTTGCCGAGGCATTGTCCTTTTCAAGTTTTGCTGCGGGACCGTGCATGTGCTCCTCCTGATTTAGATAGTAGTACAGTTGCTCAGTTTAAATTTTTATAAAAACTGTTTCAAAATACACCTGACTCAGAAAAATATCAGATTGAATTTATAAGTCAAAAATAAAGTTGCATAAGCAATTGAAAACACATTAGAATTTGGCTTGTTTGGGTTTGGGAGTGAGGCCAGCTTAAGCAAATTGACTATTATTTCAGGTTCTGATATTTTTTGATGTCTTTTTCGGAGGGAAAATGAGAATCTTTGTAGATAACGATGCATGTCCGATCGTGATAAAGGATATAATCATCAGGACGGCCGAAAGGTTGAAGATCGAGACGGTCTTTGTGGCAAATCAGTTTCTGCGTATCAAGTCTTCGGTGATAACGAGCATTGTTGTTCCTCAGGGTGCCGATGTTGCTGATGACAGGATCGTTGATATGGTTGAGGCGGGTGATCTTGTGATAACGGCGGACATTCCACTTGCCGACAGGGTGATCGAAAAAGGTGGATCTGCTCTAAGTCCAAGAGGGCACATGTACACAGCTGAAAATATTAAGCAGCGTCTGGGGATGAGAAACTTCATGGAAGAGCTTAGAAGTGCCGATGTAAATACTGGCGGTTCGGCACCTTTTTCCAATAAAGATAAACAGAATTTCGCGAGTCAGTTAGATAAGTTCATTAATAAAAACAAATAGATGGGGACGGAAATGAGAAAGGTGATGAAAGTTTTAGTTGTCAGCGTTTTTTTTATAACACTGATGTCGTGCGGATCAGACACAAAAAGTGAGAATGACAATGAAAACGTTGATGAGAATGGTACGGACACAGAAATGACAGACGATGCGGAATTTTCCGATGAAGTTGAAGATGCGGACATGGAAGTGGCTGATGAAGAGCCGGCTTACGAGCCCAATATCACGGATAAAGTTCTGATGAAAACATCTATGGGTGATATCACTATCGGTCTTTACGGTGATGATACTCCAAACACAGTTGACAACTTCAAGCAGTATGTTACTGACGAGTTCTTTGATGGACTTATCTTTCATCGTGTTATTCCGGGTTTTGTTGCGCAGGGTGGCGGTTACGATGCGGACCTTAATCCGCGGGAAACGAGGGAAAGTATTAAATTCGAGGCAAGCACAAAGATAAAACATGTTAAATACGTTGTTTCAATGGCCCGCGGCAGCGTTAATTCAGCAACATCTCAGTTCTTTATCATGCTCGGCGATGCTCCTCATCTTGATTTTGAAAGTGAAGATGATTTTCTTGATGACCAGAAGTATCCGTGCACTGCTTTCGGTGAAGTTACCGCAGGTTTTGATGTTGTGGATGCAATCGGAGTTGTTGAAACTGAAACTAACGGAATGTTCGAGGATGTTCCTGTTGAAACTATTACAATTGAAAGTGCTGTTCTGATAAATTGATCTTTAGAAAATAAGAACTGAGCAGCCTGATTCCTTGCTATCTTTTTCTTCAGGATCTGTCGTTTCATCACTAACTTCTTCGTCAGCTTCTTCTATAATGTCTGAATCACTTTGCTCGTCACTGCTTTCAGCGATACATTCTTCTTCGGATGTCCATGATGCGGTGTATTTGGGGCTGTAAAGCATTCCTGAAGGACCTGTGTTTATGAACTGAAAATAGTATCTTTCGCCGGGTTCAAGGTTTTTAACTGTCCATGAATTATCAGAACTCATAACATATGTGTCATAGTCAACTCTGAATGGAATATCATCCACTGTCCAGAAAACAGGCTCGCCTTTTCTTGCAAGCAGACTGTATTTGGGAGCGGTAGAAGAGTTCATTGATTGACCGTCAGTAGGCATTCCGGAGATAGTGATCGTATCGATACATTCAGGAACGTCGTAGTAAAGTTGAACATACATTGGGGCAACGTCCATCTTCATGTCTTCTATCTCAACTTCGATCGTTTCGGAAGGAGATCCGTAGTACTGTGCAACTCCGCCGCTGAAAAGATATTGAGCCTTGTTTTCAATATTTCTGGCTCTGATCTCATTGAAGAATCCCTTTGAATCAAGAATTTCCTCAAATTTATCCTTTAAAGCCGAAAAATCCATATCCTGAACTGTGTCAAGAAGTATTTCTCCCCATTTTTTATATTTGAGATCCGAGAAAGGAACTGAAAGAAGTGCACTTAAATAAAAAGCAAGGAAGTCATCGGCAGTTTTTCCTTTTTCAAGAATAGCCTGATAGAGCTGCCAGTGTGCATTAACTGCCGGAAGACCGTCATGATGGCTTTCACCAGTGAAATTCTCATTTACAATATTTTCGTTCTCAGCGTTTCTGAGACAGTAGTAATCACCTGTTTTGGTGTAGCCGTAAGCGGCTCCGTAAGCTTCAGAAACGTATTCTCCGAGGCAGGCGTCTCCGGCGATAAGAAAAGAGAAAGTATCGGCCATTCCTTCATCAAGACCCATAGTTTCGTTGGAATAACCGTATTTGTCAGGACTTGAAGCAAAAGCAAGCTGAGCTGTTCCTTCAACTGTGGCGTGACCGAACTCATGGTAAATAACGTCTCCGTCGTAGGCAAAGTCAGCCTTTGAACCCTGACCTAGAACGAGCATATCTCCCTCGTGTTCAAAATTAGCAAAGAACATTTCTGAGAAGTACGGATCGTGCGGGCTGTAGAAAGCATTGTCCATTGAAGAAAGTGTTCCGTTCTGGGTCGGCATCTGAAAATTTGCAATACCGATGATGGGTTTGTTGTCCTTATGGACTCCGATATTTTTAAAGCCGTCAAGACCCAGACTCATAAGTTTCGAATAGATCCTGGACATGTGATGATAGATAGCGACTTCTGAATAAACGTCCTCAACGTCTTTTTCAAAATCAACACCTTTTGTCCAGTCCTCATATATGAAACTGCCGTTATCAACTTTATTTGCTATCTGAGTTGCGGTACAGATATCAAGCTGGCTGCCGTAGTATTCAATGGTGTCACCGAGATCCGGGCAGTTCGCAGCAACGATCTTTCTGATACCTTCTTCGTCTTCAGCCGAAGTAAGTTCTCCGTTGAGGTCGTCTGCAACCCAGGGGAGTTCAATTTCGACAGGTTCGGTATCGCGGATAGGGTTGCTCAGAAATACCTTCGCCATGTTTGTAGGATCATCAGCATTCCTTACAAAGTTTCCTCCACCGAGCTTCGTTCCTGAATGTGCATCAACGTAGTAGTATCTGCCGTCGATAGGACTTTCCGGTCTGAATCTTATCCTCCATGCCAGTCTGTATTTCCCGAAACGTTTAATGATAACGAGCTTTGAAAGGTAGTCAGGTTTGCCGGGAATGACCTTGTAGTTATTCTGCACGACGACCTGAGATGCTTTTAAAGCGGGAATTGACGGTTTCGTGTCAACATCTACATTTTCCGCAGCGTTGATGACTGAAAAGATCTTCCCGTCTCTCTGTTTTAGAACGGTATGTCTTCCTATTACCGGAATTCCGTCAACGGAGTAACTTATCCTGTGAAAAGTTATGTCGCCTATCTTCTGAGAAAAATTGATCTTCGGGATCAGGTTGGCTTGATCGATTTTTGTAAGATCCTTAAGCTTAAGATCAACAAAGTTCTTAAGTTCAAGGTTGGAGTTTACCGGAACTTCAATACCCCTTATGATGAACGGAATATTTTTCATGTAGCTGACTTTAACGTCCTTACTGATCTCCGCAGCACTGATCGTAGCAAAAAAGAGTAACAGACTGATAATTAGAAATCTTTTCATTTTCCACCCTCACTTAAATAAACACTAAACACACAACAGCTAATAAATTAAGCAACAAACGTTCCTGTATTATTTATGTAGTTATTTCAGTTTTGTATTTGAAAAAAGAAAAATGTGGGGACCACAGAAATATATCAAAATCAAAATACCTCCCAGGGTATATTGACAAATTATACCTTATGGGGTAAGATGGATTGATTATACCTTATGGGGGAAAATATGGAATATGCAGTTTTGACAGATTTTCAACTTGCCAAAACTTTAAGAAACAGAAGAACGGAGCTGAAGTTAACTCAGAAAGATGCTGCGGTAAAGGTCGGGCTTCTTCCAAAAACAGTTTCAGCACTGGAAAACCATCCGGAAAGGTGTTCAATCGAGAGTCTGATGAAATATCTTTCAGCTTTAGATTTGAAGATTGTACTGAAAACAAAAAACTCTAATCCGACAGACGGGTGGTGATATGGCAAGATCCGGAAAAGAAAACAGTTTAAATGTGTGGATGAACGGAGAGCTTGTAGGTCTCTGGTCTATTGTTTCAGGCAGAATCCATGAGTTTAGATACTATGATTCCTGGCTGGAATCATCAAATTCAAGACCTCTTTCCCTTTCCTTGCCGCTTGCGCCTGAAAATGTTTCATACAAAGGTACAGTTGTTGAAAATTATTTTGACAACCTTCTGCCTGATAGTATTGAAATCAGACGAAGAATTCAGAACAGGTTTTCAACAAATTCCACGGAGCCTTTTGATCTTCTTGCACAGATTGGTCGTGATTGTGTCGGTGCTGTTCAGCTTCTCCCCGCAGGTGATAAACCTGAAGAGATGATGACAATAAAATCAATGCCTCTTGATGAAAAGCAGGTTGAATCTGTTTTAAGGTCCGTGACAAAGATAAGGTTTTTCGGACTAGATGATCGTGAATATTTTCGTATTTCTGTTGCAGGGGCACAGGAAAAAACAGCGTTACTGCTTAATAATGGAAAATGGTCAGTTCCGAAAGGATCGACTCCAACAACTCATATTTTTAAATTGCCTATCGGTAAAATAGACGGCGCAGACTTAAGTTTGTCTGTTGAAAATGAATGGTTATGTGGAAAGATAATGAATTCTTTCGGAATTGAAACCGCAAAAAGCGAAATTGGAGTTTTCGGTGATCAGAAAGTGCTGATTGTAGAAAGGTTCGACAGGCTTTTTTCAACTGACCGGAAGTGGGTGTTAAGATTTCCTGTTGAAGATATGTGTCAGGCAACAGCTACTTCTCCTTTTAATAAATATGAAGCTGACGGAGGCCCTGGAATTGAAGAAATAATGAAAATTCTTCTCGCATCCGGGAATTCAACCGCAGACAGATACACCTTTTTTAAAACTCAAATACTTTTCTGGATGCTTGCGGCTCCTGATGGTCACGCAAAAAATTTCAGTATTTTTCTGGAGAAACAAGGAGATTTCAGACTTGCTCCCATATATGATGTTCTTTCTGTTTATCCGATAATGGGAAAAAAGTCGTCTGAAATACCTCCTTCAAAACTGAAAATGGCTATGGCCGTTTCAGGAAAAAACAGACATTACGGTTGGAGTGATATCCATAAAAGGCATTGGGTAGCGACAGGAGCAAACTGCGGGGTTGGCAATGTTGAGGATGTAATCACTGAATTAGTTGAGAAAACTCAAGAGGTTATAAATAAAGTTACAAAAATTCTTCCAAATGATTTTCCTCGAAGTGTTTCTGATAGAATTTTTGACGGACTTGAGAAAGCAGCTAAGAAGCTTAACAAACAGCTTTAGCATGGAGACGGTAATGTTGATAGTTTTTTTAGGAAATCCGGGAAACGAATACACAAAGACAAGACACAATGCAGGCTTTATGCTTGCGGATCTTTTTGAGGAAAAAGAGAGACTTCTATGGAATGACAAGTTCAAAGGTGAATGGACAAAACACGATGTCAGTGGTGATTCTCATTACTTTTTAAAACCTCATACTTTCATGAATAAAAGTGGTCAGAGCGTTCAGGCGGCGGCATCTTTTTTCAAAATAAAACCTGAAGAAATTGTTGCTGTCTACGACGATATTGAGACGGATTTCGGTGTTGTCACTGTCAAAAAAGGTGGCGGACTTGCCGGTCATAACGGTCTCAAGTCAATAAAGAGCAGCATAGGTTCTCAGGATTTTCTTAGACTGAAGATCGGAGTCGGCAGACCGAATAGAGGTGATGTTTCTTCTCACGTTCTCGGAAAATTCACAGATGATGAAAATATCGTCCTTCCGCTAATTCTTGACAAAGCTCTTGAAGCGCTCTACACGATCCTTGAAAAAGGTGAAAAGAAGGCATGTTCTGAATTTAACAAGCTAAGAATTCTCTGAATTAAATTCCTTAATTTTTTCAGCTATTTTCTTTGAAGGAAGCATCTGAAAAGTGACTCCGGGAGGAGCTGCGTCGATGAAGTCTTTCCCGTATCTTTTGTCGATAACTCTTCTATCTAAAACGGTTATAGAGCCGGTATCGGTCTTAGTTCTTATAAGTCTTCCGAAACCTTGTTTGAACTTAAGTATGGCGTTTGGTAGAGTGTATAGCAGAAACCCGCTTTTCCCGGTTTCCTGCTCCAGTTTCGCGACGTATCTTTTTACAAAAGGATGGCTTGGGAACTTAAAGGGGAGTTTTATGAGGATCAGGTTTCTCAACGTGTCTCCTTTCATGTCAATTCCTTCCCAGAATGTGTCGGTTGCAAGAAGAGTTGCATTTTTATCGTTACGGAATTTTTTTACGACAGAGGATATCGCGTACTCTCCCTGTGAGATAACCTTAAAATCCAGATCGGAAAAAACTTCTTTTGCCAGTTCACGGTGTCTGATCGATGTGAAAAGTACAAGTGCGCCGCCGTTTGAAGCTTCAACTATATTTTTCGAGGCTTCAATGCTGAGGTCCTCAAATTCATCCTCACCGTAGACCGGTGCGGGAAGATCTGTCGCGACAAAGGCCCGAATCTGTTCCTTATAGTCAAAGCAGCTTGAAAGATTCAGAAAATCTTTCTCCCTTTCTGCCAGAGCCAGACCGCTTTCCCTGTTAAAGAAATCAAAGCCGTCAGCCTTTTTTGAAGTGCTGAGAGTTGCAGAGGTGAGGATCACAGTTGTCGTTTTATTAAAGATGTTCTCTGCAAGGATCTTCTGGATCTCAAGCGGAGTGATGTTAAGTGACACCGTGTCGAACTTTCCCTTACTGCCCCAGAAAACGAGCTTATCAACATCAGGATTTGTGCAGAAATCCCCGAGAAAATCGCAGTACAGCTTGAGCTTTGTGACTGCGCCGGAAATATCTGTCTTTAAAGAAAAGATCAGCTCTTCCTTTGCTGTTTTCAGTCCGTGGGATTCACTGTCTTCTCTATCAAGTTTCTTAATGACAGGATCAAGTGCTTTTGTTATTTCTTTCAGGGGTTTTACGATGTTAGTGACTATTTCATTTAAACCTTTTCTAAGCTCAATGTCGTCTAGCTCGTAGATCTCTTCTTTCCTGTTGCCAAGTGCTTCAATTAATTCAGTTTTTAAGGAGTTTGAAAGCAGCGGAAGAAAGCGGGCTATGCCGTTGGATGCAGTTTCTATCTGAGAGTTTATCTCAATATCGTTGTAGTTATCAAGAAGTCTCGGCAGAAGTCCGGTGCTTCTTCTAGGTGTGAAAAGACGTTTAAGCTGTTTAGTAATGTTCTGAGTTGAAACTGTCTCTCCCAGAAAACTCATTGCACTTTTAAAGAGGTTATGAGCCTCGTCAACGACCAGAATATCGTACTTAGGAAGGATGCCGCCTTCTTCTTCCTCTTCCATTTTCATTGATACATCGGCCATTAGCAGGTGATGGTTGACAAGAATGAGAGATGAGAAGTTAGCCTTTCTTCTTGCTCTGAAAAAGTAGCATTTGGAAAAATGTCTGCATTTGCTTTTCTCGCAGGTGAGTTCCTCAGCACAGATCTCAGACCAGATGCTGTCAGAAACAGCGTGGTTCATCGTAGTTTTGGTTCCGTCGTTAACTTCGTTCATCCACGAATCTATCTCCGTGACGGTCCGGGCTTTTTCCTCGTTGTCGGAGTCAAGCGTGACCTGCAGGTTCTCTATCCTGAAAAATGAATACTTTCTTTTGCACAGATAGTTGCTTCTTCCCTTAAGAACACAGACCGAAACATCATCAATTCCGAGCTTATCAAGCAGAAAGGGGATATCCCTGTCATGAAGCTGTTCTTCAAGTGCTATTGTAGATGTGCTGACGACCGCTTTTTTCCCTCTGTTTTTTGAAACGTAAAGGATAAGGGGAACCAGATATGCAAAGCTCTTGCCTGTTCCTGTTCCGGCTTCAGCCGTCAGGATATTACCTGAATTGATGGACTGTGCACAGGAAAGGGCCATCTCGATTTGCGGTTCTCTGAACTCGAATCCCGCAAAGTTGACCTCAAGTCTGCCTTTCGGTCCAAGAATATCTAGAACTTCTTCTTTTGAGATGTCTTCCGTCGGCTGATCTTCGACCTCAATTCTTTCAACGACGGGAAAGACGACGGTCATGTTGTTGTCTACAATATATGAGCCCACACCTTTTTCTGCAGCTCTTGCAGCGACCTCGAGATCCGCTGCACTCGGTCTGACGTTGCCGGATGGGTGGTTGTGTATCAGTATTTCTCCAGGTGCAGCAGCTTTGATGGCTGCAGGAACAGAAGATTCGTCGCCCATAGCCACACGCCGGATCTCACAGATAAGGCCTGAATCATCCGTTTTTCCTACCATGACGATCTCGTTGCCGTCATTTTGTCTGATGTTGTGTATGGCGAGTTTTACAGCGTCTGCTGAGAAATATGAACTGGTTTTAAAGGACATTTACCGTTAATTGGTAAAATTCTGTTTACTGCTGTTTACTGTCGGGCAGCTATAAGAATTTTAGTTGTTTATACGATTAAGGAGATCTTTTCCTGCTTTGAAGAAAGGAAGTCTCTTATCTTCGATCTTTATTGTCTGTCCTGTTTTAGGATTTCTTCCTTCGTATGCACCGTAGTGACGAATAACAAAGCTTCCGAAACCTCTTATCTCAATACGATCTTCCTGGGTCATTGCACTGATCATAGCATCAACCATCAGGTTGACAAACTGCTCAGAATTTCTTTTTGAAAGATCGGTCTTCTCTGCAAGAACATTGATTAAAGTTGATTTGTTCATCCATTCCTCCATATATTTAGAACTCTTATCAAACCAGCCTCGAAATATTTATTCATTTTTTTTTATATTGCAAGGAAAAATCCATCATTTTATTACATTAAATCTGTAAACTACACCCATATCGGAAATAATGAATACACTATTACCTACTGAAGCGGCCGAAGCGCTTATTCCATTTGGAATCATTATGGAAAACAGAATTTCTTTGTAATCTTTAGAAAGAAGATAGATAGATCCTTCATTATAATTTATAAGCGATCCGGCTCCGGTCGTTGTTACGAATTTTGTGTCGCCCATATCAAGACAGTTGGTCACAAATCCGTTTGACTTGAAAGGCTGCTCAATGAACTTTCCGTCTTCAGAGAATTTAAGTATCCCTGTTTCACCATACCCTGTGATGGTGCTGTTCTTTTCTCTTATCAGATTGAGGTTGCGCATTTTTTCTATCTTATTGATCTTTCCCTCAACGATAATGCCTCCGTTCTCTCCGTTGGAAAAAACAATTGTATCCTTGTACGGAATTATGCTGACGATATCAAAGAACTCTTTTTTCTCAAGAAGTCTCATCGACCTTGCTGTCTTGAACTTATAGTAGGGAACAAGTTCTTCCGTAGAGGATTTCCTGTGCATGAAGTAGATGATCATGCCGTTTGCAAAACCCACGACGATCTTATCTTTGGAAAAGAAAGGAGCCGAAAGCCGCAGAAGAGAAATGTCCTCATCTGTATAGTATGTATAGGCTGTCTTTATTTCCCCGCTTGCTCTGTCAAGAAGATAGACAGAGTTATCCAGAAACTGGGCATAGATGTTGTCGTCTTTCACTAAAGGCTTTGAAGCTACGGGAGCTTTTCCTGAAGTTGCCCAGATCTTCTCGAGTTCAGGATTAAGGAGAAAGATCGAGTTTGAAACTGTGACCAGAAGATTACCGTCGTCAAGGACCTGAGGGTTGTGGACAAATTCTCCGTCAAACGTAACAGTTTTTTTAATTGTTCCCTTCGTAGAGAAAAGATGCATCTGACCGGTACTTGTCGTAACGAGCAGATCTTTGCCGAAAACTGTAATTCCGCCCTGTTCTCTGCGGTTTAACTGTGTCAGAATGTTCTTTTTCAGCGGAACGGCCCACTCCAGAACAAGTTTTTCCCCTGCCAGAGGTGTAAATAGAAAAATTAGAAAAATGATGAAAACGGTTTTTTTCATCAGCTTTCTTTTTCAGTTTTTTTGGGGAGTTCTATTTTTTCAGCCGGGAGTTTGTCGATCACTTTACTTACGAGCATACTTTTCGGAAATTCATCTTTAAGTCTTTTGAAATAAACGAGAGCGTCTTTTTCTTTGCCGCTTTTCTCGAGACTGTATCCGATATAGTAAAGAGCATGGTCTTTATAGATGTCGAAAGGTTTGTTAAGCCATTCCTTCCAAAGTTCTATCGCCTTGTCGAACTCTTTTCTGTCGAGGTAGCACAGAGCCTCACCTTCATAAGCAGTAAAAAGAAGTTCCGGATCAAGATCGTTCATAGCTCTTGCCTTTTTAAATGCCTCAGCAGCTTTAGCAAATTCCTTAAGATGGTAGTGTGCTTTACCGATATAGACATAGGATGTCTGAACGTTGACACCCGCCTGCGTTTTTGTAATTTCTTCAAAAAGTTTTATGGATTCTCTGTATTTATCAGCTGATTCATCGCGGTCGTCAAATTTTTCAACGGCCTGGGCGAAAGAATATGCCAGTTCGTTGGTGCTTTCTTTAACTTTCGATGAAATAACAAGTCCCACTATAACTACGACAACAACTGCGGCAACAGTTCCGAAAATAAAATAAGGATGGGCAAGCAGCTGATCGATTACTTTTTTACCCTGCTCCTGAAATGCATCATGTTCAGCTATCTTATTTTCCTCTTCTTTATTTTTTCTTTTTCTAGCGCCTCTGAGTTTTGAGTAGGCCATGTTTTCCTCCGATATTACAGCCGATTAAAACAATCACCCGCCTTTATAATTAATGCTTGATGAAAAGTCAATTTTAACCTTTGGATTTAAGTGCTATGATTAGGAAAACCCACGGAACTTCTTGACTGTTTCTCTAATAAATGTTTAATAGAACTGTTGGTTTTATGGAGAGTCGTTTTGCACGATATTTCGATCT
>CAZTKP010000050.1:0-16289 GCA_964614215.1 uncultured Spirochaetales bacterium | reverse complement strand
ATGGAACAGTGAAAATTAAGAAAATCGATCAGTTCGAGATAGTATTTATTCCGCCGTATCTACTTCACAGAATTATTTAAAAGGTGTCGAGTTTTTCTCAAATATCTCCTATCGCAATATGCGATAAAGCTGGCATTTTTAAAAATATAATATTGCTAAAATATTCAGAAAATGATACAATTTCACAGTTTGTTTGTTGTGTTTATGAAGTGTCTGGATGCGGGGTTTGCTATGAACATTGATATGCGGACAGTTGTTTTTGTAAGTGTACTCATTAATACGATATGCTCATTATTCGTTGTTAAGCTTTGGCATCAGAATAGAAACAGGTATGATGGGCTCGGTTATCTTGTTATGTACTTCGTTTTTTTTACTGTTGCCCTCGGACTTATCTTTCTTCGAAACTATATCCCCGATCTCTTTTCGATAATTATTTCAAATACTTTAATTTTCTTTGGATTGTTTTTCTGTCTTACAGGTTTTGCGAAGTTTAGCGGGGTTAAACTTTCTCTAAAAGTTAAAGTATTTAACTGCATTTATATTTTAATAGCGTTTGGTGTTCATGTGTTCTTTACCTACTGGTATCGAACACTGCCGATAAGGATCTATAATATTTCAATCTATATGATAGTTTTGTCCTTTCAGGTGGTCTGGCTATTAGCGTATAAAGCTGATCCGGGGATAAAGGCAATTACAAAGCTGATTAAATTTGTTTTTATGTTGATGGTTGTGCTCAGTCTGATACGTATGATGGATGCTTTTTATAGTGTTAGTGTGACAGAAACTTATTTCCATGCGGGATTATTTCAGACTTTTATATATTTAATCTATCAGATGATCTATGTAACGTTTACTTATAGTGTTGTTCTTCTTGTCAATCAGCGACTCGTAGGAGATATCAAGGCACAGGAAAAGAAGTTCTTCGCAGCTTTTAATTCATCTCCCTACGCAATAATTCTTACGCGTCTTGAAGATGGACTGATCTTTGATGTTAATCAGGGGTTTCAGGATATAATGGGGTTCGAAAAAGAAGAGGTTTTGGGAAAAAGCACAATTGAGCTTGATGTCTGGGACAACAATAAAGATCGGGAGGTTTTCCTTAAAAAGATATCAGAAACAGGTCATATCGGCGGGCTGGACTTGAAATTTAGAAACAAGGTTGGCGAAAAACTGATCGGTCATGTTCTTGCGGACATTATTGATATTGATGGAGAACGCTGTCTTCTTGCAAGTGTTGAAGATGTAACCGAAAAGAGAAAAATGGGGAAAATTATGCAGCAAACCGCGAAGCTGGATTCTCTCGGAGTTCTCGCGGGAGGAATAGCTCATGATTTCAACAATCTTCTCGGCGGAATATTCGGTTATATCGATATTGCTCAGACAAAATCAAAAGATCCTGGAATTTCAAGTTATCTGACAAAGGCGCTTAACACTATCGAAAGGGCGAAAAGGCTTACATTGCAGCTTCTGACCTTTTCAAAAGGCGGAGCCCCCAGAAAGGAAACGAGAAAGCTGTTCCCGTTTGTGCAGGAGACAGTTGAGTTTGCATTAAGCGGTTCAAACGTTGCGTGTGATTTTGATCATCCTGAAGATCTGTGGATGTGTGATTACGACAAAGAGCAGATGGCTCAGGTCATCGATAACCTTGTTATTAATGCCAAACAGGCAATGTCAAAGGGTGGAAGACTTTCTGTCAAGGCTGAAAATGTGAGTATTGAAGAACAGCACCCTAACCTTGAAGAGGGGAACTATGTGAAAATAGATTTTGCAGATACAGGAAAAGGAATTCCCGAAGAGCTTATTTATCTGATATTTGACCCGTTTTTTACCACCAAAACTAAAGGTCACGGACTTGGACTTGCGACGAGCTATTCAATCGTTACTCGGCATAACGGGACAATAGATGTGAGCTCTGAAGAAGGGAAGGGGGCTACTTTCACAGTCTTTTTACCTGCGGACATAGATGCAGAGAAAGAAGTGACCGAAATAACCACATCAAAATATGTGGGAGACGGAACAGTGCTTATCATGGATGATGAGGACGTTATACGTGAGATTCTTACGGAAATGCTTCAGGTCATCGGGTTTGATGTCATCCCGGCAGCTACCGGCGAGGAGGCAGTGAAGAAATTTAAAGAAGCAGCAGAAGAAGGAAAAATGATATCCTGTTTTATTTTTGACCTCACAGTTCCGGGTGGAATGGGAGGAAGAGAAGCTGTTACAATGATCCGTGAAATAAATCCCTCTGTACCAGTCTTTGTTGCAAGCGGCTATGCGGATGATCCTGCAATTTCCGAGCCTCAGAAGTTCGGGTTTAGAGATAGTATCGCTAAACCGTTCACGATGGATAAGATCTCAGAAATGCTCAAAAAAAATCTTTAGTTTGAGACGAAGTTCCTGTAGAATATCTTAAAATAATTATTCGAAGCCCGATTCGTTTTTTTAATTTTTTTTAGAGGTTCTACCATGGAAAAAAACATGCCTTTGCTTGGTGACAAGTTCCCGAAAATGAAAGTTATGACAACACGTGGAGTTAAGACTCTTCCCGATGATTTCAAGGGAAAGTGGTTCGTACTTTTCAGTCATCCGGCTGATTTTACACCTGTATGCACAACAGAGTTCGTTGCATTTCAGAAGAGATACGACAAATTCAAAAAGCTTAACTGTGAGCTTATCGGAATGAGTGTCGATCAGGTTTTTGCCCACATTAAATGGGAAGAGTGGATCAAAGAGAACGTAGGTGTTGAAATTCAGTTCCCGATCATTGCCGACACAGGTGCAGTTGCTGAAACTCTGGGACTTATTCATCCCGGAAAAGGAACAAACACCGTTAGAGCCGTTTTCATCGTTGATTCATCAGGAACTATCAGGATAATTTTCTACTATCCTCAGGAACTTGGAAGAAACATGGATGAAATTCTTAGATCAGTTGAAGCAATGCAGATCTCTGACAAAGAAAAAGTTGCAATGCCTGCACAGTGGCCTGACAGCGAAGTAGTCGGAAAAGATCATGTCATCATTCCTCCCGCAACAAGCGTAGAAGCCGCTCAGGACAGATTCAAACAGGCCAAAGCAGGAAAATTCGAGTGTCTTGACTGGTGGCTCTGCCATAAAAAGCTCGAAGTGAAAAAACCTAAAGCAAAGAAAGCAGCTCCAAAGAAAAAGACTGCGAAGAAACCTAAGAAGAAATAAAGTCTAGACTTCTATCAAAATCAGTGAATTTTCACCTCTTTTTTACGCTTTCTATTTGATTGACTTCAGATGAAGTTGTCTCAACAGATTGACGGAAATTCAGTAAATAGAGTCATGTGAGTGACGCAATTATCTAAAATACCGTCAATAGAGTTGACATGGATGTTGAAAAATGGATAATTATAAGAGTAAGAATGAGGAGGTGGATATGGTTTGGTATAAAAGGTTCTATCAGGAAAAGATGGATAACATTGTTAGACCAGAGAAGGTTGTAGTTTTATATGGCCCGAGGAGGGTGGGTAAAACATCAATGGTAAAAAAATTTCTGTCAGAATTTGAGGGGAAGATCTATGCAGGTGCAGGAGAAGATATGTCGCTTAGGGAGCTTTTTAATACTCAGAATATTGCACAGATGAAAAGTGCGTTCTCAGGATATGATGTTGTTTTTATAGATGAGGCACAAAAAATAAAAGATGTTGGAACAGGACTCAAGATTCTTGTTGACCATATTCCGGGAATTAAAATAATTGCGAGCGGATCATCTTCGTTTCAACTTTCTTCTGAAATTGGAGAACCGCTTACAGGAAGAAATAAAAATGTTTTTCTGTTTCCTTTATCGGCTCTTGAATTGAAAGATCAGTTTGGAGGAATGCATATACTTGAATCTCTTGAGAACTATATGATCTTTGGAATGTATCCTGAATGTTTGTCAGCAGACAATATTGAGGAGAAAAAAGAATATCTGGTTACATTGAGAGATTCCTATCTCTTTAAAGATATTTTAGAGCTGGAGAATATAAAAAATTCGGATAAACTTTACGACCTGCTTCGTTTGCTGGCTTTTCAGATAGGTCATGAAGTTTCTCTTCAGGAATTGGGGAATCAACTTGAGATGTCAAAAAATACCGTTGCAAAATATCTTGATCTTCTTGAAAAATCGTTTGTGATAAAGAAAGTTAATGGGTTTTCCAGGAATTTGAGAAAAGAGATCACAAAAAATTCAAGGTATTACTTTATTGATAACGGGATTCGTAATGCTGTGATCAATAATTTTAATCAGTTAAATCTTAGAGATGATGTAGGGATGCTGTGGGAGAATTTTCTTTTTATGGAAAGATTAAAGAAAAATTCTTATCTAAATGTTTTTACAAATAGTTATTTCTGGAGAACATACAGCGGAAAGGAGATAGATCTGGTCGAAGAGAGAGACGGATTTTTATACGGTTTTGAGTTTAAATGGGGAAACAAAAAAACATCTGTACCTGAACTTTGGAGTAAAACATACAGAAACAGTTCTTATGAAGTCATATCAAAAGATAACTTTTTAGATTTTATTTGCTGACAAATTCTCTTGTTTTTTTATCTGGTTTCGGATCATTATTGTGAATATAGATGGCCAGGAAACCTAAGAAGAAATAATTTCAAAAAAGCTCTAATTTTAAAGGGGTCGAATTCGACCTGTTTTATATTTTTGTAATTAATTTGAATCGTTTAAATGAACTGGTTGTCGCAAAATTTGCGACAACCACCGAAAATCTACTTCACAAAAGTATCTTTAATTGAATCAAACGGATATCTAAATCATCATTCTGTTCAGGCTGTTAATGTCATTGATGTTTTTTGCAAAAGGATGTTTCTGTTCAGAGATCAGCCAGAGCATCTCAATAAAAGTTTTTTTAATTTCGCTGCAATGCGGTGATCCGGCTCTTATATTTCCGTTGTTGAGAGAGAAAACCTCGCCTTTACAGTCTCCGGCACACCAATATCGGATAAAACATTTTCTGCATGAAGGATATTTTTCAATATGATAGGCTTTCCTTATCTTATTAAACACCTTGGATTTATTGAATATTCTGGATATGGAAGAGTTCTTTATATTTCCTGCATTGAATATGTTCCCAGTGTTGTTTGGACATGGATAAACAGATCCGTCGGAATCTATCATCAGAACTTTTCTTCCGATACCGCAGTTTATCCTGTTGGAGTTGAATCTGCACACACTGCCAAGGATCGAAAAGTAATCCCTTTTTAAAAGTTTTACATATGCAGGTTGTTGTCCAAGTATTTTGAGCAGATGTCTGAACACTACATAGTTGTCCGGAATGTGAGTAGTTTCAGATATTCCATTTCCGATAAATCTTAATGGAATAAATCTGGCTTCATCTGCATTTAGATCTTTCGCCATTTTTAAATAGTCTGCTATCTGTTCATAGTTCTCTGAACTGAAAACCATGCTCAAGATAGTATAAACACCTGCTTTTTTAAGCTTTTTTACAGCTTCAACAGCTTTAGAGAAAACTCCTTCTCCCCTGTATTTGTCATGGATTTCCTGTTTGTGGCTGTCAATTGATACCTGGATCTCCACATTGTGTTTTTTCAATTCAGTTGCAATATCATCGTCAATAAACGTTCCGTTAGTGCTTATCATTACAGGTGTCGAAAAAATATTCCCGGCTTTTTCAAGAAGTGTGAAAAGCCTTTTCTTATTTATAAAAGGTTCTCCCCCAAGAATTATCAGGGATGCATCTTCAGCCATGAAAGGTCTGAACTCTTTAAGTCTCGAAATAATGGAAGAGATATCTATTTCATCGGTTTTTCTTCCCAGATTGTAGCAGAAAGGGCATTTCAGGTTACATTTGTTGGTTATGTTAAAAGTGATATTGAAAATCCTGTCAGAATTCATTTGTACTTTTTTACGTCCAGAAGTTTTCAGGTAAACAACCCCTTTCTCCTTAAGATAGCTGAGGACTCTGTATATTTTAGCAATATCTTCAGTGTTCACTGAGAAAGCTGGATGGATTCTGTTAATAATATCCGATGTTTTTGTTTTCCCGTCAATTAGTTCAGTAAGTTTTATAAAATCATTATCAACGACCATCCATTGAGCCGGTTCATCCCAGACGAGAAGAGTTTTATCCTCTTTTCTGCTTTTAAATGCCGGTGGCTGATAATGAAGAATTGAATCCGGTTTGATCATTAAATACTATCGTGACCTGAAAGAAATAACTAGCAAAGAGTTCTCGGTAATTTTGTTCTCAATCTCAAACTCTTCTTCAATATTATCTGGGAGAACCATTGCATCAAAATTAGTATCATCTGTCAGAGTTTCAGCTAAATTTAAGTTCTTCGGCTGATAATCGCATTCGTATTTATCTTTTCGGAAAAGACCGATGTTTTTGTCTTCGTGCTTTGTTACAAAGAATGTTGTCAATACTCCTTGCTCAATGTATTCGTCCATAAAGTGAGATGGTATAATTTTAAGATTTATATCATCGTCAGTAAAAAATACACTGTCAGCACCTGAGCTTCTTACATCTATCCAGTGCTTATATTTCCGATAACCTGTTTCATATATTTCTGTAAATTTAAACTCATTTCCCCAACCGTCATAGCATGCGTGATTTGCGGCGTAAGTAATTCCTTCTGTCGGATCTTTAACCGGTATTTTTATATTCTGGTTGAAATTAATCTGATCTTCATATGTAGAATAACCGTATTCATCAGTCAAAGCATCAGCTAAGAATCCGTAAAGTATTGCTTCTGTAGCTTTTTCAGGATTTTTATACTCCCGGTCAGGTTCATTTTCGCATACGGGAGCGTACTCAGTCACCCTGAAAGTTGTTTTGCTGAAATCAATACTATTCGGGAATTCGGGGATAATCGGCTTAAAATTAAATTTTCCGTTAAAACCGATGGATTCGTTTTGTTTTAAATTAGTTTCTTTGTGCAACGTTTCGTCAATGTCAGATCCTCCGCAGGAAGAGTAGATAAAAAACGAAAACATTAAGCAGACCGTTAGAAGTGCTGTCATTCCGTGATTGAGTTTCGGGAATTTTTTAAGTAGTATGCTGACCAGATAAAAAAGAAAAAAGATGGAGAGAGATGCAAAGAGAATGATGAGAAAGTCACTGCTTTTAAAAAATGAGATCATACCTGAAATAATTGATGAATCTGAAGAAAGAACAGTCGTGGTTTTCAGTTCGAGGGCATTTTTCAAGTCGATAACTGAGAAAGCAGATTCACTGCTGCCGAAAGCTGAATCACTTTGGCTGCATGGACAGCTTGAAATATAACCCGCATGAAGGAACTGTTCTTTAATTTGTTCAACTGATGCTGAAAAAATCTGCATTATCCAACCTCACAGATAATCAATATGCTCTTTGGTAACTATAATTTAGTAATTTTATTTAAAAAAAGCATTTTTTCAATAGTAAGAAGAACTTATAATCTTTTTCCGGTTTCTTTTTTTTTCAGGATACAGGTCAATAGAAAGAGAATGATCTGAAAAATTATAACGACAGTAAATATGTCATTCATGGAATTACTATTCTGTTCTTTTAAAATACTTGCAAGATTCCAGAGGAAGTGAAATGATACAGTCCATAGAACTGAGTCGGAAAAAATAAGGATGAGGCATAAAATAACTGAAAGGACTGCCATCGGAACAAACAATTCTCCATTAATATGAAGAAGAGCAAAAAACACTGAAACAAGTATCAGAGCAATATATTCAGAAGTGCTTTTTTTGATAAGAGAAAAGATATAACCTCTGAAAAACAATTCTTCAGCAAAGGGAACAAGAATAAGAAGAGTCAATAGTTCTGATATTCGGGTGGAGCTCTGGTAAGAGTTTTGATCTGAGAAAAAGAAAATTGCTGTGATTATGTTAAGGAGAAAGGAAAAAATAAGGATATAGTTCAATTTTTGAGACTTATATCTTAAAGGAATTCCAATGTTTAATTTTTTTACTGCAAAGAGAGTGGCGAAAATGAGAGCAAAATTGGTGAAAATGTATCTAAAGGCGATATTAAAAGGAAATTGAAGAGACTCCGATATATAAAGAAATAAGAAATAAAGACAGATAGTAAAAAAAGTGAGTGTGAAATTAACGGCAAGCTTTTTCAATTCAGAGAGTCCTCTGTAATTTTGTTCTCAAAATCCAATACTAGAATTTTATTAAAAAAAGCTGATTTTTCAATAGGTTCTTAGGATTCTGATTTAATTATTCCTTTACAAAAGGATTTTTTAGTGAATCAGGACTATCTGAGTAGTTCTTTGTGAAAGTTTCGATCATTGAAAGAAGGTAGCTTGTTCTGTTGAAAGATTTTGATGCGTAGAAGTCAAAGAGGTCCTTCTTTTCCTCATGTTTTCTCACGATCGGTACAAAAAGCGCCATTCTGTAGAGGATCGAAGCTGCTTCGACGATGTAGTTTCCGCAGTAATCAATGAGTTCCTTGTTTTCAACGCCTTTCACTGTTTCAACGAGAGCCATGAGCTTTTCAATTTCTGCAAAGATCTTCTCTGAGATCTCAGGAGACTGAGCTTTTTCTTCTTCAAGGAGCTCATGAACCATATCTCTGAAAAGTCCGCTTGTGATCCTAGGCATTGCCGCTACGACCTGAAGCTGAGTTGTTCCTTCATAGATATTTGTTATCCTTGCGTCTCTTGCAAGTCTTTCAACAGGGAAGTCCTTCATGAATCCGACACCGCCGTGGATCTGAATAGCATCGTAAGCCGCCTTGTTGGCCATTTCTGTGGTCGTGAACTTTGCAAGAGGAGTAAGAAAATCGGCCTTTGCTGTCCATTTCTTAAGCTCGGCTCTTACGCTTTCACCTTTTTCTGCCTTTCTCTCATACATATCCATATAGTCAACAGCTAAAGATGTGTGGTAGAGAAGAAGTCTTGAAGTCTCTATCTCCGCTCTCATGTCTGCAAGCATCTGATAAACAGCGGGGAAGTGCACTATCGCCTTACCGAACTGCTCTCTTTCGTTTGCATATTTAACAGCTTCTTCATAGGCTGCCTGGGCAATACCCATGGCCTGAGCTGAAACTGCAAGTCTTGCTCCGTTCATGAGACTCATGACGTACTTGATAAGTCCGAATCTTCTCTTTCCTACAAGTTCGCACTCAGCCTTGTTGAACTGAAGCTCGCAGGTCGGTGATCCGTGGATGCCGAGTTTATTCTCGATCCTTCTGATTATCATGTTGTCATCACGGTATCTTTCGTAAAGGAACATTGAAAGTCCGCGACCGTCCTTTGTGCCGTCCTCACTTCTTGCAAGAACGAGTGAAACATCTCCGCAGCCGTTGGTGATGAATCTCTTAACACCGTCAAGATACCACTTTCCTTCTTCTTCAAAAGCCTTGAGCATAACTGCCTGAAGATCACTTCCTGCATCAGGTTCCGTTAGAGCCATTGATCCGCTCACTTCGCCTGTGCAGAACTTTGGAAGAACTCTGTCTTTCTGCTCTTCGTTTCCAAACTTGTAAAGAGTTACAGCGATATCCTGAAGTCCGACAAGGTTCATAAGACTTGCATCTGCCTGAGAGATCATTTCAACGATAATGTTGTTGACCGTGACAGGCATGTTAAGTCCGCCGTACTTTCTGGGAAGTGTTCCTCCCATGTATCCGGCCCTTGCAAGAACATCCATATTTTCCTTAGTTCCGTGAGCCCATTTTACAGTTGTGCTATTGCAGTGACATGCACCCTGTGCGTCAACATCCTCGGCTCTCGGAGCTATGAACTCCTCGCTGATCTTTCCTGCATTGTCAAGAACCATCTTGTACCAGTGATGCGCCTCTTCAAGGCTGGCGGGAGCGTTTCCGGAAATTTCCTCGAAGTTATTCTCAAGATCCTTAATGATCTCGTCCATATTAAGCTGTTTAAGAAAGAATTCTCTGTTTTCTGTATAAAATCCGGCCATTTATTCCTCCCTCAGATATTTGATCATTACAGGAATGATCTCTTTAAGATCACCGACGATACCCATGTGTGCGACATCGAAGATAGGTGCGTTCGGATCCTTGTTTATCGCAATTATCTTTTTGGATTCCTCCATTCCGGCTCTGTGCTGAATGGATCCTGAAATTCCGCATGCGATGTAAAGTTTAGGTCTTACTACCGAACCTGTCTGACCAACCTGATGATCTTTCTCGATAAATCCGAAGTCAACAGCTGCTCTGCTTGCTCCGACCTCGCCGCCGAGAACCGATGCCAGCTGTTCAAGAAGTCTGAAGTTCTCTTTTGAACCGACTCCTGCACCGCCTGAAACGATGATGTTGGCTCCGGCAAGATTGACCTTTGAGATCTTTGGAACTATTTCAAGAAATTCGTTCCTTATCCATGAGTTGTCAAAATCCATCGTGAACTCTTCAAGTTTTGCAGGCTTTTTATGAGCCTCTTCAGGAAGAAGCATAACGCCTTCACGGACTGTAGCCATCATCGGCCTGTGGTCAGGAGTAATGATCGTAGCGAGGATGTTTCCGCCGAAAGCGGGTCTGATCTGGAAAAGGATATTTCCCTTATCCTTGTAGTCGTCAATAATTAGCTGTGTACAGTCTGCGGTAAGCCCTGTCTTGAGATTCGATGCAACAAGAGGAGCAACATCTCTTCCTGTGTGAGTGGCGCCGAAAAGAACTATGTCGGCATTTTCTTTCCTTATCATTCCTGTGAGAATGTGTTTCATTGCCGTTGACTGAAGGTTGCCAAGAGCAGCATTTTTGTAATAGAGAACTCTGTCAATACCGTAACTGAAAAGTTCCTCATGATCTGTAGGAAGGTCGTCTCCCGCAAAAATACCTATAACCTCACCGTTAAAAGGCTCAACAAGGGTATGTGCCTTCCATGCAAGTTCAAGTGAAACAGGTCTCAGTGTTCCTGTCTGATTATTTTTTTCTATGAATACAAGTGCTTTCATGATCTACACCTCAACGTAATCTTTCATGATGTCGCGGATAAGCGCCTTAATGCCTTCGTTCTCGGCACCGTAAATCTGCAGGTCACCGCCTGTAAGAGTGATGCTCTTGATGTTGTGAACCTTTGTGGGGCTTCCCTTAAGTCCGCATCTTTCAGGCTCAAGCTCGAGCATGTCGTTCGTGACCAGAGGAATGATCCTGCCGCTTTTTTCCGCCAGATCAAGTTCATTTTCAGGAATTTCAGAGGCGACATCGCTTTTAAAGTATCTCAGCATTCTTGAAGCGTTAGGATAACGTGGAGAGTTTACAGCATCAGTCACGGTCATAAGAACGGGAAGCTTCGCTTTAATTATCTCAGTCTGATATTCTCCGTCGCGTTCAACAACAACAGAGTCTCCGTTGATCTCTCTTACTCCTGAAACGTAGGTGATCTGATTGAAATCAAGCTTTTCCGCAACCTGAGGGCCGACCTGAGCGGTATCTCCGTCAATTGCCTGCCTTCCGGCAAGAACGATGTCCGCTCCGCCAAGCTTGTTTATCGCTTCTGAAAGCACGTATGAAGTTGCAAGAGTATCAGCTCCCGCATATTTTCTGTCACTGATGAGATAGACCTTGTCCGCACCCATGAAAAGTGAATGCCTCAGTATTTCAACAGCCTTGGGCGGTCCCATTGTGATAACAGTTACTTCGCTTTCAGGAATCTTATCCTTTATTGAAAGAGCAAGCTCTAAAGCATTGAGATCTTCAGGGTTAAATACTGCCGGAAGAACCGCTCTGTTCACAGTTCCGTCGTCTTTCATGGCATTTCCGGTAATATTGGCTGTGTCCGGAACTTGTTTGGCTAACACCTTGATTTTTAACATTATTTCGCCCTCCAACACGAAAATAAACTGACACGTCAGTCTAGTAATACCAGAAAAGCACTTTCAAGTCAAAAAAAACGCCTGTAAGAGAGGCATTTCTTGATTTATTTTTTCAGTTCGCTAGCGTTATTAAAAAGGTCCCGGAGGAAAGATGAAACACGACGCTGATAATAAGAGGTACTTAATTGCGTATCTTTTCTTTTTAAGTATCACAACGGTCAGATTTTTCACCGAGGCGCATTTTGCAAATTTTGGAGATCCTCAGAACCTTATCTTTCATCATCATTACTGGTTTCTTTTTGTGTTCTTTCTGTTTCTGCTTAATTTCAAATACATCCTGAAAATGCCTCCTAAAAGAACATGGTGGATGGCTTTCTTCAGTCCCGTGATATTGATTCCAATGCTTTACTTTATGGTTTTTGGGAATACTTCCAGAATCAAGCTCAACTACATAAGCATAAAAGAGCTGGATATTTATTTCAGGGATATTTTTACATTTATGATATTTTCTGAAAGAAATCAGGCAATTGCAGGCGAGCTTATCGTTATCGTTATAGGTATAAGTGCATTTTCCTATTTTATTTCGAGGAAGGTCGTCAGAAGTCTCATAATGGGGATGTCCTGCTATCTTTCACTCATGATACTTGCAGGCACGGTGCTCATAGCTCCTCATAAGCCCGAGCGTGTTCTTTTTTTTGTTAGTTCCGGAATGAGAGTTCAGAATTTCTTTTCCTTTCTGTTCTTTTTTGCCGCTCTTTTTACAGCGGGAATTCTTTTTTCTGAAGAAATAAAACTATTTTTTAAAGGAAATCGGTCAAGGCAACTTGTTTTTTCATTTCTATTCGTTTCTTTTTTTACAGGATTTCAGTTTTTTCTTAAAAGACCTGAGATAGCTGACAGGATTTTAATGATTCCTCATTCTTTTCTGTATTCACTTTTTATAACGGTTGTTATTTTTGTAAAAAAAGAGTGGATGCTGAAAATTCTACTACTTGTTCATGTTATAGTTTCTTCAGGAATTCTTTACAATCACCGATTCGTTGAAATGGCTAGAAGAGTAAGACCTTAATTATTCTTCCTGACAGTCTCTTTCGCTACATTCTCCATCACCACTGAGGTCTTCTGTTGCAAGGTCGCATACGCCGTTCTTGTTGAGATCCCAGCATGCAAATGTAACAGCTCCGCCTGATCCTTCTGCATGCCATCTGAAATTGTCAAGAAGCACAAGAGAGTCAAGTTCATTGTCAGATGTATCCCATATGGCAAAACGGAGAGTTATTGTTTCTCCCGGTACAGCGGGAGCAGTTGTGGTAAGCCAGCGTGTTGCGCCTGCCATATGCTTATATTCCACACAGTCGCCCCAGGATTCTTCTGTGCAGACTTCCGAATCGTATCCTGTGCCTGAAAGTGCGGCTGTTCCGTCCGGGCATGAATATCCCGATTTTGCATCACAGACAGTGAAGAACTGACTTGTGTTTACACTAATGTAGTTGCCCGATGAATCAAAACTTATGTTCTTGTCTGCGGGTATATCAGTTTCTCCAGTCCCCGGAGTCCAGGTCGTATAAAGCATTGTGACAAAAAAATCATTGTATTCAGAACATGTGTATTCTAAATATTCCTGTGAGAAGAATCTGAAATCAAAAGAAAATGAATTGGCGTTTGTAGGAACTTTAAGCTGTACTGTAAGCATAACTGAGTCATTTGCGCCTGAACCGCTTGGACAGCTTGGGTTAGTTTTCGGCAGACCGCCATGAGGCGAAGTGAAATCAGCCGGAGGATTTCCGTCAGCATATTCATAAGTGTATGTTGTCGTGGCATCAGGATCGTTTCCATCTCTTGCCCTTCCTGATGACATTGATGCAAAGTTGTTACCGAAAATGGGAGTATTCGATGAATTTGTTCCGAACTGGGTCATTACTGCGATCTGTCTGTTGTCAACAGCACCCGAACCGCTTGCTCTTGTGAGTGTCGGAGTTCCGACGATACCCCAGGTGTTCTTTACAGGATCGTGTACCTGACAGATATCCATTGCCTTAAGAAGGTCCATCGCCGCTGTGGATGAGAATTTTGTTCCTGATGAACATCCCGCTCTGGCTTCGTCGGTGGATCCGTTACAGTCATTATCGATAGTATCACCTTCGAACTCAACTGCTCCGGGATTAACTATGCCGGGGTTGAGACAGATAGATTCATTGTCACAGCAGTCGCCTCCGCATGTTGTCCATGAATCCGTGTCCTGATCGATACCGTTGTCGGAAAATCCGTCACAGTCATTGTCGTCTCCGTCAGAACAAAGTCCATCCAATTCTGCAACAGGAAGAACTTCGTCTGTGCAGTTTCCCCAACCAAGGCCGCTTGGGAAACATTCCTGAGTTCCACCTTCGCATAGACCGACACCTTCAGTTCCGGTAGGCCCTGTATAACAATCCTGAGTGTCTCCCGGAGTACAGACGCAACCTTCATCAACTTCATTGTTGCAGTTATCATCGTCATTGTCACTTCCGCAGATCTCGTAAGGTTCAGGAAGAACTTCTCCTATGCATTTACTCCAGCTTTTTCCATCTGCACTGCACGTTTTTTCTCCGGCAACACAGATCCCGACACCTTCAGTTCCTGCAGGCCCGGTATAGCATGACTGTTTTTCTTCCGGAGCGCAGATCACACCGCTGTTTCCTGTGTTTCCGGTATCTCCAGTGTCACCAGTATCTCCGGTATTTCCAGTGTCACCAGTGTTTCCAGTATTTCCTGTGTCACCAGTGTTTCCTGTATCGCCTGTATTTCCAGTATCTCCGGTATTTCCAGTGTCTCCAGTATTTCCAGTGTCTCCGGTATTTCCAGTGTCACCAGTGTTTCCAGTGTCACCAGTGTTTCCAGTATTTCCGGTATTTCCGGTATTGCCAGTATTACCCTGATCGTTGTCGTCAGTCGGCAGATCTTTGTCGTTCACTACATCAGGAAATTCATCCGAGTCGTTAAGATTGCTGTTTCCTGAATCCACGATAATGGGAGTGGAATTTGAATCACACGACAGAATGAAGATCGAAAGTACTAAAAAAGCTGAAAAAGCTGTTTTTTTAATAATCATGATATCCTCGTTTATAAAGATAAGTCTAAAACAACTAAATTTTAATTAGAATGCTTAAGAAGTCAAGGCAGTTAAAAAGCTTCAAGCATGAAAAAGTAGATATTCCCGCCCTCAGGGGTCATTCCGAAGTCTGCTCTGACGTTTATTCTTTCCTGTTTGTCAACAGTAAATCTAAGGCCTATTCCTCCGGAGTATTTGAGCAGGTCGCCAGTGAGATCTTCAGTTTTGTCAAAGACGTCCCCGAAGCTGAAAAATACTACCCAGCCGAAACGCCAGTAGAGGGGAAAGCGTAGTTCTGTCTGAAAAAAAAGTGCATTTCTGTCGCGGTATCTTCCTTCAGGATAACCTCTGAGCATTTCGGCACCGCCGACTTCGGGCATCATTGTGAAAGGGACGTCTCCGAAGTTGAATTCCATTTTGAACTGCAGCGCAAGTATAACATCGTTGAAAAGTTCAATATAGTGCCTGAAATCAAGGTCAAGTTGCAGGAAGTCCGCTTCTGATCCGAGATATTTATGATATCCGAGAATTTTAAATGTGGAGAAGTTGCCGTTTGAAGGATAAGTGTACTTATCGCGGGAATCATAACGGAGAAAGATCCCGAGACCGCTGTAAAGTCCTCCGTCAGCTCCGGGAATGGTGCCGTTGCTAAGTCTCGCCGGGATATCCATTATTTCACCGAAACGGTTTTCAGAGCGGACAACATCTTCCTTGTCATACATTTTGAAGTAGGAAAGATTGTAACTGAGTCCGACAAGTAGCCTGTCAAATGTTGCAAATTCAGCATTGAGATCAAAGAGTGTATAGAAAGATGTGAAATCCTCTTTCAGTCCGTCAGGATTGTCGTTGCCCAAGCCGTAGAATACATCAGGATACTTTGTTATTTCAAGTCGTTCATAAAGGTGAAGCCGTTCTTTGAGGAAGTAGTTTTCCTTATTTGCGACTCCGATTATCTGGTTGTTGAGAGTGTAGATAACATGTGTTTCAAAGTAGGATGGTCTGTTCTCAAGTGTCTGATTTTTAAGGCGATAGTAGTACATGAAGCTGCCGCCGAAGGCTAAACTTGTTTCAGGAGTGTAGTAGATCATAGGGATTATGAGAAAACCGTTCTTTTTTTCGGTCTTTTCAGGTTCCTTGATCTTTATGACCTCTGCAACCTTTGTTTTACGAGCCTTCTCATCAACCTCATCGTAGGTGTCTGTCAGTTTTTTTGCGTTGATGTTGAGAACTGCAAAAAGAGTAAGTGCAAAAACAAAGTATTTCAATTTCTACTCCTAAAATGTCAGGACAGTTCACCAGAAAACAGTTTGTCTGTCAATTTTGAATCGAAAATTTAGAATTTTTCTGAATAAAAGGGAGATTGGTGCCCAGGGACAGAATCGAACTGCCCACACGGGGATTTTCAGTCCCCTGCTCTACCGACTGAGCTACCTGGGCACCAGCGGG
>CAZTKP010000049.1:14464-16291 GCA_964614215.1 uncultured Spirochaetales bacterium | reverse complement strand
TTTACAGACCTTTTCTTTGACATTCCTTTTCAGGTCACAGGACTTGTTCTATGCTTTATCTTCGTGGTGATAAATCTTTTCGGGACAAAACATGCCGGAGGATTTCAAGTTGTTTTTGTATTAGGACTTCTTGCAATAATGGGCTTTTTTGTAGTTACCGGACTGCCCAATGTAAATGTTGATAATTTTGAACCATTCAGTTTTAAAGGAACTACAGGAATAATTTTTACAGCAGGGTTTGTATTCACATCCTACGGCGGTCTGCTGAAAATTTCAGGTGTTGCAGAGGAAGTTAAAAACCCGGGGAAAAACATACCTCTGGGAATGATCCTCTCACTTTTTGTTGTGATCTCATTTTACGCCCTGATGGTATTTATAGCTGTCGGTACAATGGAAGCAGACAAACTTTCCTCATCTCTTACACCCATTGTTGACAGTGCCGGCACTTTTCTAGGCAAACCGGGAGTCTGGGCGATCGGGATTGCCGCGATCCTTGCCTTTGTCTCAACAGCAAATGCAGGAATAATGGCAGCTTCACGATACCTTTTTGCAATGAGCAGAGATGATCTTGCTCCACAGTTCCTGAACAGAACCAACAGGAAATTTGAAACTCCTCACTGGGCAATAGTTGTGACAGGTCTTTTTATATCCGCGGCACTTTTTGCGAAACTTGATGTTCTTGTCGAAGCAACTTCACTCGTCATGATATCTGGATACATTCTTTCCTGTCTGTGCGTCATTATCATGCGGGAAAGTGATGTGCAGAACTATCACCCCATTTTTAAAACACCCTACTACCCTATTCCGCAGATCGCAGGCATCCTGGGTTTTTCATATATAATTCTTGAAATGGGTCACGAAGCTTACCTTATTATTCTGGGACTTCTTACTTTCAGCTTCATCATCTACTGGTTTTATGGAAGAAAAGGTATTACTCAGGAGTATGCCCTGATGCATCTAATTGAAAAGATCACATCCAAAAAGATCGTGTCAGGTCACCTTGAGTCTGAGCTAAGACAGGTGATAAGAGAGCGCGACAGCATAGTAATGGATAACTTCGATAAAATGGTTTCCCACTGTCCTATTCTTGATATCGATGAGAACATGGAAGCGGACGAACTCTTTAATATCATTGCTCAAGCTCTTTCTCAAAGACTTTGCCTGAGTCAGGATAAGCTTTTGAATCTATTTAGAGAAAGAGAAAAACAGTGCAGCACGGCGATCATTCCCGGAATTGCTATTCCACACATTGTAATGGAAGACTGTGACAATTTTGACATGGTAGTCGTAAGAGCAAAGAAGGGAATCACTTTCCCATGCTCAGACAACACTGAACCCGTAAAAATTATCTTTGCCATTGCAGGAAGCATAAAAAAGAGAACCTTCCATCTTCAGACACTTGCGAACATCGCCCAGATAGCTTCAGACGGCAGAATATTCGATAAATGGCTTGAAGCTAAAGGCGAACAGGGAATTAGAGATCTCATCCTTCTTTCAAAAAGACTTCGCAGTTAGTCACTGCTTCTTTATTACGTTTTTCCAGGGAGCACCGAGGTTATCACAGTCTGTTTTTTCGTGACCCATTCCTGTGCCGATTTTTGTAACAACTCCTGTAGCCGGATCTATATGAAGAAGTTCCGCAGCTACACCTGAACATGCATATATCTCACCATTGAGCGGGTGAAGCTCAATACCTACAGATCCGAAATTAAATGGATCTCCGTTTTCATCAATAAGATCAACAAGATAGGAAGCATGACCTGTGTCACGATCAATTTCATAAAGTTTATCATCTGAACCGTTAATCGAATAAACAATCTTCAGTTC
>CAZTKP010000049.1:6100-14364 GCA_964614215.1 uncultured Spirochaetales bacterium | reverse complement strand
CACTGCAAAGATGAGCTGTCGCAATAATAGTTAGGCTCACACTCTTCACCCATCCATTCAAGTCCGTCTTCCTTACAAGTGTAAATCTTTTTTTCATCATCACTGCACTCTTTTTCACCCGGCTCACAGATTTTTTCAGGGACATAGCCAGTGTCACTGTCAGGATCTTCATTATCAGTTGCGTTTTCATCGTTATTTTCTGAATCATCGTCCGTCATTGCATCAGGATCTGTTTCATCGGCCTGACTGTTATCCGTAGTGTTGTCGTCATCGTTGCTTGGCAGCTGACTGTCATTACCGCTCTGATTAGAATCATTTATAAAATAATCTGCATCATTACCTTCAGTTGTACTTTTCGTGTTTGAACAACTTAATAAAAAAAGAAATAAAAGAGCAGGAATAATTATTACTTTCATTTTTCCCTCACTGTCGTTAATTCGCTCGCAAAGATGTTAAAGGATTTTTAAATGTTTGTCAAACTGCTGACTATTTACAAATTCCCCTGGCGCAGTTTCCGCTACAGCAGTCACCATCAGTCAAACATCTTCCTGAAGTTTCAGCACACTGACAGGTTCCTTTGAAACAGTTGAGCGAGCAGCATTCATTGTTGTCCGAGCAGGCTTTGGTTACAGCGTTACATGAACATTTTGAACTGGTACATACATTGGTGAAGCATTCATTGTCGAACTTACAGAAAACTCCCAGAGTTTTTCTGCACTCATTTCCGTATCCGCAGGCCATACTTGTGCAGCATTCGGAGTGCGATGAACAGGTAAGACCGAAACCTTTACAGCATTTCCCTGAAGTACAGCTCAGATCTTTATCACAACAGTCTTTGTAGCTTGAACAGGTATATTCACCGGCATTGAGACAACTTACACAGGTATCGGTTCCCGTGTTGCAGACATTATCACAGCAGTCAGAAGGTTCCGTACAGGTCGAGTCTCCGTTTTCAAGACAGCTCACACAATCCCCGAAATTATCCGAGCAAAGCTCACTACAGCACTCACTGTTTTCCGAACAGCTTCCACCATTAAGATAACAGACCTGCTCCGAAGTGTCCTTTTTGCAAATGTATCTTTTAGAGTATCCGTTAAGTGTGTTTCTCCATTTTCCTCCGTCTGTCATCTCCATATAGGCATGATCCCAGTTGGAAGATGAAGATGGATAGTTATCACTCCAGTTGTTATAGTAAAAAGAAGTTCCCGTGGATGTTCCCTGCCATCCAAGCAACCCTGACATCCATCGCCAGTCGCCTTCAACAGCTTCATCTGAATAACCTATCCAGACATCTGTCTTACCTGACATTCTGCTAAAAATATCAGCCTGCTCAATGGCGCCGTCTATCTTTGCAAGACTCAGATCCAGCGCTATACACCTATCTGAAGCTAAGCCCCATGTTTTTGTGTCGGTTGAAATTACATAGGGCGAGATCATAAATTCACAGATGAACTTCCTTGAAACACCGCAGTCATCATCGATCCATTCTGCCCCTTTCCCCATATAGCCGCAGTTATAACTAGTTGAACTCTGAGGGACTTTGGAACTCCAGTTTGAATACTCTTCATTTACAGACTCTCCTTTATATCCCCCTATCCAGAATGCTGTTCCATCAACTTTTCTCCAATCATCTTCCTCAAAGATGTCATAAATACCTATCCAGTATTCTTCCTGATCATCATATTTATCTGAATTAACGATGAGGTCCTTCTCTGTTTCACTGTCTATCATTACCAGGTCATATCCCATATCCAGACAGAAATCTCTGGCATTCTGCCATGTCATTGGTGTATCAGGGAAATAGTACTTTTCAGAAATAAAAGGGATTTCCTTCCGACTACCTTCGATGTTATAATAAATGTCCACTTCAACTGCGGAGGTAGCTACTTCCGGGATATTCTCGGATAATCCATCTATCAGTATCGGAGAAACCTTAAAACGGATAGACTGGTCAATAGAGGACGGCATAAGATCAAGAACATCAGGATCTTTTATGCTCATTTTCGCTGTGCTGTGCTCATCATAGGAACCTGTGCTGTAAAGCGTGCTCTCCCAGCCGCCATATATCCATGTATCAAGTATGAAGCCATTAACATCTGCTGAATTACAGAATGTTGTTCCACCCCCTATCCACTCTACATCTATCTTCTGAATTACCGAATTTTCGGGGATGTAAGCATAACTTAATGGAATTTCATATCTCTGTTCCGGAACAACCTGTCTCGGGATCTTTATAAAATACCAGTCTTCAACAGACACTGCATTTTCATCATTATATTTCTTTCCACCGAGCATATAGACACCGTCATCTTTCGGTGAATAAACAGCATCGAAAGCATATCTTGTCGTCACTTCACTGAAATCAAGTTTTGAATAGGATGAACCGTTAAATCTCCAGAACTCAAGCTGTCCCGTATCGCTGTTTCTATTTATCAGGATCGCAAGCGTATTGTCTTTTGAAGTAACAAAAACCGCATAATCGGATCTATCCGGTGAACCGTCAAACTCGGGATCTGTAATGCTGACACTTGACCATGAAGAACCGTTCCACTGCAAAGTTACAGGCATCAACGGCGAAAAAGCGAAAGCATAGACTTTGGAAGTTGTTGACAGATATGTCAGAGCGACACCGTTATCATGACTGACATAAGGCTGAGCAGCACTTGTTTCTTCAGTCCATACCATACCGTCATACGTCCATGTCTGAACTTCCCCTACGCCCTCTTTAGGAGGCTTTATCAGAACAACAAGAATCTCTCTCCGTATCGGGTCGTATATCATTTTATAGTTATCATAATCTCCCGGGAAACTTGAGTCATGTATCGACCATGATGAGCCGTCATATGCCCATAGGTCGTTATCATCGATCACCATTACGGCACCTAATTCCGGATGATAGATCATGTCATGGTTTTTCATGGCGGAAGGTCCTGTCGAGAAGGGAATGACTGTTTTCAGCTTTCCGTCAATAGTTCCGAAAGACCTCGAATCACTCCATGTCGATGCAGCCCGGTTGTACTTTTCTCCTCCGAAGTAATAGATCTTATCTGAATCCGTATCATAACACATTGCTACTCTGGACATCATGTCGATATAAGGAGATTCTTTTGTTTCTTCGCCAAAAGAAAGTTTGCGCAACTCCTCAGGATAGGTGAAATCTCCGTAAATTCCGGCTGTAACATAAGTTGTTTTATCTGTATGAGAGTACCACATAACATGACCTGAAAGATCATCAACTGTTCCTAAACCCGTCCAGTTCTGACCATCAAACCTATAGGCGTTCGACAGATAAACACCGCCGTCATTCCCTCCGTAAAGCAAGATGCTCCTGTTAACATGTTCATAGACCATTTTTGAACCTGCAGCTACCGGCCCTGTGCTATTAAGAAGTTCCCAGCTTTCTCCATCATAGGCCCATGTATGACCGTTATATCCGTTATGATAGATCATTTTTTTCATGATGGGATGATAGACCATATTACCATAGCCGGCAGCTGGATTTCCATCCGACTCAGGATCAGTGATCGCCGGATTTTTCCAAGTTTCACCGTCAAATTCCCATGTCGATGTGTCTGCAACAGGCGTCGAATTCTCAGCACCACCAATAAGCACCGTAACTTTCCGCTTAGGATCATAAGCCATCGCCGCTCTCATTCTTGCAGAAGGCCCTGCCAGCATCAACCTTGTCCAGAACTGCCCGTCAAATACCCAAGTATCACTGAAATATTCCCAGGAAACTGAATATTTTCCTCCTCCGAAAAGAAGATACTGATTTCGTGATTCCTCAAACACCATTGAGGCCTGTGTTCGACTCTCAGGTTTCATTCCCTCAATATCAGGAATTGACCATCTTGATCCGTCCCATACTGCAAGATCAGAGTAATAATGAGATTCTCCGGGGATCTCAACAAAAGCTGTTCCGCCGAAAACTGTCAGCTCATTCTTAAATGAATTAAAGGCATACGCGTAACCCGCATGGAAAAATTTATACTGATCATAGGGATCATCCGAAAAGTTCCCGGGATTAACAGCATTCCTTTTTTCGACATACAGACTAGACTGTGCAACTGCGGGAAGAACACCCGTCTCAACCTTCTCGTTATAAAAAGATGATGGATTAGGCCATGACATTCCAACAGTCTTCTCATTTAGATTCATTGTCCAGACAACGTTAGGAACCGGATCAAGGATTGAAGGAATATCAAGAGGGTCACCGCCGGCAGTCTCTACAGGAATTTTATTTCCCGAAAAAGAGACAGGATTCACATAAATAAAAGGAACATCGCCCCCAACAAGGTCACTAGTATAAAAAGAGTTGTTGGGTAGAACTGCACCACTACCGGCAAGCAGACCCGTTTCCGTATAGAGAAGAACATGTTCTATGTCATCGGATCTGACACAATGACTGCATGAGACAGAATAAAACGGATTGCTCCCTTCAGCTATAGAACCTAACGGTTTCCTTGTAAAAAGCATCTGTGAGCGGTCAATATTAAGCGGATCAGGATAGTCAACAACAACAGAAGCTGACCAGTCGGAAGTTCTTGTACTTTCATTTCCAAGCATGTCGCTCCACTGGACAAAGGGTGTATATGTTCCTGAGCATTCTTCAACATTTCTGTTATAACTTACAGAATTGCCTGAAACAGCTGTGTCTCCAACTACGAGTGGCTCTTTCAGGCATGGAAGACCGTCAAGAATTACATCGCTGTCAGGGTTTATCTGCTCATCAGCATACATTGTAAGATGAAGTGAAACATCACTGTCAGTAAACGGATCTTTGGGACTGAAATACTGAATTTTATTGTAAGAATCTCTTGCAGGAGAATAATCAGGCTGTCTTGTAATGAGAGTACTTACCAGTTGAGGTCCTGTAAAATCAAAAACAACAGCCCCCGGATAATGCTCCGCAATATTTCCTGCATCATCACTTATGTAGATCCCGATTATCTTTGTTCCCTCACTTTCTCCCCCGCTTATGTGATATGTCCCTGTACACTCATAAATCTTTCCATCAGGAGAAGTGCAACCCAAAGTTGAAGCAGGTTCATATCCGACCGACACATCAGGAAGCAGAGAACTCTCCAGATTGGAGATCGTAAAAGAAAATTCCACATCCGGCTGATACTGTGAAGCAGCGGGAAGCCCTCCTATATCATAAAATGAACTTGTCGATGTAGTAAGAGTAAAATCAGTTATTGTTGATGCTGGCGGAGTAAGATCAAGCTCAACTGTACCTATATCCTGAACAGGATTCACCCTGTTGCCATAAAGATCGTCACCAACTATTGTCACAGCATAACTTTTTTCTCTCGCTCCGGCATCCGATTCGACAACTCTGTATCTGTAAACATAGATCTGTTCAGAAGATGCATCTGAATCGTAAGTAAAGCCCAATCCGTCATCTTCCAGCTTAACCGTTCCCCCTTCCATTTTCTCGGAAAAAGTTACTGTAACTATTATTTCGTCATCTTTTTTTGCTCTTTCATGACTCAAAGTGGAGTTAACGACTGTAGGAAGAGTTCTGTCAACCTGTACCGAAGGTGTGTCTGACGTGCCGATATTCCCGTAAGTATCCTCCGCTTCCACATAGATCCTCTGTGCTCCGTCATATGCTCTCTGAAGATCTGCTGAATTAAATCTGTATACAAACTCCGTCCTGTCACCGTTCACACTGTACGGACTGGTTCTTTCAATATTACTTCCCAGTCTTGCAACAGGATCGTTCACTCCGACAGATTCATTGATCGTAAAAGTAACATCGACGGATTCTGTTCCGGAATTAACCTGTGCAGGAGAAATATCAGTGATCTCAACTTCAGGGATCTTCCTGTCAACAAGTATCGTTGTAACTTTGTTCAAAGTTCCGTCCTGCGGCAGTCTGTTGCCGCTAAGATCGTAGGCATCGACATAAAAAGTGTAGGAACCGACACTTTCATCACCTTCTCCGAAAACCTTTATACACGAAAAGGTCTGATCATCTCCAGTTGAACTTCCGCAGATGAAGTCATTGACCATTTCATCTCCACTTTCAGTAACAACTGAGAACACAAAGCTATCATCGGACTTCACCTTCTCACTGAAACTGAAACGAACCTGAAATCCGTCATTATATGAGTTTAACATCTGCCCCGGAATCACGACAGGACTTATCAGAACAGGGGCCGTAGCATCGTAACTGACACTGTCGTCAAATATCTCGGTGGAAGCATTGCCCGCCTTATCAACAATGTAGGCAGAGATCGCCTTGATCCCGTCACTTTCATCGCCGTCTATGTTTGCCTGGTGACTGCAGGAATATTCCCCAGTCGTGGAACTATAGCCACAGCTGCTTTCAGGGATTATTTTTTCTCCCACCCTTACAACAGGAAAAGCCATCAGTTCCTCGCTCACTTTAAAAGTTACTGTGAAGGATTCTCCCATTTTAAGAGACTGAGGACTGATACTCTGCTCAGTAAGATACGGAGAGGATCTGTCAACAGAGATCGTTCCTATCTCCACATTTTCACTTGCATTCCCGACTTCATCTTCAACACTGATGCTGAAAACGTAGTCAGCAACCCTTTCATCTTCATCATTAAATGCCGCCGTACATTCATAACTCGCTTTCGGCTCTGAAAGGTCTCCGCAGTCAAACACCAGGTCTGTTTCAGGAGTAATTGTAATATGTTCATGAGTGAAACTGACCTTTTCAACAAAAGAGAACTTTGCTGACACTGTCTCACTCGACTTGTTGACCACAGGAGGAAGGATCACACCGCTGGCAAGAATAGGAGCCGTTATGTCATACTCTATGGTGACCGGCACTGAATCTTCCTTTAAAGTCTGAGAGTTAGGATTATCAGCAAGATCTACGATCTGAACAGCCAACTGTTTGACCCCGTCACCTTCATCGCCGTCCACGTTTGCCGTATGTTTACAAATATAGCTGACTTGAGAATCAGCCTTAAGCTTACATTTCTCTGAAATTGATTTTGCACCGACAAGCACAACAATTGATTTAAGTTCTTCGGAAACTTCGATCTCGACCGAGAACTCTTCGCCCATCCTGACTTTGTCCTTTGAAACAGAAAATGAAACTATCTCAGGGATAGTACTGTCTATCTTAACACTTCCCAAAGCGAAGTCCGTCAATTCATTTCCCGCCTCATCCTTCGCAGACACCTTGAAATCATAAGTAGTACCGTCCTCATCGCTGTCTGTAACACTGTAGGTGAATATCTTATTCTCACCGCTTGAACTGTCAGTAAATTCAAGACCTTTGCCGTCAAAACTAAATTCTTCGACTGGCTCTGAAAGCATAAATCTTACAATAATATCAGTGCCGATATTCGCCATTCCGGGAGTCCCTGAAGGAGAGACCGCAACATTGATCACCTCCGGAGCCGCAGTGTCAAGAACTACGCTTGTATATGCCATTTCACTCCTGTAGCCGTTCTCATCAATTATTTTCGCGTAAATGACTTTCTCGCCATCAGACTGCTCATTATTACTGCGGCCTTCAAGAATATCCCATCCATCGTACTGGAAACTTCCGTCAGACTGCTCATTTAAAGTTGAGAAATCAATAACTTCCGCACCGGTATAGTCTCTTTCAAGATCGTTAACCTGAACATCGAGAAGTTCAAGCCTGTTTGAAAAAACGACTTTATCTCCAATCGCCTTGTTTATCCTTACCCCTACACTCTGCTGAGCAACCTTGTCAACAGGCTCTCCGTCTTTAACAACTGAAATTGTGAAATTAGATTTACCGCCCTCAGTCCCCGGAGTTGCAGTCATATTCATTTCAACTGAAACAGCAGTATCTTTCTGAGGTTCAAGATCAAACAGTTTTGAAACACCATAGTAAAGAGTTCTATCCAACTCACTTTCCGATTTTCTGACCTCAACAAGAATGACTCTGTTCTTTCCATAAGAGAGATCTTTTAACTGAAAAGAAGCCTTCCCTTCCAAGCTGAAAGCAACAGGACCTTCCTTAAGATGAACTTTTGTGTTCTCAACATCTCCATCGATCCATTCCTGCATCTCGATCCAGACATAGTAACCTTCACTGAAATCCGGCTTACCATCTTCCGGCCATAGAAATTTCACAGAAAAAGATCCACCCTCTTTGCTTAAAGAATCACAGCCTGCAAAAAGAACGAAAACAGCTAAAATTGCCAAAATCTTTCCTGCAGTTTTTAAAAACTTCATCACTATCCTCAAAAAAAATTACAAACTAATTAAAACACACCCGCAACCACTATCGGACTGGGACTCGTCGG
>CAZTKP010000049.1:0-6000 GCA_964614215.1 uncultured Spirochaetales bacterium | reverse complement strand
AATTACAAACTAATTAAAACACACCCGCAACCACTATCGGACTGGGACTCGTCGGAGTCGTCGGACAATTCGGACTGGTCGGACTGGTCAGACGGGTCGGACTGGTCGGACAATTCGGACTGGTCGGAGTCGTCGGACACTTCGGACTGGTCGGACTGGTCGGAGTCGTCGGACAATTCGGACTGGTCGGAGTCGTCGGACACTTCGGACTGGTCAGACACTTCAGACTGGTCGGACACGTCGGACTGGTCGGAGTCGTCAGACACTTCAGACTCGTCGGACTGGTCAGAGTCGTCAGAGTCGTCATCCACTTCAGACTCGTCGGAGTCGTCAGACACTTCCTCATCCGGCACTTCCCAAGGCTCAAGCTCAAACTTTTCAAGAACCTTGGTCATAAGTTGTGTCTTTACATTCATATCAAGTATTGTCTCAAACGGAAATCCCAGAAACGCCACCTTCCTTGTTCCCAGAGTTATCACTCCGGCACCTAGAGTCTCAGCCTCGTCATAAAAAAGGACTGTTTCGCCGCCATCTGCATAAGGCTCTATCACATCAGGATAGTTTGCCTGGTAAATATAGGTTCCGTCATCAAAATAACCGGATATTCCGGAGAAATCACCCGTTCCTGAAAATGTATACAGCAACGATGAATCATCAATATAATCAATATTGAGAACTTCATTGAAAAAAGCAATATCCTCGGTTGACCCTCTTCCTACAAGGTCCCATCCTATCTCAGAACCACTGATGAACATCGTTCCGCCGTCACTGAGATACTGGGAAACTTTTGCCTGTTCATCTATCAGGAAAGTTCCGGGATCCGTGGACTGTTCACCACTAAACCAGATAATGTGATCATAAGTAGAAATATCTGTATCCGTGAAACTGTCCTTTCTAATACTATCCATGGAAAATCCAAGCTGCTCCAAAACTTCAGCATATTTAACAACATAATTAAAACTATTAATATATTCAAGCATATACCTATTGCTTGCGCTATCTCCCACAGCGAATCTCGGAGTAAATCTGTCAATTCTTTCAAATCCATCCACAACAAGTATCTGTGCCCCGTTTTTCTGAGGGACAGCACCTGTTACAGCACTTGGAAAAGAGATTCCGCCGTCGTTATATGCGACTACTCTGAAAAAGATCTTTTCACCTAATTCAAGACCTGAAAAAGTGTATTCTGTAACGTTTCCGACATCCACGCCATTATCAAAACCGTAACCGTTATCACTTTTGTAAACGATGAAACCTGTCGCCGGATGACCTGTATGAAAATTTTCATCAGTTTCAGCTGCAACCCATGAAACAGTTACATTTCCGTCAGCATCAGTTACTGCCGTTATTTTTTCCGGAGGCGACGGCAGATAAACAGGTTCAACCTCATCTCTGTCGGCAAAATAATCAACTATTCCCTGATACGCAGCTCTTGCGGCGATATCCCTGAACTTTGGATCTTTCAGCATTGCTGCATCATAGATATTATCATGGAACGCAAGCTCGATCAGACAGGCCGGCATCTCACTGTTGTACGACGGGTTGAGCTCTCCAAAAAATGCGCTGTAGTTACCGCTTCCGATCTCATCCCACTCGGAATCATAGAGAGCCTGAACCGCAGAGAGAACTCTTGCGTGAACCTTCTCGCCCATTGAAACGCTTCCTTCCACAGCATATTCGGTAAGATACTGACCATCAACACTATTCGGTCCGTAAATATATGTGGATAATCCCCTTACACTTCCATTTGTAGTTGCATTGGAATGCCAGGAAAGATAGACAGAGTCATCAAAATCAGCCTCGTTCTCCCATGCAGCCCAGCGGCTTCTTGCACTTACATCGGAAGTATTATCAGCAGCTGAAGTCTGATAGACACTTTCCGGAGCTCCAAGAAGCTGTATGTTTACTTTGGCAGCTTCTTCCCATCTTGGTTTTTCTGACAATTCATCTGATCTTGATAAAACTCCCATACCACCACCAAATTTTACAGCATCGGCAATTATTATTGCATCTGCCGAAGAATTATCGTCGATATTCAGCTCAACAGATCCTTTTTCTGCCGACATTCCCTCTTCGAAATAAAATCTGCCAAGATCAACCCAGGTACTTCCGTGATGCTGCTGATTAACCTTAACATCAGTGCTGCCACCGGAATGATTGACTGTGTAAACTGCTTCCTGTGCTCTGTCAGTATAAGTTTTATAAGTCACATAGACGTGCCTGTAACCGCTGCTTTTAAAATTTGCAGTCCACCTTGCCCATGAGCTTGTCCCGACAGTTGCGTATCTGTAAATACCTGTTTTAAGAACATTGTCACCGACCTCAATTGGAAAAGTGGTTCTTCCGTAACCTTCTCCGGAAGTTGTATCAGTCCAGATCCCCCCTTCTTCATAAGTTCCGTTTTCAGGATAAATGTCTCCGTCAGCTTCATCAATAATTATCATATCTTCAGCCCTGTCAGTTTCTCTGGCAGAAAACACAAGAGCTCCTGCATTCTGAATGTAGGGAAGAAGAAAATAGCTCACGATCTCGGCATTTGAATCATCTTCTCTTATTCCGTTAGTCACACCTCTTTGAGTCGTCCACTGATCAATGGTATCACTGTAATACCATCCGTGTCCCGGACTTAAAAATACAGTTTTTCCTGAAAGAAATCCTTCCACGTTTCCGTATCCTTTTTCAGGTACAAGACTTTTCTTATCAATAACCCCTTCACCCTCTTTCTTAGGCACAGGCGGTAGTTCCGGCAAAAAACCATCAAGAGACCTATAGTTTTCATTCGCACTGTTTCTTGCCATTATCACAAGAGCTTTAAACGGGATCTTTTCTCTAAAAAAACTAAGATAATACCTACTGAGATTCTCAAGAACCAGAGGATCCAGTTTATCCGTCCATTCTTTTGGAATAGTTGTATATACTGATAAAACCTTTTTTTCAGGCCTGAACTCCACCTTATCCACCGATACTTTGGAAAAAGAAGAAGATTCGGGAATCTCAACGTTTAAAGTTACTCCTGAAACATAAATACTTGTAAGCAAAACTGCCGCAATGATAAATACGGTTCTTTTCACAGCGTCCTCCGAAATTATTGAACATCGATATTTTACTTATATTTAGTACATCTATCAAACAAAAATACAAAAATTGACAATATCGGGACCTTACCTAATATGAAGTCAGCCATTTGTTTCTTTTTTGAGGTACTATGAAATTTATAATTGCCGGAGCAGGTTCAGTTGGTTACGATGTCGCGCGGCATCTTATAAAAGCCGGGAAAGACGTTGTCATAATTGAAAAAAATCCTGTCAGAGCCAAATTCCTTGAAAACGATCTTGACTGCATAGTAATCAACAGCGAAGTAAACTCTATTCAGACCCTTAAAGACATAAATATTGAGGATGGAGACTATTTTATTGCCGTTACTGAAAGTGATGAGGTCAACCTCATTTCCTGTTCTGTCGCTTCAACAATAGCCGATATAAGAAAGATCGCCAGAGTTAGAAATCTCGACTATTCACACGCTGAAGTGCAGGGAAGACCTTTTCTGGGAGCCGACTATATCATCAACCCTGAGATCGAAGCTGCGAAGCAACTTGCTGAAATTATTGACAAAGGCGCTGCAACCGATGTTCTCACCTTTCAGGGAATGGATATTACGGTAAGAGGAAATATTGTAGGAAAGAATTCCATTTTTGCAGGGAAAAAACTAAGCAGAATAAAAAGCGAAATAAAAAGAAAGTTCGTCGCAGCTTTTATAAAAAGAGATAGCGAAGACATAATACCTTCAGGCGATACTGTCGTTAAGGAAGGAGATAATATCTACATCGTGGCAGATAACGAAACAATGAACCACATTCTTTCCAAAGAGGGAGAAAAAGTATTTGAAGTCGAAAAAGCCCTCATCGTAGGCACAACCCGTGTTGCAAGAAATCTCATGAGAACTCTTGTTCAGAAAAAGATGGATATGACCATTGTTGTAAGTGACTATGAAGAGGCAAAGGAAATATCAAAGATATTCCCTGAAGTTCTTGTTCTAAACGGCGATGTGCGTGATGAGAAGATCTTTGAGGAAGAGAACCTCGGGAACTATGACCTGATCGTAACTGTTACTGAAAACCAGGAACTCAACGTTCTTACATCTCTCTATTCAAAAAGCATCGGAATAAAAAGGGCTGTAGCCACCGTCAATAAACCCAACTATATCTCAATTGCGAAAAAGCTCGGTGTTGACGTTACGGTAAGTCCGAAACGAAGTGCCGTTGATGCTATCCTCAAGTTCATCAGAAAGGGACAGATAAAGACCTTTTACAGCCTTTTTGAAGGTGATGCCGAAGCGATTGAGTTTATTATTCCTGAAAACTGCAAGGTGAACGGAAAAACTCTTCAGGAAATTAAAATGCCCAAAGACAGCATCGTTGCGGCAGCAACCCGGGGTCTGGGATCAATAGTTCCTGACGGAAAATACAGAATAATGAGAGGAGACCATCTCGTTGTTGTCTATAAAAGCTCTTCAGCATCAAAAATAGAATCACTTTTCTCAGGTAACTGATGAATATCAAAGCACTTTCAAGACCGCTTTCTGTTCTTGTCGCAATTGTTGCATCCTTTATGATAATACCGGCGGGAATTGCCGTTGCTAATGATGAAACAAAAGACGCTCTGGTCTTTTTCAGTATTATTGCCGCAACGTTCACTGTTACCGGGATAGTTTTCTTTATAAGTATGAAGTGGAAGATAAACCGGCTTTCCACAAGAGAAGGTTTTCTCATGGTCGTGCTTGGATGGACATTCTCATCAGCACTGGGAGCTTTACCTTTCTATATTTCCGGAGCAATACCAACTTACACCGACGCTTTTTTTGAAACAGCATCAGGATTTACAACAACAGGAGCAACAATACTAACAGCAATTGAGTCTGTTTCAAGGTCCATGCTTTTCTGGCGAAGTCTCACACACTGGCTCGGCGGAATGGGGATCGTCGTTCTTACTGTCGCAATACTCCCTGTTCTTGGAATCGGAGGACTGCAGTTACTCAAAGCTGAGGCTCCGGGCCCCTCTGTTGACAAAATAACCCCCAGAATTGCTCAGACAGCAAAAGTTCTGTGGTTCATCTATCTGGGAATGACCTTTCTTGAAACAGGACTGCTTTATTTAGGCGGAATGGACCTCTTCGATTCACTCACTCACACCTTCGGAACACTTGCAACAGGAGGATTTTCTCCCAAAAACGCATCTGTCGGTCACTATGATTCTGCCTATGTGGATGGCGTTATAACTGTTTTTATGATCCTTGCAGGAGTTAACTTCACGCTGCATTACAGACTCATTACGGGTAAAGTGGTCAGCGTTTTCAAAAATACGGAACTTAAAGTCTATCTGCTTATCGTCGGGATAGCTACCGCCGCAGTTACCATCAATCTTTATCAGAATACTTACGGCACATTATCCAAAGCTTTCAGATACGCATCATTTCAGGTGGCATCGATCATAACAACAACAGGCTACGGAACGGCTGACTTTGAAAAATGGCCTTACTTTGCTCAGCTTGCACTGTTCTCACTTATGTTCATAGGTGCATGCAGCGGCTCCACAGGCGGCGGAATAAAAGTCATCAGGCTTGTGGCCCTTTTTAAGCTTGGAATAAACGAAATGAAGTACCTTGTCCATCCTAAAGGGGTTCTCCCCATCTGGATCGACGGAAAACCCATAAAAAAAGACATGACTTACTCCATTTCCGCGTTTTTCTTTCTCTATATTTTTATTCTGATACTGACAACTCTTGTATGCGCATCAGCCGGAACTGATATAACAACATCCTTTACAACAGCACTTGCCACTGTTGGAAATATCGGCCCGGGATTTGGAAAAATAGGACCCACCGACAACTACTTCTTCTATCCGGATTACGTAAAGTGGTTTCTATCTTTTGCGATGATAGTAGGAAGACTTGAAGTCTATACTGTCCTGATAATATTCACGAAAGCTTTCTGGAAGAGGTAA
>CAZTKP010000048.1:0-17040 GCA_964614215.1 uncultured Spirochaetales bacterium | reverse complement strand
ATTTTACAAAAATACCCATAAATGCTATAAGTTGCGGTAAAAAGTTTTTATGGTGTTATAATGCTGCTTCCATTTGAAAGAAATCTGCTTTATATAAACGGTTTTGACAGTACTTTCATTCCGAGTCTCGTTAATGATACATTCAGGTTTGAGAACGTTGCCGGGGGGATGGTGTTCTGTGTTACAAAAGACGGTACAGGTTATATTCTGCTTAAGAAGAACAAACCGGTTGCTCTTACTGCATTTTCTAATTCTGTAGGTGCCCAGCTGCCGAAAAATATCAGTTTTTTCTCGATACTTGATTCGGATAATATGGATATCTATCTCAATGCGATAGAGGATCCGGACCTTGTTATGCATCTTGAGGCCTTCTTTAAGATGCCTGTGACCTTTTCTGCACCGCACAAACTTACCGATATGAAAAGGCTCGTGGGTTTCATCGAAGCTGAAAGACTAAGCGGGATTTTAGGTGTAAAACATGGTTCCGTTATGAATACGGCCGTGTTCAGTAACGGTGATTTTTCGTACATGAGCTACTATCATCCGGATACAAGATCGTACGCCGTCGATAGGACAGCTGAAGCTTTTACGAGTTACATGAACTCTATGAGGTCTCTTGACTCCTATATTATTTTCAAGACCTTCAAGACCGGATTGGTCGAAAATCCGGAAAGAAGAGAGCAGCAGTTTCTTCAGAATGACCCTATAATCACAATGGTGCTCTGTTATATAGATATTTTTGAGCTCATATATAAAATGCTGAAGATGAGACTGGACGACAGTCAGATGCTTGATGTTTCCAATTCGGTCTTCAATGCACTGAAGAAAAAGTACTATCCGCTGTATTCAACGGTCTCTTATTCAAGTGAAACAGGAACTGTGAACTGGAACGCACTCTTTGATGAGAGGCGCTACATCTCTGTTGAGTATAGGTTCGGCCATTATCATCTTTATCTTGATGAACTCCTTAAACTTCTTTTGAAAGTAGCTGAAAGTGTTTTCGGTAACGAAATGTCTGACACAATTGTTCCCAGACTCAAGAATTATCTTGCGATGACCGATGCGGGAGATAGAAATTTAAAAGAGATGGCCTACAGAATTGACAAAATGCTAGAAAAATATAGATAATAGTAAGCAACCTTTTTTAATACGAGGTAAAAATGGTCTTAAAACTTATTGTTGAAAATGATCGGAATGAGCTGAAGGTCTATGATTTCTCGGGTAATTATATTGCTGCAGGAAGAGCGGTGAACAATGATCTGGTTCTCGGAGAAAGAAATGTCTCGAGGCATCATTTCCAGCTGGAGATCGTTGATAACAGAATAATTATTGAGGACAGGGACAGTTACAACCATACGTTTGTCAATGACAGAGAGATAAATGACCGTCTTGAGATCTTTGTGGGTGACGTTATCACTGTAGGTGACTACAACATCTATCTTGAACAGGACGAGGACAGTAAGCTTAAGACGGCTGCGATAGAGAAATCAGGAAAGACCGTTGCGCCGGAGGATATTATTCTTGCCAAATCAGGGTCGATAGGAGGAAAAGTCTTTTCTCTTAAAGGTGCTGAGACTGTAATCGGTTCGCATCCAAGTGCTGATATTTACCTGTATTCCGATAATATCCCTGAAGTTCATTCAAAACTCATTTTTGACGGCAACATCTATCTCCTCGTGAAGGGGGATTATTCCGCTAAGTATTCGTTAGTCGTTAATGACATGGAGATCGACTCTGTCGACATGAGGAACGGTGATGAGTTCAAAGTGGATGAGTTCGAGTTCGAGTTCATTGAGAAAGGTGAGGAATATGATCCTATTCCGTATCTCCGTATAGCAGAAGAGGCCAGAAAGGAAAGGTTAAGAAAAGATATCAAAGGCAATAAAATAAAAAGTGTTCACGATGAAGAGGACGGCGAAGTTACACAGGTAAAGAAGATGGCGGGCCTTAAAACGGCACACATCATAATCGGAGCCGCAGTTCTCGCCGCTATTGCCGCTGCCGCAATAGTCTTTATGGTCATAAAAAATTCTAATGATGATGAAGCAGGTCTGAAGAAGAAGATGGATATCTGCATTAAATCTCAAGAAGAGGCAAATTCTACCGGCCGGGACAGTGCAGCGTAAAGTTAATGGAAATGTTCTTGTTCCCGCCTACTGGGAAGAAGATAGCTATCTGGTTCTGGATCAGATAAAACTTCCGCATGAAATTGAATATATCACCTGTTCTTCATGGCAGGATGTTGCTAAAACGATAAAAGATATGAACCTGCGTGGAGCTCCTCTGATCGGAGCTGCAGCTTCTGCGGGTATTGCTCTGGCATTTAAAAATGGTTCTAAAAATGTGGATTTTTCTAATGTGGTGAAGGCCCTGCTTGAAACAAGACCGACTGCAGTAAATCTTAAAAATGTCCTCGATGAAACAGTGGATCTCTACAATTCGCCGGGAGAAGACTCTGGACAGGAAATGTTTGAAATGTTTAAGAGATTCTCTGAGAAAGTTCACCTGAGAGATGTTGAGAGAAACAGAATGATGGGTGATCTCGGAGCGGACTATCTCCAGAAACTTTTTTCCGGGAAAAAAATAAGAGTTCTTACCCACTGTAATGCCGGAGCGCTTGCGACCTGCGGTTACGGAACGGCTCTAGGTGTTGTTAGATCTTTAAATAAAAGAGGGCTGCTTGAACATGTGCTGGTAGATGAAACACGGCCCTATCTTCAGGGAGCCAGGCTTACTGCTTTTGAGATGGCTGCAGAGAATATTGATCATACTGTAATAACAGACAGCACTGCGGCCTGGATGATGAAGAATGGCGGGGTTGATGTTGTTATCACAGGTGCTGACAGGGTTGCTGCAAATGGAGATATGGCCAATAAGATAGGGACTTATTCTCTGGCAGTTAACGCATTTTATCACAAACTGCCTTTTATAGGTGTTATGCCGCTTGAAACTTTTGATATGACAATCGATTCCGGAGACAGGATAGTTATTGAGGAAAGAAGTGACAGTGAGCTTTTGAATTTTAACGGCAGGAGGATAGCTCCGGAAAGATCATCGGGGCTTCACCTCGGTTTTGATGTTGTTCCAGCGAAGCTTATCAATGCTCTCGTAACCGAAAAAGGTGTTCTCAGCGGGAATATTGGTCTGAGATCAGTAAAAGGGCTTTTTAATGAAAATTAAGTTTATTGCAGTAAGTATAGCCATACTTTTTCTTTTCTCGTGTGGACATGTTCAGCAGAGAGATACCGCTGTTGACAGCAGGTGTAAGAAGCACGATATCACAGAGTTTTATTTTACTGACTGGGTTACATGTCTTAAATGTGCCGGAGAAGTTATCCGGACTAAAGAAAGCAGTGAAAAAGATGTGCAGATCGCTAACTTCATACTCGGAGAGAACAGTTTCCTTAAATATAACGATAAAGAATCAACAGATCTTTTCATGAATGCTGTTGCCGGCCCTGACAGAGCAGTTTCCATGGCTGCACTTTCCTACCTGTATAAAATAGACCGGAGCTTTAGGTCCATAAAAGATCTTGTTAAAAAAGATACGGCGCATATCTCTGATAAACTGGTACGTCTTCTGATAGACCGCGAAAGACTTAACTGGGCTCTTTCTGCGGACAACAAAAGCGTTTTTAATGATATCGGTTCCCAAATACTTGTGCCGGGAGGGTTGAAACTCCAAAAAACCGATCACAAAAAAACAGGACGTAAATTTCTTCCTGAGAATTCCGGTACCGGTCAGACTAAAGAGATTATCCCTCAGAAAAACGGCACGATCGACATAAAAGATTACTTTACTGAAACGGATGGAACGTTCTACCTTTCAGGATACTTCTTTCTTCCGTCAGAAACAGACCTCACAGTTCTAGTCGAAACAAAGATGGGAAACAGGATATATGTTGATGGTTTCCTCACAGAGAACAAAAGCCTCTTTCTTCTTTCGGAGGGTAACCACAGAGTTGATATAGAGCTTGATCCGGATGAAGAGAGTGATGGCGAAGTTTCTGTTTTTATTCCGTTTTATAACTCAGATGTCTCAGTCAGAAAAGAAGGTGAAGAGACAGGTTCCTGTTCATTCATTGAGACAGAAGCTGGAGAAAAAACAGCTTTTTTTAAGTATATCGGTCTGATAAATACAGAAAAGGTCTCCGCAGATGATTACTTTGGGTTATACAGCTCCGTTATGGGCAGTTTTTCGCCTCCTTTTATCTATAGACTTGCTGAAAGGGCACTTGAAGAGCGTTCCGTAGAACGTGGTTTAAGTTATCTGAAAAAAATTGCAGAGAAACATGATCTTATCAGGCCAAGACTCAAAATCAAGGAGTGGCTGTTCTATCTAGGACGTAAAAAAGAGCTGGACCTTTTTGAGAAACAGTACGGGAAAGAGATAGATAATGTCCATTCCGGGCTTTTTGAACTGGACAGATACAGTCTTGAGAAACATTATCTGGCCGGTTTGGTGATGTCTAGAGATATTTTTAAAAAATACAGGGACTATCCCGCTTCGTACTACTATCTCGCAGGAGCTTATGAGGACCTCGGATATTTTAATGAGGCTCTGGAGGTGAGACTGGCACTTCTTAAGGAGCTGCCGTACCATATTCCTCTTCTGACCAGTATTGAGAAAATCGCCGGCCGTCTTGAAAAGAGAAACATAGTGGAGAAGGTGCTGAGAAGGAAAATAGAGAGGAATCCTGACGGGATTAAACTTCTTTCCAGGTTGGCTGATAATTTTTTCAAAAGCGGAAAGTATGAGAAAGCTTCCGATATTTATGACCGGATACTTAAGTTGTCCGGGAACGATCTTTCTGCGTTGATAGGCAAAGGGGACATATTCTTTGTAACAGGAAAGAAAAAGAAGGCTGAGCAGTATTACCTTAAAGCATTTCTTCTGTATCCGGAGAGCAGTAAGGCTTCAAAAAAAGCTGACTTGTTCAGAAATACGGATTACAGCGATTTTTTTGATAGGCACAGCAGAAGCGATGAGGAAGTCCTTAAAATGGTAAAGGACCTCAAAACGGAGACTGATGTACCCTACACAGTGATCTTTGATGAAGGAAGCTACAGAATTGTCAATCATAACCTTATTGTATCCCGTTTCAGGATGGTCATAAAGGTGAATACCTTAAGCGGAGTAAAGGAATTTATAAAAACAGAATATCCGGGTGAACTTCTCAATGCTTCAATAATCCGTGATGGTAAAGTTATCAGGGTTAACAAGGCAGAAGAAGGTGTTCTCGACCTTAAAACGCTAACTCAGGGAGATATAATAGACTACAGTTTCCAGACAGTTGCGCAGAATGATTACTGGCTTAAAGGATTCAGTGATCTCTGGCTTTTCGGTGATATCGGGACTCTTTATCTGAATTCTGAAGTTTCCATCTATATTCCTGAAGGGATGAAGTTCAATTACTACATCTCTAAAGGAGTTAATGATCCTGAAATAAAGAGTGACGATGGAGGGAAGGTCTATCTGTTCAGTAAAAAGAACACCTATCTGTCTCCGGAAGAGAACAATATGCCGGACCGTTTTCTTATAATTCCCAATCTTCAGTTTTCGGTAATAAACGGCTGGGATGATTTCGCAAAATGGCAGGTGAATTTTATCAGGGAAGGGGCTAAAGCTACTGAAAATGTTGAGAAAAAGACCTTCTCTGTTATTAAAAGTTCAGACGCACCGTTGACAGTAATAAAGAAGTTAAGGAACTTTGTTGCAAACGATGTGCGTTATAGAAGCATAGATCCCGGGGAGCTTAGTGTTCGTCCCGAAAGTGTGGACGTAACTCTTGACAGAATGTCGGGAGACTGTAAGGACAAGGCTCTTCTTCTTAAAACGATGCTTAATTTAGCAGGCATAAGGTCGAGTTATGCCCTTATAAAGTCAAAGTATGCCGGGCCTTTCATCAAACAGGTCCCTTCAATGCAGTTCGATCATGCTATGGTGTATATTCCGGCGCAGAAGGGGGTCCCCGAGGGAGGTTTTTTTGTAGATCCGACATCCGGGTATGATTCAACTTTCGGTCTTAACAGGGCCCTTGTCGGGGTTGAAGCAATGATAATTGAGGATAATGATCTTTCTTATGAATTTAAGGAAGTTAAGGAGAATTCCAAAGGAACTGCCGATCTTATTTTCAGGTCCGGTGGCAGATCTTCTGCCATCTTTTCAGGGACATCGGCTTCTATGATAAGGTTCAATCTGGCCTCAGGAAAGTCTCCGGAAGAGGTTTTAAGCCGTTTCTTTCCGACAGGGGACGGTGCATCAGAGGAAGTTTCCGATGTTACTGTAAAAGAAGGTGCACATACTGATCCCATGATCCTGGAGTTTTCTTATAAAGGGAAGTTTCCATTAATAGTATCAAATATTTACGGGAAAGATGTCAAAGGGGGGAAAAGAAACTACCCGTTTGTTCTGCCGTATCTTTCAGAGAAAATATCATTCACTTTCAAAGTGGAAGGTAAGGTCAGCTTTGTCGAGGACAATAAATTTTTCCGCTATTTGGCAGAAAGTGGAGAAGATGGGGTTCTAAAAGTGGATTTTGTTGTAAAAAAGTGGACAATTAACAGTGAAGAATTTGCAGAACTGGAAAAATACGTTATAAATGTTATGATGTTTGAAAGTAAAATAACGGAAGGAACAGATGGTTAAAACGGTTGTTACACATTCTCCCAAAGGCGGTGGTGGAACATCTGTCATTACAGCCAATCTTGCTATTTATCTTGCCCAGAAAGGTAAAAAAGTCCTTTTAATGGATGCAGCTCCCAACGGAGGAACTCTGCATGCGTATCTTAATCTTCCTTCCTACGCTGTTTCGGATGAAGTTTCCGAGCATTTCTCAGTACTTCCGCTTATCAGCAGTGATTATCAGAATCTTAGTTTTTTCAGTAACTTAAAAGACCTTAAAGGAACTAACAGGGTTGCAGACCATCTTGTCAGATGGGAAACGGAACTTAAACAGGGGCAGTTCGACTTTGTTTTTATCGATATGGGTTCAAAAGTTGACGAAGATCTTTTCGATGTCATTGGACTTGTTGACTACTCGATAATGTTTCTCGGGCCGGATCCAGTTTCGATAGAGAAGAGCAACTATTTTCTTAAGGAACTTTTTAACCACAGGCTGAGGAATCTTGAGTTGAAGTATGACCTAGGGTTCACTGTTCAGAACCTTAAGAGAACACGCAAGGAGATACTTTTCACGCCCAGAAATCTTCTACTGATGCTTTCAAAAATAACTCCGAAGTATTCGACACAGATATCTGATATTATTTCAGACATAAATATGGGAATAGTTTATAACGGAGTCAGAAGCTCTTCAGACAGGGAAGTCGCCTCAATGTATCAGCTGATAGTAAGAAACAGCTACGGAATAGAAGTGGATTTCATAGGAGAACTTGCTTACTCCGATGTAATAACGTCCTCGATAGTTAATATGAGACCGGTTGTCACCTATGAGAAAAACGGGGAGTTCGTCGAGGCTCTTGATGCAATTGCAAGTAACCTTTCACAGCAGCTTTTTCAGAAGAAAGGGGGAATATGAGAAAGGAAAAACTTAGACCCTTCACATATTACGAGCTCATGGGACTGGACAGAGGGTGTACCACCATGGACATAAACAATCAGTATGAAAAACTGAAAAGGATCTATGTCTCTGAAAACACTATGCTTAGAGAAGTTTTTGACGATGAGGGTCTGTTTATTTTCAACACACTTATGGACCACGTGTATAAGACCTTGAGTGATCCTGAGCTGAGAAGGGAATACGACATGGAAATAGATGAACATCTCGGTTCGCTTGAAGGATCGTTTCCCGAAACTTTTATTCTTAGTGATGTTGTAAGAAGATACAACAGAAGCAAAAAAGGACCGGCGAAACTTATCAAGAAAGATGTCTACGGAAGGGACGCTGAAAAGAAGAAGCCGGCGGAAGATCTTGATTTTGTTGATATAAATGTTGTTTTTGAAAAGTATGCCGATGATATTATTGATGGTGCGAAGTTAAGACAGATAAGGGAAGAGGCAGGGATATCACTGAAATCGATTATTTCAAGCACAAAGATTTCGAGCTTTGTTGTTAACGCTATAGAATCAGATGAATACAGGAGTCTTCCTGCAGAAATATACGTAAAAGGTTTTCTGAGAAACTACTGCAAGGCAATAAAGATAAAAAAAGAGTATAGCGAAAAGGTCATAAAAGATTATATCGGCCTCATGAAGACACTGAATCCTGTTGAAGAAAGTACAGAGGAGTAGATAAATTGCTGGAAAAGTTTGACAACTATCAACTGCTTTCAAAGATCGCAACCGGCGGTATGGCCGAGATATTTCTGGCCAAACACATAAATTCGCCGGTTAATTCAATGCCGATCGCTATAAAGAAGGTACTTAAGCAGTTCACAAAAAACACCGCTCTTGTGAAGATGTTCCTGGCCGAGGCCCGGATAATCTGCAACATCAGCCATGAAAACATTGTGAAGATCTATGATTTCGGGAAATATGAGGAGCAGTACTTTATTGCGATGGAATATGTTTTCGGTCAGAATCTCGGATCTATACTCAACAAACTTCAGCAGAAGGGAATGGCACTTCCTGTAAATCAGGTCATTGAGATAATACTCGGTGTTCTGAGCGGACTGGATCATGCCCACAACGCTAAGGATAAGAACGGGGTCTATCTTAATATTGTTCATCTTGATATGAATCCCAACAACATTCTTGTCGGCTATGACGGAAAGGTTAAAGTTGTTGATTTCGGGATCGCAAATGCTAACTATTCAAAAAAAGCGAAAGGCAGCCTTACCAGTATTCAGGGAACGTACGGTTATCTTTCTCCCGAACAATGCAGGGAAAAGAAAACGGATAGAAGAAGCGATGTTTTTTCTGTAGGCGTAATACTTTATGAAATGCTGACCAACAGGCCGCTTTTCAAGCATCTTGAGAACGATGCGGCCATACTGAACGCTATTCTCAATGAACCGATCGAACCCATAAATAATATTGTTCCCGATATTGATCCTGCACTTGCCGAAATAATTATGAAATGTCTGGAGAAACATCCCGATAATAGATATGCAACAGCAATGGATGTCAGGGAAGATCTTCTGAAGATATATAACGGGCTTGAATTTGATCCTAACGGTGAGACCATCCAGACTCTTCTCAAGAAGCTTTTTCCGTCACATTTTATCAAGATGACAAAAGTTATCGAGAACGCACAGGCGGAATATCTTATGGACGAGCTTTTCAACGATCTGGGAGAACTTGAAGAGATCGATCTGAAGGAAAAGATAAGAGTAAAGGAAGAGCAGGAAGAGCTTGAGAAGAAAAGACAGGGACCGCTGCCTTCTGTGATGAAAATGTCGATTATCGGTGCTGTTGCGGCAGCATTTATCATTGGAATGATAGTCTTTTTTGCTATGACAGATAAGGTTAAGCTGGAAAAAGTCTCGGTCTTTTCGTCGCCATCCGGTGCCACCATATATATTAATGGCGAAGATACAGGAAAAATTACACCGGCAGAGCTCATGCTGGAAAACGGAAGGAAGTATATTATTGAGTTCAAAAAGGATGATATGATCGGCGGCATGGGTTTTCTTCCTTCTGAAGAGAATCGTGAAGTTAATATGAAACTTAAAAAACGCTGATCCCATGAACGATCCCAAAGTAAGATCTTTTATCTGCAGAAAATACGGGTACATAATTTCCAGAGCATCTGTGATAGATATCATGAGTGAATATCTTGATCATTACGTCAACAGTACAATCGAAAAAGTAGAACAGAAAGATTTTGATAATGTTAAAAAAGTCCTGTCCTATACTTGCGGTATGGCACCTTTTATGCCTAAGGACGGAGTCTTCGGCTGGACGTTCTCTCTTCCTTTCGAAAAGAAAAAGATATTTTCCTCTCTGAATAAAGAAGAAGGAACATATGTATGCAGGACACATAAATGGGAACCTGACAAGCATGAAAAAACTCCAAGAGTTGCTCTTCAGATGCTGAGCGGGAAACAGAATATAAACAGAGTGAGCCTTGTTGATATTGATACTGACCATAAAACAGACAACGTTATTGAAAAACTTATGGAAAGATATTTCGGCATAGAAGAGAAAGTTAATGTTTTTACGATGTTCAGGGATGATTTTCTCTACATTCTCAAACCTTTTCCGTCATGCTCAAAAGACATTTTCAATGATGTGTCACAAAAGCTTAAGGATGATCCGGGTAAAATAGCGGAAAGACTTGAAACTCTTGAGGACTTTAATTTTAGATTTTTCTGTGGATGCAGCAGTGAAAAGATATCCCGACTTTTCTCAGGGCTGAAAGAAGATGATAAGGATTTTCTCTTCCAGAAAGATGATACTGTCACCGCGGAGTGTCCCAGATGTGGAAAGAAGTATACTTTTAAAAGGGACGATATATGAATAAGATAAACAGTGTGCTTCTATACCACAGAAAAGACGGAAAAAGGAAGGAAGAGCAGAAAGAGTTCGAGAAATTGCTCAACCGGATCTGTAAAAAACATAATATAGAAATGGTAACAAGTTATAACACAAAAGACAGGTATGATCTTGTAATAGCGGCAGGTGGAGACGGCACTTTTCTTGATGCTGCACATATTGCTTTTGAGCAGAGTATTCCTATAGCCGGAGTAAATATCGGACATCTTGGTTTTCTGGTTGAGATAGATCCTCATGAAGAGAAAGTAATAGATGATATTCTCAAAGGAAATTATAAAAAAGGACGCAGGATGATGATGGATATTTCGATCATCAGGGAAGGTGGAGAAATATTTCATACGACTGCTCTTAACGAGGTTCTTGTTCATAGAGATATGAAAGGGCCTATGCTGACTCTCGGAATTGAATACAATAACGAAGAGCTTCCTAACTATAAGTGTGACGGTGTTATCGTTGCCACTCCGACTGGATCGACAGCATACAATCTTTCAATTAACGGACCGATCCTTTATCCTAATGAAGAGTCCTTTGTTGTTAATGCAATGGCTCCTCATGCCTTGACCCACAGACCGCTTGTTCTGCCTGCTGATAACGAGCTTAAAGTTGTTCTTAAAGAGTGTGAGGTGGGGATACTTAACTGTGATGGACGAAAATCGGTGAGAATGCTCATTGATGACGAAGTGATAATTAAGCGCTCTGAAAAGGAGCTTATCTATATTCCTCATCCCACCAGGAATTTTTTCAACATTCTTTCCCAAAAACTGCATCTGGGCAAAAGACTCTAGAAGCCGCCACCTCTGAATATTGGATAAAAATCTATAATTATGTTAAAATATTCAAAGTGGAGGCGTAATGTCAAAAATAACTATTGAAACCAGAATAGTTCCGGGCACAGGAAAACTCTATGGCTGGGCCTACAGGATCAGTAAAGGCAGAAGACAGTATCAGTCTTCCGGTGTATTTCAGGATTTGATGTCTCCGGTTGAAGCGGAGATAGTAGTTTTTAATATTATGTGTACGTATCTTCATGAAAATATTAAGTTTGAAGATGATACAAAAATAACCATTGTTTCTGAATGCAGGGAAGTGATCCGTATGATGAGATACGGCAGAATTTCTGAGATTGGAGAAATTAAAAGCGGGAACGCTTCTTCTGCGTTAGATCGATTGCTGAAATTTAGAGAAACTGAGGCAAAGTGTGTTTACAGGTTTATCAGTAGTGATAAAAAAGAGCTGTTAGATCATGGACTTACTCTTCTTGCAGAGAAAGCTTTGAAAGATGATTAAAAAAAAGACGGAGCAAAAGAGAACTGCTCCGCCCGGCGTTAGAGAAAAAATACGATCTCGCATAAATACAGTTACAGACATAGTCACATTTTATTAAAAAAAATTAGAAAAAAATGTAAGTAAACGTAATTATTAAATAGAAACTGTAGATACCAGTTTGCCGAGAATCTTAAAATCTTCCCTGTATGTTACTTCAATAGGTTCAAAATCATCGTTTTCCGGATCAAGAAAAACCCTCCCTTTTGAGATTCTGAGTCTTTTCAATGTTGCTTCATCGTCAAGGAGTGCGGCAACAATTTCGCCCGGTTCCACTAGAGGCTGTCTGCGTATTATCACAAGGTCTCCGTTGTTGATACCTGCATTGATCATGCTTTCACCGCGGATCTTTAAGGCAAAGAAGCGGCCTTTGCCGACACTGCTTTCATCAACATAGATCTCATCTTCGACATTCTCGTATGCGAAGATAGGCTGTCCTGCCGCAATTGTTCCGATGACAGGTATTTTAATTAACTTTACATTGGATGAAGCCGGTTTTTCAGCGAGAGGTTCCTTAATGATCTCAATTGATCTTGCCGTTCTCTTCTTTCTTCTGATGTATCCCTTGCTCTCAAGTCTTTCCAGTTGTTCATAAACACTGGTGGAAGTTATCCCGAGAATACTTCCAAGTTCTCTTGATGTGGGAGGGAATCCATTCACAGAAATAAATTCTGCAATGGAGTTAAATAATTTTTCCTGAGCTTCAGTTAATTCCTTTCTCTCTTTAGAAATCATAAGACACCTCACATAAACCAGATTCTCTAACCACTATACACCTAACAAAAACAAGGGTCAAGAAAAAAATTGAAATTTAAGAGATTAATGGTATAAATTCGCCTGTTTGAGTCGGGATGTAGCTCAGTTTGGTAGAGTACTACGTTCGGGACGTAGGAGTCGCTGGTTCGAGCCCAGTCATCCCGACCATTTTTTTGGAACAATCATGAAAAAAGTAATCACAGCACTGATAATTATTCTGCTGACAGCCGTTATTTTAATTCTGTTCAGCATCGATGATCTTAACCGCAGGAAAATATGTCTGGTTTTCGACATTTCAGGTTCTGAAAATAAAGATCTGGAGAATTCTTTCTGCAAGGATAGGGAAGTGCATGTCAAAGGACTGGGCGATAAACGCTTTCATGGAGAAAAAGGCAGTGATTTCAGATGGATGTCTCTGGACTCAGGTGGGGTGAAGTGTTTTTTCGGTCTGTATAGTCTTACTGTTGAGAATGACACGGAAACAGATAAACAGGATGATCTTAAAATACATGAAACTTCTATGCACGATATAGAAAAACCGTCTTTCCCTGATGTAGAGGCCGATATAGTTGCTGTTATCCTTAAAGTCGAGGGGAATAGTGAACTGCTTGAGGAAAAGATAGAAGAGGTGTTTCTTCATTTTCAGTCGGATTTCAGGCAGCCTGATATTTTCTATATTTACGGAGCGAAGATCCCTGAAAGGATAAACCTGCTTAATAATGCTGAAATAATCTATTTATACAACAAGCCGGAAATTATTGTTACGGACCTTACACTTATCAGGAGTGACACCAGGGAACTTTATCTGAAAAACAATGGTACAAAAAGGATCCCTTTAAAATGAAAATACGAGAGTCCCGAACTTTTCTCAACATGCATAAAAGGCTTGAGCTTGCAATTAAGGACTACAACATGGTCAGGGAAGGTGAAAAGGTTCTAGTTGCTCTTTCGGGAGGAAAGGATAGTTCTATGCTGCTTCGACTTATGGCGAGAGATAAGGTTAAGGTAAGGGAAAAATTTTCTGTTGAAGCCTGTTTTGTCAGGCAGGGCTTTGAAAATGATGATGAAAAGGAGGCGTATCTCAGGAAACTCTGTGATGATCTTGAGATAAAGATGCATGTTGCTGAAAGATCGCTTGAAAAAGATCTGACTGAAAGCTCTGAAAGCAGAAATCCCTGTTATACCTGCTCAAGATTCAGAAGGATGGAGCTGTTCAGGGTTGCTGAGAAAATAGGATCAACAGTTGTTGCTTTCGGACATCACAGGGATGATTTTATTCAGACTCTCCTTATGAATATGTTCCTTTCTTCACAGATCGGTTCAATGAATCCAAGCAATCCGTTTTTCGGTGGAAAAATGCGACTTATCCGTCCGATGGTATATATTCATGAGTATCAGATTAGAAAAGAAGCTAGAGATACAGGCCTAAAGACATTTGAGAATGACTGTAAATACGGTGAAAAGAACAATAGAGAGTGGGTGAAGGAGCTTCTTAAAGAGCTTTATAAGAAAGATCCTGCCATAAAAAAGTCGCTTTTCAGGAGTCTTTTCACTTACGATCCTGATTATCTGCTGAAAAAACCGTCAAAAGACAGTGTGATAAAGTAGTCCATTTTCCGATTTGTCTTTTTGTTTTAAAGGAATATACTCCCTGTAGTTTTTAGATTTGATTGAGGAACTTTGAAATGAAAAGATGTCCATTCTGTGCTGAAGAAATTCAGGATGAAGCGATAAAATGTAAGCACTGCGGTGAATTCCTTGAGCCGATGCTGATCCCGACTCAAAGAAAAGAAGAACTTCCAGTTTATTTGAAGACTTCTTTTATAGTGACCATGGTTCTTATTGTCGGACCTTTTGCTATTCCTCTGATCTGGATGCGGCCGAATACATCTATCGGCTGGAAGATCGGTCTTACGGCTGTTATTTCTATATTCAGCTATTACCTTATTACTGCAACAATGAAGTCTGTTGCAATGCTCAGCGAGTATTATCAGCTTCTTAACAGCCTGTAGTTAAAGAAGGAGGTGGAGTTTTGTTTCTGATCAAACGTTTTCTTAATGGGTTACTAGTAATTTCGGATTTCTCGCCGATAGCTCTTCTTTGGATGATTAAGGCTATTCTGATCGATTCTATCCTGAGTAAACTGTCAACTACGAAACTTCCAAAAGTCGGTGAAAAAATCGGTTTAAAACATGAACCGTCAAAATATATCAAAGAATTCGGGCAGTTAGTTGGTGGCGTTAAAGGTCATAGAGTTTGTGTGATTCCCAATAATAGTATGGATTCAAAGATCACTGTTGATTTTAAGTCCAGGCACGAAGGTCTTGATATATCTTTGGCTAAACCAAGTTTGAGGCGCGGTAAAAAAGTTATAAACTTTGAAACATCTGACTGGAAATTCAACAGAACATTTAAAACCAGGCGTGCAAATAAAGATCTTGCAGACAGATTACAGGATGACCAAGAGTTGATTTCAAAAATGAATGATTTTTATATTAAATGGATCTTCAAACTTGATACTATTGTTATCGGTAGTACTGATGTGCTTATTAAACTTAAATACGGGTTTAACTTTTTTCCATATATCCCTGCTTCAAAGCTGGAAGAACTCGTGGAAAGTCTCGTTGATATTGCTGATCGTATTGATTCAGCCAAATAGTTTCTATGTTTGAATTATAAAAGTTTCTCACTACCTGAGTAGACTTCTTCCACTTTCAGTACAGTTGCAGCATGACCTGGATGCTTTTCCGGGTTCCATTTTTTCATATCATCGAAAACTTCACCTTCTTTATGATATTCAATGGTTCCCTTTAATTGAAAAGCGTTGCCCTCATCGGTAATAAAGAGAATGGAGCCTTTGCTTCCTGCAAGAATATTGTTTCGTGTTTTGTGAAAATAATTGTCAGCGATCACTATTGTTTCTTCATCGAATTTACTCACGCATGTAGCATAGATAGAATTTGGTATTTTATCCTCATCTACTGTCGTGAATACAATTGCTCCCTCTCTTTTGTCCCATGCTGTACTAACTTCTTTTGGTAAAACTGACATTTTTTTCTCCTTTTATTGATCGATCAACTAATTTTTTCCCTGCATAAGAACGAGATCTCCTTTTTTAACATCAGAGAGTCTTGCCATCATTTCACATTTGATCCTGAGGATGAAAAACAACTTCTTCGGAGCTTCCTCTAGAAGTGTTTCAAAATTGCCCTGTCCTTTGGAGATTATAATATCTGATGTTTCATATAGATGCTTGAATTTACTGGATGTTTCCTCAAGAATTGTTCCCGGATAGATGCTCCCTGAAGAAATGACTTCTGCCACTTTATCAAGTCCGATATCGAGAGCGTCTTTAAGCACAGCATCGTTTATGATGGGTTTTTCTCTTACAGCACAGATTATTTTAAGTGACGGAAAAGCTTTTTTAATTTCCTCTATAAAGATCTTGTCCAGAACTATTTCGCCTGCATTGTCACATAGGTAGAGTAGAATTTCAGCGTTTGAAAGATAGAAATAGAGTTTTTCAAAGTCATAGACCCCGAATTCACGCTGATCGATGGAACTAAGCTCTTTTTCAATATCAAGATCTGCATGACCTTTAGCTCCGTAGTCGATAATATTTCCGGCAGAGGAAATTTTTAAGGCTGTTTCAAGAGGATGATCAGACTCTTCGATCATTTTTCTGAACATGGGTGAAAAATCAGAAGCTATTTTGTTTGACTGAGCTTTGATCTCACTGTATGGATCAAAATCTTTCGGTTTACCCTTCATTTCAATTACTGTGTCGGTAGCTTTTCTTATGACATGCTGAACAACAATTCCTTCGCCGTGAGTTTCCAGAAGATAGTGCATGATCTTTTCAAAAAAGGTTTTTTTCTGTGTTTCATCAAGATCCATCAGTTTTGCAATAGACAGAAGCTGCTGAAAAATACAGGGATAGCATTCAGTTGAGATAGTAGTCTTTTCTTTCATCTTATTCCTCCATAAAACGATATCACACTACATCTTTGAAATGGTTTGTCAATTACATGTAACTAAATTTGACATGACTAAATCCAGTTATTAGAATCAGCTGTTACCTGTTTTATTCACACAATTGGAGGAGAGATCATGAAAGATCCGAGAATCGCAAAAGTCGCAAAGAATCTGGTTGGTTACAGTACAAAGATTAAAAAAGGTGAGAACGTTCTTATTGAGTTTAAAGATAGCTGGCCGATCCCTCTGGTTCATGCACTTATTGAAGAAGTAAAGGCAGCCGGCGGAAGAGCTTTTGTTAACTATAACGATACAAAACTTCAGAGGAAGGCACTTCTTAATGCTGATGATGAATGGTTTGACATCATGAAGGAAGTTGACCTTTTAAGAATGAAGAAGATGGATTCTTTCATTGCTATCAATGGTCGTGACAACAGCTATGAACTTAGCGATGTTCCCGGCGAAACAATGAAAAAATACATGGAAAAGTATGCGAAACCTGTTCATTTTGAAGAGAGAGTCGCAAACAC